>UQAX01000012.1 GCA_900539145.1 uncultured Blautia sp.
TTTCCTGCTTTCCATTGATAATCTTTCCCGTATAAATCTCATTGGTCAAAATCCGGCAGATGGCATTCTGGCTCCATTTGCAATTTCGCTTTGTTCGATACCCTTTTTCATTCAACATATTAGAAATCTTGGCAGCACCGTAACCTTCTTCTGTGTACCACTTGTAAATTTGTTTGACAACCTTAGATTCTTCTTTGTTAATCTCAAGGTTAAAATAATCCCCGATCGTTTTATCATAACCGTACACAATATTCGGAACTCGTCCCTTTTCTGCATTCAGTTTCTTTCCAAATTTCACTCGCTTAGATGTATTAGCGCTTTCTTCCTGAGCCAACGCACCAAAAATAGTAAGAACAAACTCACTGTTTCCCATGCTCGTCATATTCGCTGTAAGGAACTGGGTTTCAATTCCCAACGCTTTCAATTTACGAACATTCTGTAAAAGATCTACGGTATTTCTGGCAAAGCGAGAAATATCCTTTACAACAACCATGTCAAACATTCCCTTTTCTGCATCTGCCATCATACGAAGAAATTCTTTTCGATTTTTTATTTTAGTTCCCGAAATACCTTCATCTGCATATAATTTCACTAAAACATCCCCGGTACGCTGCGTATATTCGGAGAAAAATTCCTTTTGAGCTTCTAAACTGTTGAGCTGGTCGGCTTTATCTGTGGAAACACGGCAATAGGCTGCTATCTTCATAGTGTTACCTCTCTGTATCAAATTTATTTTCTGTTACATCTATATTATATATCAAAATAAAGATTCGTAAACAGAAAAAGAGAAAATTATTGAAATTAATCCCATCTCAAACTACTCTACTTTTATTTATCTTTTAATCTCTTGAGCGGACCGCAATCGGAAGGAATATAAATAAATACTGCCGTTTTCTCAATGAAAAATTAAAGAAGTTTGAGGGAAAAACACCGAAAAAAACAGCTTGATCAAAAGTGTGGCTGTAAAAATCCAGACAAGGGATTTTTGCGGCCAAAAATAAATTTCATCTTTCATAGAAAAAGGATCCTACGCAAGGTGGAAGGCTAACAAGCCTTGTCCTTGCAGGGTTCCTTTCAATTGCTACTGAGGATGCCGAAATGTGATATTAACCGACAGCCCCTTCTGCTTTACTTTATTCTATATCTTTTTGTAATCCGTTCATTCGACAACCTCTATCTGGCACGCTTTCACGACCTTCAGTGCAGTCTCATGACTTTCCGGTGTTACCCCTGCGTATCTCGTTTAAATACGAGCTACACCGGTTCTCTTTGCTGCCTCAGCAACCGCTTTAGCTACCGCTGGTCCTACTCGCTTATCAAATGCCTTCGGAATAATATACTCCGGAGAAAGTTCCTCATCTGTGATCAGATTTGCAAGTGCTTCAGACGCTGCCAATTTCATTTCGTCATTGATTTCTTTTGCTCTCACATCAAATGCACCACGGAAGATTCCCGGGAAAGCAAGTACGTTGTTGATCTGGTTCGGGAAATCACTTCTTCCTGTGGAAACAACTTTTGCTCCGCCTGCCTTTGCATCATCCGGGAAAATCTCCGGAGTCGGGTTCGCACATGCAAAAACAACTGCATCTTTGTTCATGGTCTTAACCATCTCTGTTGTAACAGCACCCGGTGCTGAAACACCGATAAATACATCAGCGCCAACCAGCATCTCTGCAAGAGAACCGGATTTTTTAGCCAGGTTAGTAACTTTAGCCATTTCTTCTTTGATCGGATTCATGCCTTCCGGGCGTCCCTCGTAGATTGCACCCTTTCTGTCGCAGAGAGTGATATCTTTGAATCCTGCTGTCAGAAGGAGACGTGCAATAGAAATTGCAGCAGCTCCTGCTCCGTTCATAACGATACGAACATCTTCTTTTTTCTTTCCTACAACCTTCAGTGCGTTGGTCAGACCGGCAAGAGTGATAATCGCTGTACCATGCTGATCGTCGTGGAAAATCGGGATATCACATTTTTCTTTTAATTTCTTCTCAATTTCAAAACATCTCGGTGCTGAAATATCTTCCAGATTTACTCCGCCAAAAGAACCGGAGATCAGATAAATTGTATTAACGATCTCATCTACATCATTGCTCTTGATACAAAGAGGGAATGCATCTACATCGCCAAATGCCTTGAAAAGTACACATTTTCCTTCCATTACCGGCATTCCGGCCTCTGGTCCGATATTTCCAAGTCCAAGAACAGCTGAACCGTCAGTTACTACCAGACACATGTTCCATCTTCTGGTAAGATCATAAGATTTATCCACATCCTTCTGGATTTCGAGACAAGGCTGTGCAACACCTGGTGTATAGGCAAGTGACAGATCATCCTTATTTTCTACAGGTACTCTTGTTACAACTTCAAGCTTACCTTTCCATTCTCCATGCAGTCTTAAAGATTCTTTTGCATAATCCATTTCTATTGTCCTCCCTGGTATCTTAAATTTTGCGAAACCGTATCATTCGACTCTTCTATTGTTGCTGTTCACTCCGTTCACAGCAATCTTCTAATCTATTAATAATTACCGGTAAAGAATTTGCTTTCTTTTGGAAGCTCATATCCATCAAAATATTTATTAAAGTCAAGTCCGAGATATCCACACAGATTAGCAAGTTCGACCATCGTATTATCGTTTACAGGTAATCCATGCTCTCTTCTATCTTTTTCTGCCAAAACTTCTTTTTCACCATGTGTATAAATACGATCTTTGCCTTCTGCCTTCGGACTTTCTCTCAAAGCTTCCAGGTATTCTGAAAAGTGTCTGCGGATTGCTTGAGGATCACCAAATGCAGCCGGATCGATTGCCACAAATCCATGACAGATTCCTGTTTTATCCGGGAATGTACAGCAATGATCCGAAGTAACACCCATAGAAAGAATGGAACTGAATAGTTCACACACCATACCATATCCATATCCCTTGTGGCTTCCTGTAACCTCTTCATTTCCACCAAGGGGCATGATTCCACCGCCCTTCTTTGCAACAATATTGGAAAGGACATCCGGTGCATCTGTACTTGCATGACCATCTTTGTCCAGGGCCCATCCATCCGGAAGTGGTTTCTCCATTTTATTGTACATTTCGAGTTTTCCTCTTGTAACTACCGTGGTAGAACAGTCAAAGAAAAACGGATACGGGTCTGCCGGCATAGCTACTGCGATTGGGTTTGATCCAAGCATGGCTTTTTTGCCAAACGTAGGAACCATAATAGCCTCTGAATTTGTACAGGCCATTCCCAGAAGTCCCTCATCGCATGCCATCTTTGCATAATATCCAGCGATACCGAAATGATTAGACTCACGGACAGTTACAATTCCAACCCCGGTCTTTTTGGCTTTTTCGATTGCTTTTTTCATTGCATAAACGGAAATAAGCTGTCCCATTCCATTATGACCATCAATCACTGCAGATATCGGTGTTTCAAATACAATTTCAGGCTTTGCCTGCGGATGGATCGTTCCCTTTTCGATTCCCTTATGATAACGCACCATTCTCTGCATGCCATGACTTTCTATTCCATAAAGGTCAGCCGTAAGAAGCACATCCTTGATCTGATTGCTTTCTTCCTCTGTAAAACCAAACGCCTTGAATACGTCTCCGCAAAAATGATTCAGTGTCTCATGTGACCATTTCACATATCCCATTGTTTCGTCCCTCCTTCTGGTGTTGCCGGTTTTATTTATTGGCATTACCAATTTTCATTTTAATTATACCGCCGGTATTACCAAAATGCAATAGAGGTCATATCAATTTATCCTGTAAAAATGCCCAAAATTTCTCAGGATTTTTTTTGCATTTCTTCCATATAACGTTCAATCGTATCCATATGTTCGGACATACATCGTTCCGCCTGTTCTGCATCTCCGTTGATGATTGCCTTAACAAGCCGATGATGCTGGTCATCAACCTCTCTGACAGAATTATTCTTTTTCATAATGTAGTCTCTCGTCCCGGAAACAATATTCTCA
Source organism: uncultured Blautia sp. (assembly GCA_900539145.1). Taxonomy (GTDB): domain Bacteria; phylum Bacillota; class Clostridia; order Lachnospirales; family Lachnospiraceae; genus Blautia. The sequence continues at coordinate 3,973 of UQAX01000012.1, forward strand.
GTAAGCTGATCTGCTGCCGCAAGGACACTGTAAACCATCGGGTTATCTGCGATCTTTGCAATCTTCTTGTGAAGTTCGCGATCCAGTTCACCCCGTATCTTTTCATCTTCTGCGGCGTCCAGCCGTGCAAGAATCACCCATAATTCTGCTGCATCCAGCGGTGTGCACTTTCGTGCCGCAAGAATTGCCGCTTCTCGCTCCAGTGCCGCACGGAACTGCTGATTCTGGCGCAGATATCCATTATTTAATTTAAAAAGTATGGATAAAGGTTCGATCAGCCAGGTATCCAGGTCCTCCGTAATATAATTTCCGCCTCCCGGCACCGGCTTGACTATTCCCAGCAGTTCCAGTGCTCTCAAAGCTTCTCTGACTGCTGGTCTGGATACTCCCATGATCTCCGCCATTGTCCGCTCCGCCGGAAGGGCATCGCCCGCTTTGAGACTGCCATTTTGAATGTTCTCTATAATCTGATTTAAAATCCCGTTGAAAGCCCGTTCATCTCTAATTTCTTTAAACATGCTCCATTCCTCCACATCCCATTTCCGTCCGTGTATTCTTACAGACGGTATCATTTTTTCACCGTCTTTCCCATACATTTTATTTTTGGTACAACTGTACAGTACGACAGATATTTCATATAATATAGCATTCCTGACAGTTTACAGCAAGTGGAATGGATTTTGACCAAGTTGCTGTGAACGGAGCGAACAGCAATCACAGGATTCATTAAGGAATATATGCATCTTTAACAGCGTTAAATAATTTCTGCAATTATGCTAATATTTTTATAAGCCAATCACATTAAGAAGGGAGACGTTATTATGGCCTCAACAATACGCGATGTTGCAGCTCGTGCCGGTCTTTCTGTAGCTACTGTTTCCAAATACATTAATGGCAAAACAGTAAAAGAAAGCACACGCCTGGCAATAGAAGAAGCAATCAAAGAACTTGACTTTCATCCTAATAATATAGCCAAAGGACTGTGTAATGCCAAATCATTCTCCGTTGCCATCCTGTTACCTATGCTTGATTCCACATTTTGTACTTCTATGATTTCATCAATTGAATCCACATTATTGCCTTTAGGATACAGTGTTATCGTATGCGAATGCCATAACAATGCCGAAATGGAATTGCGTAAAACACAATATCTTATCGATCGTATGGTTGATGGAATCGTACTGATTCCATATGCCTCTGATGGCAAACAAATCGAAATGATTCAGAAAAGCAATATCCCATTGATTCTCCTTGATCAGGAAATCAAAGATCACGCAGCCGACTGCATCGTCCTTGACAATGAACTTGCCGGATTTGAATCCACTCAGCGTTTAATTGATCTGGGACATAAAGATATTGGAATATTGCTCCCGTCATCAGCCTTGATCACCGCTTTCATGAAAATGTTCTGTCCAATCAGCTTTCCATTAAGCTCCATCACATAATCCAATTCTGCAATGAAGTCAGGATTATTTCGCAGCCATACTCGTTTCTAACAATATTTCGCTGCACATATCCATGGTGTTCCAGTTCTTTGATTGCAGACCGGACAGAATCAATTCCATCCCTGCTCAAGGATGCAAGTCCTTGCATTATCTTATTATAAACTCTGAAATAAAAATCACAAACATTACCTGACCATTCACCTGAACTGGATTGTAATCTGTCAGTCCAACGAATTGCAGAATCCATTTCCTCTCTATAATCTAAGAAGTACTCCGGAAAATGCCGCACAATATCGTATTCATTTCCAAACATAAGCATACCCGCTGCTGTTGGATGCAATTTCCCATCTTCTTCGGAAACAGCCGCCGCTCCAATACTTCTTAAATACTCATGATCGTTCAACCGTTCAAAAGGATGCCCTTCTTTCAAAGTTCTATGGCTGTTACGATACCCGTGAATTGTATCATAATTCAAATCTTCCATAGGAACCTTGTCCAGAATCTCCATGTCCATCGTTCTCTCTGTCTGATCGCGAAGCATTGCTTTTACTTGCAATCTGGTACAATGATAATCTCCTTCATAATTTCTACGGAACGTTCCGTTAAAAATATCATTATTAATATAAATCGGTTTTTGCTCCCTCTTTGCCATAGGAACATATATCACCATGATGACATCTTTCCTTTCACCTATTGTATAGGTCTCTATATCGTCATCCGTTAATAAATTGAGGTTTACTTTCTTCGGATTATTAATCGTATCCCAAAAATCCTTACGCAATTTCGATTCATTTTGCAATCCGGTTGTGCGCCAGCTCCCATCTTTTTCCTCTTTAATCCATAAAATAATAACACCGCCATAACAATTTGCAAAAGAAGAATATGTGTCCCACAACGAAACCGGCAAGCCCCCATTCGCTTTCTTTACTTCTCTTCTGTTATCTTCTCTATATTTATCGAACTGTGAAATATCAAATTCTTTTCTCATAAATAATCAAGGTCTCCCTTCAAAATCGCAACTTCTTATTCATCAGTTTACCCTTTTTCCATCAAGAACACAAGTAAACTTGCAGCTCAAAATCTTTTATTTTCTCTCCTGCTTGTCCTCTTCCAAACCTCTTTCAGCAACCTCCTGCATAACCCGTTCTACTTTCTTCATATTCGCCTCAATAAATACTTTCAATATGTAATCGGCGGTCACTTCCGCAGTATTCGGATTATGAAAACGATAATTCAGTTTTTGTTTCTTCATAGCGGTGCTCCCACCTCCCTTTTCTCTTTGTCCATTACTATGAAAATGTCTATTGAAATAGACCTTAACCTCACTTCATTTTTAAGCGTTTTGAATATCCCTCTATATAGCGAAAGGAAAATGAACTCTTTTACAGGGTTACTCCATATTTCTTTTATTTTTTACAGAGCAAAATCCACCTATGTTTAACATTATCGTTTTTCTCTCCATGTCATCCCATGATTTTCTTCTTACTGAGGACACCTCAAACCCATTAAAACATCTTGGTTTTTACCAAAATGTAAAAGCATCACTTCATGAAAACTTGTATTAAATGTAAAAAACAAAAACAGCCATCTGATTTCATCTCTGAAACCATATAGCTGTATTTATTCAAAAATATATATTTTTTGTTGCGAAGCCAATTAGCGGGTATGGGGATGCTCCCCATCAATTCAATACTCCGAATAAGAACATGCAAGAAATTGCAATATGGTAATACCGGGGTGGATCTTGCTCTATTCTTTAGCCTCTAAATATGTAATTGGATTCTGTGCACTCTGATTCACTTTCAAACTAGCAATGGACTTATACAAATAAAACTTTTCTGCTTTGTCCATTAACTCATGATTCTCAAATCCTTTATCTACAAAAAATACTCTGTTCTCCGTTTTCGAAGTCAACTGTGTAACATGCTTTGGCAATTTTTCTAATGCTTCTTTACAGACATACCACGTTGTCGGTTTATATACCGCAACTATTAACGAATTATAAACCCCAAAAACATATTCCACTGTCTTCACACGTTCTAGTGATGCTTGCCAAATACCACGTACCGAATCATACAGAGCTTCTTCCGTCATTCCTTTTTGATAAAGTTTATTTATCTTGATAATCATTATCTTGTGTCGGATATCTGATTCTTGTAACTCTTCTGCTCCATATATCTTTTCAAAATCATCTACTGTCAAAGCCTCTGCCGAATGATGTCCTGCAACAATGTTTGTTAACCGGGTGTCTTCAACATAATTAAACGCATTAATCAGTGCCGCTTCTGCTGCAAATGCTTCCGCTTCTGTCAGATTGCAGTTAATAATAACTTTTTCAACTTCCAAACCAGCTGCTTTAATCTCGGCTATCATCTTTAATTTCAACTTTTCGCTCTCAGAATTTTCTTGACTTTCCAATTCATGTTCAAAAACTCGATTCCCGGTTCCCTTGCCAATATAAAATATTTTCCTATTCCTAGGATTAATCAGGCCATAGACATAATAATCTCCAAGCAATAATAAACTTTTCTCTGAAAATCTCTCCACATTCTTCTCCTTCTCATTCGCATTCATCCATTATCTTACCCTGCAATAAGATATATTTTCTTATCATCAAAACAAATTCTGTCCGTATGATTATAAATCTGAATCATATCCTCCATTTTTTCCATAAAGACACCAGTTCCCGGATTATGAAGGGTTGCAAATGATTCTAATATATTCTTCTGCATATCCTGGGCATTTTCTTTTAAATGTGCTCCTCCATCTTGTAAGAACTCGTCCACTTGCCCTTCTTTTACAACTGGAATACTTCCTATAAACTTTCCTACTGCCTTACTTGCAACACCAATACCTTTCATAACATTTGCTTCTACAGATCCTGAAGCCATTTTCTCAAGATACATGGAACATTCTGTAAATAAATCTCTGTATTCCAATGAAAATTTCTTAATTTCTGTCTTTATATCAGAAATATATGCCTCTTTGAAATTACCACTAAGCATAATTTCAATCAATGAAGCCATAGAAAAAGTATATAGCGACAATCTGTAATATTTGAATTTCTTCTGTAAATCGCTCAAAGTTGATTTTACTTTTGTCTGAGCAACAATCATTTTTTTGGAATCTAGTAGTTCTGCAACCTTCTTTTTATATGAAAGCATATTCTTTCTGGCTGTTCTTTGAATATCCAACACCATCTTATGATTACTTGCAATAAAATGCTCATTATTCCAATTATGCTTATATGTAGTAATCATCTTTAACAGAATCTCTACATCTGCTTCAGTCTCTGATTCTTTCTCAATTTCAAGGAATGACAGAATCTGCTTCTGTTTTTCCTCTATACCTTTTAACTGTTGCTCTATTGCAAACAACGCTACTGCCATCATCATTGTTGCCGGATCAATAGGCATTACCGCAGTACTGATAGTTGAAAGAGGCTATGCCGCTTGAAGCTGTGCAAATTTCGATGACCCATCTGCAGTTTTGAATGCTCCCCAAAAATTGCCATTCTTTGCTATCTTTAAAGTGTCTCCTACTCCTGCATTTGCAAGCTGATATAATCCCTGAGTATTAAATGTTGTTGTTTGTGTTACTTTCCTTAAAGCCGGGATTAAAGACGCTACTCCAGTTCCTAATAAAGCCAGTTCAGCAATCGGCACACTAAGTGTTTTAGTATTTGCAATTTCTTTTCGTGCATCCAGCAACATTTCTTCTGTCATCTCGGCTAAATCATTGCATTCTCTTACGATTTCACCATTCTGTTCTGTAACTATCTCTCTGTCAGAATTAAATTTTATTATATCGCTCATAGGCCCTCCCCCAATATTATTCTTAATATCCTTTGTAGAATTTGCGAAAAATCTTATTTATCTACCTAAACCTGATAATAATCAATTAGATTATACCACAATTCTTCCTAACAAAATATCACTTATAAATAAAAGACTCACTACAACATTTTCACTCACAACCATACTTTTCTACTCTTACTTATTTCCACATATAAAAAGCCCGGTCATCACCGAGCTTTTGCACCATACATTTGATTCTGTAAATACTTATCCCAAAACCAAATACTCCTTATATATAATATCCTTTTCCTATCCTTACCTCACCTCATAAACAACCTTCACAAAAATACCTCTTTTGTTACATCTATATGCACAGTGCTTTTACTTACTCCGAATTTCTTTGCTGTCTGCCTTACTGTTGCTCTTTCTTCAATAATAAAAGTCCCAATCTCCACTGCACGTTCTTCAATATAATCTTTCATGAAAAACCTCTGCATAGTCTGTTTGTTATAATCTATGCAGGAGGTTTCACTCCTAACACATTCATTGGTATCTTTAGTGATTAAAAATACTATAAATCTTATATTTCCGCTTGAACAATGCGCCCAAAATTTATCTCATCTTTAAAAAGATCATACACATATTCTGAGCTTTCCATATATAAACCGGTTTCTTTATCCTGAAGTTTTTCAAAGACTTTTGAGTTATAAAACTTATTCATAGCCTCATCATATTCTATGTCCTGATCTGAAGAGAACATATCAACAATATCCTGAACAATATATTCTATTAACTGTTCCTGCTTACCCATATTATTTTCCTGCCTTTCGCAAAAGTTTTATACTTTCTTCTGTTGTTTCTAAGCCAAAATCCTTATATGGTCTGCACATCGCCAAATTTATACTATCAATTACAATATTGCTCCCGTGATATAACCTCATAACACGCCTCCGTTTTTTTTGCACAATATCCCCAAATCTTCTACTATTGTTTCAAAATCTAAGGTATGCTCAACTTCGTAATTTTCTTTTATAAATGCAATACCTTTAAATTGAAAAAGGTAACGAAAGGCTTCTTGTATACTGAGATTATAATGTTGTGCAAATTCGTTTACACACGCAACAGTAAAACCTATTTTCTTTTTCTTTTCACTCATATAAAACCTCCTATTCTTTACCAAACGATTATTTTATCTATCTCTAAATTTATAAAAATGGTTTATTAATAATACAGCAGAATATAAAATTGATTTAATTAACCCATTTCACACTGTACCCCACAACCCTTCTCCGCTTAATAATTTTATATATTCCCTATTAAACTTTTCACCCTTTATTTTCCCTACACACATTAAAATCCGGCTTTCCGCAGTTCATCCATCATAGCAGGTCTTCTTTTGTAATCTTGCTTCCAGCACTCTGCAATATCCCGTGCTATTTTTTCACCATCCGGATATTTTGTAATTTTTTTCAGATAAGACATTAAATATTTATACGCCTTTCTATCTGCTGTCTGAACTGCTTCATTTTTCACATATCGCACATACATATCTCTGACTTCATTTGGCAAATGTTTTTTCAACACTTTTTCATATTGATCCAATTCGTATACAGAATTATTCTTCTGAATTTCCCGGAACAGTCTTGCAAACAATTCTTCTTCCACTAAGAACTCATATCTAATCCAAGAAGATGTTTCATCTTTCAAAAATCTTTCTCTTTGCTCCTCCCATTCCGTTTCACTACACAGCTTTTTCAATTTCACAATATATTTCAAGTTATCCTGCATACATCCAAACACTTGATATTGAAGTTCTTCTGCGTATTCTTTCTGCATATTTCTTTTTTCGTAAATTTGAATTAATTGCTGACTATATTCTGCTACCAATCCTGGTTGATTAGCATCCAGTTTTTTACTTTCTTTCAATACTGCAATAGCTTCTTCATACTTTTTATCAGTTAAATATTCCTGTATTTCCATCTTTCGTATTTCAGAAAAGTTCCTATATTTCTGCCGATAATCCCTTATTTCCTGTTTAGAATAATTCAGCTCCTCCATCAGACAAATCCGTGCAGTTATGTTATTGACCATACCATAATACGAAGAATACGAGTCACCACTGTAATTTTCTTTTTGAAACTTAGTGATTTTTTCATCTAACATATGAAGTTTCTTCCGAAGCATTTCTTCATCATGAAACTCATTCATCAAAAAGTCACTAATATAATCTTCCAAATAATCAACTACATAATTTTTTTCTTGATGATCTTGAAACCACTGAAACATCGTTTCTTTTTCTTCATCATTACATTCATGCAATATTGTTTGCCAATATTCATAACAATTATCCACTACAAAGGATATACTACCATCCGAATCATCCATATCCCGATTTCCAATCTCATAAAAGACACAGTTGACTAATTCAAATGCTTCCATTCTGTAATTTTTCTCCAGTAACAGCGGAATATTTTCATTTAAAAGAGTATTCAACGCATCTGTATAATCTGTTGCATGATAATAATCTACAAATCCACCTCTGTCAGAATAATGATAACCAATATCATTCACCTGTTTTTTCAACCTAATCATATGACGCGGCGTTATCGGCGCATACTTTGTCATAATCCTGTTATATAGAAAATCATCAGAAGATGCCTGTGAAAAAACAATTTCCTGCAATTCTTCTATTGGAATTCCGGCAATAATATCCTGCATTTCTTTATTTTGTTCCTGCACCTTTTGAAGATAATTTCCCGGCATTTTTGTATCGGGCTCGCCCTCTTCTATTTTATACAAAACCGCCGCCATATGTTTACAATACTTTCCTTCTGCTGCATATGGGCATGTACATGTCATATCATAAACTTGACCCGCACAAATTTCTATCCCTACTTCATAATCATCTGTCCCCTCCACTACTGCCGTATATCCTATCGAAGTCTGCTCCAGTGAAGTAACACAGCCTTCTTCATAATAATTCAGCCCTCGTTCCAATATATGTATACGAAACAAATCTTTCCATGGTTTCATTTCCTTTATCCTCCAATCATTCCCAGTACATGATTGTCAAATTCCCCAATATGTCCCTCTACTTTCTACACTTTATTTTAACTGATTTTTATCTGCAACTCAAGAAAATGAGCAAAAGAAAAAGACCGCATTTCTGCGGCCTTCTCCCGTCTTTACCTCACGCAAAGATTTCGTAGCAGTTTCAAAAAGAGCCCTTAAAAATCAAGGGTTCTGGTACTTTACTGCGGATAACAGGACTTGAACCTGCACGTCGTAGACACCAGAACCTAAATCTGGCGCGTCTGCCAATTCCGCCATATCCGCATATCTATATTGTTTTAAAAAAAGAACCAAGGTTTTTGACCTTGGCTGTTTTAAACAGTGAAGCATCGGGGATTCGAACCCCGGACAACTTGATTAAAAGTCAAGTGCTCTACCGACTGAGCTAATGCTCCGTAATATTATTAAACTGGGCTAGCTGGATTCGAACCAGCGAGTGCAGGAGTCAAAGTCCTGTGCCTTACCGCTTGGCGATAGCCCAAGACCGCCTTACGGCTAGGGTGGATAAAGGGATTCGAACCCTTGGCCTCCAGAGCCACAATCTGGCGCGCTAACCAACTGCGCTATACCCACCATATTGCATTTTATGCAAACGTGCTTGGAGGGATTCGAACCCCCGACCCACGGCTTAGAAGGCCGTTGCTCTATCCAGCTGAGCTACAAACACATCACATTAAACCTTTTGGGCTTAACGTAAGCGGGTGATGGGAATCGAACCCACATATCCAGCTTGGAAGGCTGGTGTTCTACCACTGAACTACACCCGCATAAAATAAATAACATTTCTTTTTTAAGAAACAGTCGGGGTGACAGGATTCGAACCTGCGACCTCCTGGTCCCAAACCAGGCGCTCTAGCCAAGCTGAGCCACACCCCGAAAGTGTTTTTTCTTGTCTTCCGAACTCTCTTGCCCGGCGACAAGGTATACTATACCAGCACTCTAAAAAAAAGTCAACACTTTTTTTCAATTTTTTTTATTTTTTTTGCTTTAATCCTCAAACCCCTTATAAATCAAGGGGTTTGAGACTTTTCCTACAAATAATAAATCGTATACTTCGCCTTTCCTGCCTCATCTATTTCCATAATAATATAACTTGGTCTTCTTCCCATCTGTCTCGGATAAGAAAGACTGCCCGGATTTAAAATCGTAATTCCGTTCTTCTCCTCAATCTCCGGGCGATGGGTATGTCCATACATTGCCACTGTGGCATTTCGAAAGGCTGCTTCCTCACAAAGCCGGTCTGTTCCCACAGAAACCCCGTAATAATGTCCGTGGGTAATAAAAATATGATAATCTTTTATCCAAAACTCTTCTTCTCTCGGCAAATCTGAAAAAAAATCATTGTTTCCTGCCACAATATGTACAGGACATCCTGCAATCACTTCAATATAGTCTTCCTGCCCTTCTACATCACCTAAATGAATTAAATGCTGAAAAGGTCCTTTTTCCTGCAAAACACGTTCCAGATTTTCTTCACGCCCATGGGTATCGCTGACAATCAATATTCTCATAGCAATGCCTCTTTCTCAAGAAGCTCTTTCATCTTACGCAGCGCATTTCCTCTGTGGCTGATACTGTTTTTTTCCTCCGGAGGCAGTTCTGCCGTACTTACTCCCCTTTCAGGAAGATAAAAAATGGGATCATAGCCAAATCCATTCTCACCACGTTCTTCATATCCTATCATGCCTTCTATTGTTCCACGAACCACAAAGCTTCTCCCGTCGGGAAATGCAGCCGCAATAGCGCATACAAAACGTGCCGTTCTCTTTTCGTCCGGTACGCCTGCCAAACGGTCGATAAGATTTTGATTTTTAATACGATAAGAGGTATCTTCTCCCATATATCTTGCGGAATAGATGCCCGGCTCACCGTTTAAATAATCAATTTCCAAGCCGGAGTCGTCTGCAAGAACCATTTCTCCCGCTAATTTGCATACTTCTTTTGCTTTTATCAAAGCATTTTCCTCAAAAGTATTTCCGTTTTCCACAATATCGGCTTCAATTCCTGCTTCTTTCATGGAAAGAATTTCTACCGGCAGTTCTCCTAAAATTTCTCTGATTTCAATCATCTTATGTTCATTTCCGGTAGCAAAAATCAATCTTTTCATTTGACATATTCTCCTTTACTCAAGAGATTTTTTCTTTCTGGGTGGTTTTGGTCCTAAAAACTGATAAAAATAAGTTTTCATCATACCATTATAGATTTTGCGATTTTTATCTGCATTTCTTCCGATATAACGTTCCGCATCCTGATAAGCAGTAATGAGATACATCGACCAAGCATCCAGTCTTTGAAAGCTTTCTCCTATGGTGGTATAAAGCTGAGGTAAATTTGCTTTTTCCTCAATACGTTCTCCGTAAGGTGGATTTGTAACAATAAATCCGTATTTCTTCGGATGATTTAAGTCTTTTACATCTCTTTGCTGGAAATGGATAAGCTTGTCAACGCCTGCGCAGCGGGCATTTTCCCTTGCAGCCTTTACAATTTCACCGTCTAAGTCGTATCCCTGAATGTCCGTTTCTATATCAAGGCACATAATATCTCTGGCTTCATCATGAGCATTATACCAATGTTTTCTGGAAATTATGTTTTTCCAGTCCTCAGATAAAAAGCTTCTGTTCATTCCCGGTGCAATGTTGGCAGCTATCATTGCAGCCTCAATAGGAAATGTTCCGCTTCCGCAAAAAGGATCTACTAAAATTCTGTCTTTGTTCCACGGCGTAAGCATTAAAAGAGCTGCTGCCAGCGTTTCGGTAATGGGAGCTTTACTGGTAAGCTGACGGTAACCTCGTTTGTGCAAAGATAAGCCTGTTGTGTCAATACCAATAGTAGCCACATCTTTCATAAAAGAAACCCTTACCGGATAACTGGCGCCATCCTCCTCAAACCACTCCACATGATAAACCGACTTTAGTCGCTCTACCATTGCTTTTTTCATAATAGACTGTATGTCAGAAGGGCTAAACAGTTTACTTTTTACAGAGTTAGCCTTTGCAACCCAGAATTTCCCATTTGCAGGAATAAAATCTTCCCATGGCAAGGCCTTTGTTTTATCAAATAATTCTTCAAAGGTTGTAGCTTTTATTTTTGCCACCTTTAAAAGAATTCGCTCGGTTGTCCGCAGAAAGATATTCGCTCTTACAATAGCTTCTGCATCGCCGTAGAAAGTGACTTTTCCGTCCTCTACTTCGCTGATTTCATATCCTAAATCCTGTATTTCTCTTTTTAACACAGCTTCCAGCCCAAAATGGCAGGGCGCTATTAACTCAAACACTTTCATCAAAGCTTTAACTCCTTAACAATTTCCCCTTCAAATCCACGGATACTGAATACGCCGTCTTCCAAAACAGCATAAGTAGGAATATTTCCTTCTTTTGGAATGGAAACAGAACCCGGATTTAAAATTGTATAGTTTTCTTTCTTTTCTGCACGCAACACATGGGTATGTCCATGGATGAAAATATCTCCGTTTTTCATTGGTGGAAGGTTATTTTCATTATACACATGCCCATGGCTTGCATAAATGGTCCTTTCTCCATCCATAATAATGCAGTAATCTGCCATAACCGGAAATTCCAGAACCATCTGATCCACTTCTGCCTCGCAGTTTCCCCTTACTACATAAAGCTCATTTTTCTTTGCGTTAAGCATTGCAATGACTTCTTTTGGGGCATATTCTTTAGGCAAATCGTTTCTGGGACCGTGATACAGAATATCTCCCAGCAAAATCAAACGATCTGCCTTTTCCTGCTCATAAGCTTCCAGCATTTTTCTGCAATAATATGCGGAACCGTGAATATCTGAAGCAAACATATATTTCATGTTATTTTTCTCCTTATCGTATACTGTAATATTCAATTATTTATTTTTTTATTTTACTATGCTCCTTAGAAAAATACAAGTTCGAACCTTGATAACATCGTATTCCTCCTACCACTGATTTCACCCTGTACCCCATTTTCATAAGCTCTCTGGCTGCAAAGAGGCTGCTGCTTCCACGACTGCAATATAAAACCAGCAATTTATCCTTTGAAAATCTTCTGCACCTTTGAATTTCCTCATAAGGGATATTTACCGCTGTTTTTAAATGACTTCTCTCATATTCTTCTGCATCCCTTAAATCTATAATAACGGCATCCTGTCTGCCTACATAAGCATCTAATTCCTCTGCTGAAATTGTATCAATACTCAGCATCATTCTCATTCCTTTTCTTTTATTATTAGTATATGCGGCAGAAAAAAAGGAAACTCCGGTAAAACCGAAGTTTCCTACAAGGGGGGCTCTTTTTTAATAACTATATTCTGATTTGGAGTTATTTTTGTCTGCTGCGTTTTTATCTGCTGCATTTCTGTTAGATGAGTTTGTTGAATTTTTGCTGTTGGATGCAGCGGATTTGTTTGCATTATTCATGTTGTTTGCGTTAGATGCCGCTTTGTTCTTATTTGTGTTGTTCATGTTTTTTGCCATGATGGAATACCTCCTAAATAAAAATTTTTGGTTACAGTCTTATTATCTCTGCAATCAAAAATAATATTCTCAGGAAAATATATTAAATTGGTATTTCTTAAATTTTAACAATTTTCTAACAAAAAAATAATATTATTGCTTTTTTTTTCCTTTTATATTATAATATGGGTTGTAAAAAGAATTTACCCTTCAAAAATTTTTTTTACATTATAACCCCTTATTTAATTATTTATACTCCCCTCGAAGTCCCTCATAGCTCCCCTATGAGGGATTTCTTTTTGTTTCTACCGCTTTCTCACAATGGAAATCACAACGAAAATCAAGATGACCGGCAATAAAATCGGCAGTAAAAAGGATAATAAAGTTGTAATAAGTGAAATAATTAAAAAGATAACCGCAATAGCAATTCCAATATATACATATTTCTTTGCTTTGCCGGATAATCCCTTTTTCTTTCCTTCACTTTGCACATCTTGTGTGGTCTCTTCATAAAAATAATTTTGATTTTCTCTGCTGTTGGGTGCAGTATCCAGAATGGTTCTGGCAATCAGACGGGGGTCTCCCAGCATATTCAAAACCTCTTCTTCACTGCTTCCACTTTGTTTTTGTTCTTCTATATAATTCATATAATACGATACATGCTCCGCCACCTGATTTTGGGGAAGCTGTTCGCTTAATACTTCTTTTAATTCTTCCAAGAACTCCCTTTTCGTCATATTACACCCGCTCCTTCTCTCATTTTGTATGGAATTCCTCAGCTAACTTTCTAAAGCTGTCTAAGGAACTCAAAATTGTCTCATAAGAGACACAGTAGGCAATTCTTACATATCCGGGGCAGGAAAAAGAAGAACCCGGCACAATCAGAATATGATACTTCTTCGCAGCTTCGCAAAATTTCTTTTCGTCTTCTATCGGAGATTTTACAAAAAGATAAAATGCGCCCTCCGGCTTAATACAATGAAATCCCATTTCTGTAAGCGCATGATACAAGGCTTCACGATTTCGGTTATAATAAGGCACGTCCGCCTTTGCCTCCAAGCATCTGGCAACTACCTTCTGCATGAAAGAAGGTGCGTTCACATAGCCTAAAATTCTGGTTGCCACATTGGCTGCTGCCTGAATTTCTTCTGCATCTGCCGCTTCCTTTGGAATGACAAGATAGCCAATTCTTTCACCCGGCAGTGAAAGGGATTTGCTGAAGGAATATCCTACAATGGTATTTTCATAATATTTTGTCAGATAAGGAACTTCCACACCGTCATAAACCAGCTCACGATAAGGCTCATCGGAAATCAGATAAATATCTGTTCCAAACTCCTGCTGCTTTCTTCTTAAAATATCTGCCAGCTTTTGAATGGTTGCTTCTGAATATACCACTCCCGTAGGATTGTTGGGAGAATTGACAATCACCGCTTTTGTCCGCTTTGTCAGCTTTTCTTCCAGTTCTTTTAAGTTCGGCTGAAAATCTCTTGTGTCAGGGCTTACTACTACGACAACCCCGTCATAATTAGACACATAGGCATTGTACTCTCCGAAATAAGGCGCAATAACCACAACCTCATCCTGTGGATTTAACAGGGTTTTTAAGATTACATTTAATCCCCCTGCCGCTCCTACTGTCATGATGATGTTTTCCTTCTCAAAAGAAGTATCAAATCTTTCATTTAAAGACTCTGCCACTGCCTGTCTTACATCCTCATATCCGCTGTTACTCATATAGCCGTGAAGCACAACAGGGTCTTCTTCCTTTACAATTTCGCACATTGCAGCCTGAACCTCAGGCGGTGCAGGCACATTGGGATTTCCCAGACTAAAATCATAAACGTTTTCTGCACCATATTCCTTCGCCAGTTTTTTTCCTTCTTCAAACATTGCACGAATTGCCGAGCTGTTGTTCACCAATGCCTTCATCTTATCTGCTATCATGTTCAACCATTCCTTTCCCTGCGTTTTTCTCATTGTATCATGAAAATGAAAGTTTATAAAGACTGCTGTAAATACCTTCTTTTTCCATAAGCTCCTGATGTGTTCCTTCTTCTGCAATTCCATCCTCTGTCAGTACCAGAATTCTCTGGGCTTTTCTGATTGTGGAAAGTCTGTGGGCGATTACAAATGTGGTTCTGTCTGCGGAAAGCTTCTCCAAAGAGTCCTGTACAATCTTTTCACTCTCGTTATCAAGAGCAGAGGTCGCCTCGTCAAAAATCAAAATCGGCGGATTTTTCAGGAAAACTCTGGCAATGGAAAGTCTCTGCTTCTGTCCGCCGGAGAGCTTCACACCTCTTTGTCCAATATCTGTATTGTAACCGTTTTCCAACTCCATAATAAACTCATGAGCATTGGCTGCTTTTGCTGCCTCTATGACTTCCTCATCTGTGGCATCGGGCTTTCCATATCGGATATTTTCCATAACCGTTCCGGCAAACAGATATACATCCTGCTGTACAATACCGATTTTACTTCGTAAGCTGTGCAATTTAATCTTTCGAATGTCCTGTCCGTCCAACAACACTCGTCCCTCTGTTACATCATAGAAGCGTGGAATTAAACTGCAAAGAGTTGTCTTTCCTGCTCCCGAACCACCTACCAAAGCCACGTATTCTCCTGCATTTACCTTAAGATTTACATCTTTTAACACCTGCTCTTTATTTCCCTCATAAGAAAAAGATACATTTTCAAAATCAATCGCTCCTTTTACATCGGTAAGCTCGCAGGCGTTCTCATCATCGGTAATATCCGGCTCTACCGCCATAATTTCACGGAAGCGTACATATCCGCTGTATCCGTTCTGAAACTGCTCTGTAAAGTTAATCAGCTTTTTCACCGGCTCGGTAAAGTTATTGATGTATAAAAGAACCGTCACCAAATCCTCTACGGGCATCTGTCCCTTTGTAAGAGAAAACGCTCCTACCAGAAGAACTACAATGGTAATCAGTATAGTAAATGCTCCCATTCCGGAATAGTAAGTACCCATATACTGATAACTCTGCTTTTTCGACTCTACAAAACGCTGATTTCCGATTTTAAATTTTCTCATTTCTTCCTGCTCGTTGGCAAAGGATTTTACCACACGAATGCCGGAAAGACTGTCTTCAATTTGAGTGTTAATATCTGCAATGCGGGCTCTGTTTCTCTGAAATGCCGTTTCCATTTTGCGGTTAAAGTAAAGGGCGTATAAAATCAAAAACGGAATAAAGAAAAATGCAGCCAAAGCCAAACGGATATTGATAAATGCCAGAATAATAAATGCTCCCACAAATTTAATAATGGAAATAATCAAATCCTCCGGCCCGTGATGCAAAAGCTCGCTGATTTCAAATAAATCGGAGGTTACTCTGGAAAGGAGCTGTCCCACCTTCTGATTGTCAAAAAATGAAAAGGACAGCTTTTGATAATGACTAAAAATTTCATTTCGCATGTCCCGCTCAATGCGAGCGCCCATCAAATGCCCATAGTAAGCAATATAGAAATTACAGAAAGCTTCCAAAAGCACCAGCGCAATCATAAAAATCCCCAGTTTTATAATTACGTTTACTGCTTTTTCTACCGGATAATACACCACATTACTTGTAATATAGCGTACAATCAAAGGGATTATCAAAGTAATCCCTGCTCCTAAAACTGCGAAAAACAGGTCTGAAAAGAAAAGTCCTTTATAGGGCTTGTAATAACCTGCCAACTGCTTTAATGTCTTTTTCATTTCCTATTCTCCTTTGTATCTTTTTACGGGTTACAGCTCTTGCAGGCGCTGTACCCTGCGTCTAATAAAGTATTGATATCCCCTTTATAATAGCTTCTGTTCTCCTCCGACATCTGTTCTACGGAAGAGCAGTCTTTTTTATGGATTTTCTTTGTATGTGCGTTTAAAACAAAGTCACATTCCTGCTCATTGCTGTTGTTAAACTCCTGTGTAACAGCCTCTTCCTCTGCCCCGCTTCTGTCTCCCGGAGTGTAGTCATTACAGGGCTCTTTTTCAAAGGTCAGCTCCTGCCCGTCACTGTACAGGAGGATTGTCCCCTGCAAGTCTGTACGAAATACCGGCACCTCATACTTCTTTAAAAGCTCCATGGTATCTGCTCTGGGATGTCCGTATTTATTGTCTTTTCCACAACTAATTACACTGTAAGAGGGAGAAACTTTCTTAAAAAATTCTTCACTTACGTGTGAACCATGATGGTTCATCAGCATCACGTCTGCCTGAATATCCACACCGGAGTCCAAAATTTCTTTTTCACTTTCCAGCCCGATATCTCCGCCGATAAAGAATTTCTGTTCTCCGTTTTCTAAAATAATGCCTACGGAGTCTTGATTTTCATCCTCATGGCCGTAAGACACCGGAGAAATAATTCGAAATTTCGCACTTCCTAAAGAAAACTCCTGTCCTTGCTTGGGATGAACTGCCTGATATCCTTTTTCCTCTGCGATTTTCTTATAAGACTGGAAAATATTGGAGTCAGCCTCATAATCAGGAGTAATCAATGTACCTACGGGGAATTTATGTAAAGCACCCACAGCCCCTGACAGATGGTCCTCGTCAAAGTGGGAAATCAGCACATAATCCAGCTTTTCAATCTTTTGCTTTTCCAGATAGCTTACTACAAAGGAAGAGCTCTTTCTTGCGCCTCCGTCTATCAGCATGTTTTGTCCTTCTGATTGAAGCAATATGGCGTTTCCCTGCCCCACATCCAAATAGTGAACCGTAAGTCCTCCTGCTGTCTGTGCCTTTTGTGCAATATCAGAATTTACGCTGCCCTGCATCTTCTCTTTCCCACAGCCCCAAAGAGGCACAACAAAAAGAAGCATTGCAAGTACAAGTCCTAATAGTCGTCTCATTTTTGTCTTCATCTCTTTTGTCTCCTTTTCCTGCCGCAGCACGCTCCTTACGGAGCATTTATTATGTAATAAAACCGCAGACACACATTTTAACTTTTGTGTTCATCTGCGGTTTCTATCCACTATTCCTGTGCAGCCTGTGTATCAGCTTCCGGCTCCTGCTCTGTTACCGTAGCAGTCTCTACAATCACATCACATGCCTTGTTCCAAAGTACACTGTCTTTTAATACATTTAAATCACCATAATACATTTTCATGGTCTCTACATCAGGAAATCCGTTTAATTCTGCGAATTTTGCCTCTTCTGCTGTATAGTCTTCTTCGCTCATTTCAATTCCTTCTGCGTTGAAAATAGCCTGTACGATTAAATTCTGCTGTAAATAAGTCTGTGCGGACTCTGTCAGTACCTGCTCTACTTCTTCCTCAGAAATTCCCTGCTGTTTTACATAATCGTCTAAAGTCATCTGGAACTGCGCCTGATACATCTGGTCAAGTCTTTCCCTTACGTCCTTTTTGCCCTGTTCTAAAAGAGCTTCCGGATATTCCTTAAACTCTGTTGCCTCTACGACCATAGAGAACAAATCAGATTTCACCTGACCTTCATATTCTAAATCAATGCTTTTCTGCATTGCCTCTTTTTCTGCCGCTCTGAATTCTTCCACAGTTTTATAATCTGTATTTGCCGCTGCCCATTCATCGGTAAGCTCCGGCTTCACAGAAATACTGTTAATTTTCACCTTAAACTGCACTGCTTTTCCTTGCAGCTCTGTTGCTCTATAATCTACCGGAAAAGTCAGGTCTAAGGTCACTTCTTCTCCTTTTTTGTGTCCGACTAATCCATCCTCGAACCCCTCAATCATAGAACCGGAGCCAATAAGCAGGTCTTCACCCTGTGCTGAACCGCCTTCAAATTCCTCGCCGTCCATATAACCTGTGAAATCGATGTTTACGATATCATCCTGCTGAACCGCTCTGTCCTCTGTCACTTCCACCTTATACTGGCTCATAAGCTTATAGGAAATACTGTTTTCCACTTCTTCGTCTGTTACAGATGCCTTTGGCGCCTCTGTTACCTGAAGATTTTTATATTCTCCTAAAGTAATATAATCTTCTATCTTGTTAATGTCCGCCGCAACTACTTTTCCGTCTTTATTTGTCAGCTTAAAGTCCTCCTGCGCAGACTGCTCTGTTTTCGTTCCTTCTTTATCCTCCGTCTTGTCCTTCTTTTCGCCACAGCCCATTGCTGTACCCAGAATTCCCAATGTCAGCAGAAGGATTATCATTTTTTTCTTCATGCCTTTTATTTCCTCTCCATTTAAAATTAGTATACAAAAGCAGTTATACCATATTACCGCCGAAAAAGAAAGGGTTTCAGGGGATTTTTAGTTGCCTTTTCCATGAAAGGGTGCTAGAATATTCTAAGTATGAATTACTGAAATAATAGGAGGATTAACAGAAATGCTTACGAAAATACTTCTGGTTGTTTTGGTTCTTTTAATCATTGGTATTATTGTTCTCTTTTTCCTTGGAAAAAAGGCTCAGAAAAAACAGGAAGAACAACAGGTACAGCTGGATGCCATGAAACAGACGATGACAATGCTTATCATTGATAAAAAACGTCTGCCTATTAAGCAATCCGGTCTGCCTCAGATGGTTATCGACCAGACTCCAAAGCTTATGCGTCGTTCTAAGCTGCCTATCGTAAAAGCCAAAATCGGTCCAAAGATTATGACTTTAGTAGCTGACGAAGCAATATTTGACTTAATTCCTGTAAAGAAAGAAATCAAAGCCGATGTAAGCGGTATTTACATTGTAGGAGTAAGAGGACTTCGTGGTTCCCTGACACCTCCGGCTAAGAAAAAGGGCTGGTTCAAACGCATGAAAGAAAAAGCTGCGTCTGCCCAGAAATAAACAGGATTATTACTTCAAAAAGAGTTGGCGTTTTAAGTATCATTCAGAAATATTCTGGAAATCACTTAATACTCCAACTCTTTTTTATCACTTCTTAAAGTAATAATCCCTTTTTATATGCTTAAGGAAAATTCACCGCTGTTCTTTTCTTTGACACTCACTGCAATCCGGCAGTCTGCCGCATGTTCTCCGTTAATTTCCATCGCATAGTCAATACAAAGCTCCAGACTTTTCTCCTGTTCTTTTATATCAATATTAGTCGCTGCAATTCCCATTTGAAGATTTCCGAAGGGAGTGGCGTAATAACTGATATTTTTCTTTTGCTCCTCGAAAATCATCTGCATATTGGTAAGTCCTTTTTTCTTTACTTCCACGCTGTTTTCTGAGATTTTAATGCTGTTTCTGTTCTGCTCTGTAAATCCTTCAATGGTTTCATTATAAAAAATATAATGGTGACCGTTTTTATAATAGTATTCGCCTTTTGCCACCATTTCTACTTCTTCCGGCGGGCTGCCGTCTTCCATGCTTTGAAGTCCTTTTACTGTAACTAAAACGTCCTTTGTCATTTTTAAAACTCCTCAATATTAATCTGCTCTGTTCGCTTCACATTATAGGGAAGAATTGAATTTGCAAACTCCTGAAAACATTCCTCCTCATCACTGACGAAAAAGCGGTAGGGAAATTCTTCATCTGTATGTATCTCGTTTTCCATGCCCTGCTCTTTTAAAAGCCGCTGTAATTCCTTTGCCGTTTCATAAGCGGGATTTACCAGAGTCACCTCATCCCCTACCAAGGTCTTTAAGGTAGAGCGAAGAAGGGGGTAATGAGTGCAGCCCAAAATAAGGGTATCAATGTCTTTTTCCAGTAATGGCGCAAGATACCGCTTAGCAACCTCAATCGTCACCGGATCTTTCAGCCAGCCTTCCTCTACCAGAGGTACAAATAGCGGACAGGGCTGCCCGATTACTTCAATTTCCGGATTTTCTGCCTGAATGGTCCTGCGGTACAAGTCCGATTTTACCGTAGCTCTTGTTCCGATAAGCCCAATCTTTTTATTTCTGGTAGTCTGGGCTGCCACCTTTGCTCCCGGCTTTACCACACCGATAATGGGAATGTCAATTTCTTCACTGATTGTTTCAAGAGCCAGCGCACTTGCCGTATTGCAGGCTACTACAATGGCTTTTACCTCCTGTGTCTGTAAAAAGCGGACAATCTGTCTGGAATATCGCAAAATGGTTTCTTTTGATTTACTTCCGTAAGGAACTCTTGCCGTGTCACCGAAATACACGATTTTCTCATGAGGCAGATTTCGCATAATCTCTCTCGCAACTGTCAGACCTCCGACTCCGGAGTCAAAAACGCCAATGGGCGCTGTTTTTTTATATTTCATACAATAACCTCATAACTGTCATTTTATCGTCTGTTCTTCATTTTACCCTTAACAAAGGGATATTGCAAGGTTAAAACCAACGAAATCCAATCTTCACTTTTGGCTTTTCCTGTGGATTTTTTAAAATCTCGTCAAATTCCTCCTCTGTAAGTACGGACTTTAAATCTTCTTTCTTCTCCTCTGTCACAATGCCGTAGGTATCATCAATAAAACATAAGCTGGGATACAGCACGCACCACCAGTTATGCCCCTGCGCCTCCCCGATACGTACGTTTAATGCTTCGTATTCGCCTGCGGGAAAGGTACAATCTCCGTAAGTTTTGTCAGGAAAATAGGTGTTCTCCACTGCTGCCTGAACCTCATAAGTAAAGCCCGCTTCCTTCACGATTTTCTCTGCTTCTTCCTCTATTTCCTGCAAATGGGTAAGCACCAGCTCCTTTGTTTCTTCTAAGTCGGCATCCTGCTTTAATTTTTGCTGCAAATACTCCACAATTCTGTCTTTCACCTGTAATTTCAGCTTCTGGTCTGCCTCTTTATCACTATTTGCGATAACGTGGAGGCGGAACACCTCACTTGCAATCCCCTGTTGGATTTCCCTGTCAAGGCGTGCCTGTATTTCTCTGTTTTCTCGTTTTAAACGAACCGTATTTATTCCTGTTAAAAATAAAGTCAATGCCAGCCCCAAAACTGCTGCTGCCAACCAGATTTTTCTGTCTTTCTGTTTTTCACTCAACTTTTATGTACCTCCTGATTTTGTTATCAGGAGTATTGACGGATTTGCGGTCTCTTATTCACCAATTCTGCCTCTAAAAGCTGTGGCAGCTGTTCCTTTCTGTGCCACCTATTGTATAAATCCTGAAGGGTTACTGCGTTTTTGGGCTTGCCTTCCAGATTATTTTCTAAAATTCCTGTAAGATAATCTCCCACAGACTCCCCTCCCTGTGTGTCAAAGCTCATAAGAGCCTTCACATCTTCACAGGAAAACACATAAATATTTCCCGCCACGGAAGGCTTTTCCTCTAAATAATTTAAAAATTCAAACAAGGCATCCTCGTTTTCCAGCAAATCCTTGCCTAAAAGAATGATTTTCATGTGTCCCATATCCAGATAATTTTTTTGATTTCTGTTAAACGCCTCTTCCGCTTCCTTGGGAGTAGCTCCCTGATAAGAAATTGCCTGAGGCTGCTCCTCCTGATTTTTCCCTTGTCCTGTAATTTCTCCCAAGCCCGGAATACCATAAATCAGTTCAAAGCTTCCATCTTTATAATCTGCGCTCATGGACAATGGAAAGGCTCTGTTTTCCAGAGACACCCCACAGCCTGACAGGGGAAGCATACACAGTAAAATTGCCGCTCCTTTTACAAAAACAGATTTCTTTTTCCCTGCAAAGCCTGCATAGATAAGAAGGAGCAGGAACAATGGTCCGTAAAACCACCCTGTAATTTTCCAAAAAAGCTCCGGTGATACCTGTGCTTTTTCACATATTAAGGCTGCTGCCACCACTCCCGCTGCCAGAAAAGGCGCTCCTTTTTCCATATCTGTCCGCACCAAAAGCTCATGATTATAGAAAAACACACCTCCCAGCGCAAACAACATACTGAACATTACCGCAGCCACCCAAAAAATATCCACACGCTCCAGAAAATCTCCCGGAATTCGGATGCCTGCCATAAATTCAACCATGGGATACTGCCTGTGTTCATATCCTCCAATCCCAAAGCTTCCCTGAAGCAATAAAAGGCACAGCATCAAAATCCCTGTCACAAGAAACAATGCGCCCCTCATGACCTTTCCCGTTTCTCCCGGTTTTTTCACATTTCCCAGCGCCACAGGCAAAAATGTAAAAGGCAAAAACGCACAAAAAACCTGATAGCTGCCTTTTAACCATCCCTGCAAGGTTAAATCCCCCAACTCACCCAAATAATAGCTTTTCATCCGTAAAATCCCAAGACACAGCATCCCTGCCAGAATAAAGAGGAAAACAGGAAAACATACCTCTGCCATTCTTCCCCGCCTTTCCAGTCCCTGATGACTGCCCAGATACGTAACTATTCCTGCCAGAACAATCACAATCCAATACACACTGCCTTCTATCAGAAAGCGGTCTGTAATTCTGGCTGTCATCAAAAGAAGATACACTCCCATCAGCCACAGCCATGACATATACAAAAAAACAAAAACGCTGCCTAATATTTTCCCCATATATCTTCTGGGATTTTGCATAACTGTTTTTATTCGGATAAAATAAATACAGAAAAGGAGATAAACTGCCATTGCAGTAAGTAAACACAATATTCCCTGCCTTCCTGAAACCTCCGGAAACACAGGAATTGCCAATGTGTAAATCCCGATAAGTCCCAGAATAATTTGCCGAAACAGCTGTCTGTGAGAAATTCTGGCATTGTCTGCAAACATATCATGCCCCTCCTTTCTTCTTTGTTCGGAGTTTTACCTGTTCCTCACGCCTTGCATACAGAGGTCTTTTGGTAAGAAAGCGAAAAGGAGCACGAACCGTTCCGTCCTGCTCTCCTCTGTATCCCGCCTGATTTTGGGCTGCAAAAGGAGTCAAATAAGGAATTCCAAAGCTTTTTAATCCTGCCAGATGGCTGATAACCAGATAAAGTCCTAACAAAATGCCAAAGACTCCCAGCGTTCCCCCCAGAAAAATAAAGCCAAATTTTAACATTCGAAATGGCGCTGAAAATTCCTGATTTGGAATTGCCAGTGAGCAAAGCGCTGTCACAGCCACTACCACCACTACAATGGGGCTTACCAAATTGGCTTCCACCGCTGCCTGCCCGACAATCAGGCCTCCTACAATACCAATGGTTCCTCCAAGAGGTCCGGGCATACGCACCCCTGCTTCCCGAATGGTTTCAAAGGCAATTTCCATAAACAGCACCTCCAAAAGAGCCGGAAAAGGAACGCCCTGCCTTGCCTCGGAAAAGGATAAAATCAAATTGGTAGGCAAAACCTGCGTGTGAAAATTCGTAACAGCAAGATAAGTTCCGGAAAACAACAAGGTTAAAAACAAGGCAAAATAGCGAATAAGCCGCTGAAAGCTTACAATTTCAAAATGATTATAATTGTCCTCGCTCACCTGCAAGAAATCGTTTAAAACTGCCGGAAGCAAAATTCCTGTGGGAGAATGGTCACAGAGCAGTAAAATTCTGCCGTTTAAAATTTCCGCCGCACATTTATCCGGCCGCTCCGAAGTCTGAAACTGAGGAAAAGGAGACAGCCAATGCTTCTCCGTAAGCTGTTCAATGGCTCCGGTGTCCAAAATTCCGTCAATCACAAAAGAGTCCAAGCGGTTTTCAAGCTCTGATAAAAGCTCCGGCCGCACTAAATCTTCCATATATAAAAGCTGTACCAGAGTCTGGCTTCTCTCTCCCAATGTTTTCTGTTTTACCTTTAATCTTGTGTCCCGAATTCTCTTTCGAACCAGTGCAGCGTTGGTTTTTACTGCATCAGTGAAACCCTCCTTTGAGCCTCGAAGCACCTTTTCTCTGCTGGACTCCGAAACACTGAGATTGGGGTATCCTTTACTGCCGATTTTGATTGCCTTATTGTAACCATCTATAAAAAAAATTGCATTTCCTGCCAACATAGCTGCAAAGGCTTTATCCATGTCTTCCAAAGGCTGCACATCAGAAATCCCCATTCCATTGTCCTTGATAAATTCAATCAGCTCGTCTCCCGGCATCTCCCATATGTGATTTACCAGCTTGCCGATTACAGAGTCCTCCAGCACCATGTTGCTTACGGCAACTTCAATGTAAACCACCATGCAGCGTATTTTTTTGCCCTCCCCTAAAAGCATGGGGCGAATGATACAGTCGTCACAGTTTTGCAGGCGTTTTCTCACGTATGCTTCGTTTTCATCAATATGTGGTGAGATTATATTATTCATGATTTTCTCCTCAAAATGATTTTAAAAAAAGGAGTTGCCACACAAGCTTCGTGCAACATCTCCTTTTATTATCTCACCTATATTTTCTTTTATTCTTGATTTAAGCTGCGAATAATCGCTTTTTGCTGATTATCAATATGAAGCTGAACGTAATCTAAAGCCTTTTTTTCGTCTCTTGCTCTTAGAGCCTCGCAAATGGATTTGTGTTCTTCCGCCAATGTGCGGCGCACAGCAATGTCTTTTAAATATTCCATACGATAACGATACATCTGCTCTCTTAAATTATTCAAAAGCTGTACCAGACGTTTGTTGTTGGTTGCCTGATAAATGGTATCATGAAATTCCACATCTACCTCTGCCAGTTCTGTAAGGTTGTCGGACTCAATGAGTGTCTGAAAATGTGCTTCGATTTCTTCCAGATGTTCCATTTCTTCCTTTGTAATTCTCTCACAGGCAAGGGAAATGGCTAAAACCTCCATTCCTTTTCTGACCTCCAGCACATCATTTAAGTCTCTCTCTGTAATGGAAGCAACTTTTGCACCCTTTCTGGGAGCCATCACAACAAGTCCTTCCAGCTCCAGCTTACGGATTGCTTCTCTGATAGGGGTACGGCTGACTCCCAGCTTGTCTGCCAAAGCAATTTCCATCAGACGTTCTCCCGGTTTTAGTTCGCCCTTCAAAATCGCCCTTCTCAATGTATTAAAAACTACATCCCTTAAAGGAAGATAGTCGTCCATATTCATTTCCAAATCCATTCCTGCTATTTTCTCCTTCCGCCATTGTTAAATACTGTTGTCAAAAAAACGGTTCTTGCCAGACGGCTTTCCCGCAGCACTTCACAGGCGTTTTCCGCCGTTGCTTTATCATCAAATAATCCGAATACCGTAGGGCCGCTGCCGCTCATCATAGCATTTAATGCCCCATGTTCTTTCATATGGTCTTTAATTTTCTGAATAACCGGATAATGAGGAATTGTAACCGTTTCCAGTACATTTCCCATGCAGTCTGCAATCTTATTCAAATTATGCCACTGAATTGCATCCAGCATTTTATCAATTTCAGGATGATACTCTAATTCATTGGCATGAAGATTTTCATAGACAAACTTTGTAGACACGCTGATTGCCGGCTTTCCGATAAGCACATAACAATCCGGACACGCAGGAAGGGCACGGAGCTTGTCTCCAATTCCCTCTGCCAACGCAGTTCCTCTTAAAAGACAATATGGCACGTCTGCACCGATTTTCACGCCTCTTTCCATCAGCTCTTTTACAGAAAGTCCCAATCCAAACAAACGATTTACTCCAATCATGGTTGCTGCCGCATCAGAGCTTCCGCCTGCCATGCCTGCCGCCACAGGAATAAATTTCTGCAAATCTACGGTAATTCCCTGCTCTACTTGAAATTCATCCATCAAAAGTTTCGCCGCTTTATATACCAGATTGCTTTCATTTACCGGTATGAAAGGCAGATTGGTAGTAATTTTAATTCCCGGTGTTTTACTGATTTCTATATCTAATTGGTCGTACATATTAATTGTCTGCATAATCATGCGCAATTCATGATATCCGTCTTCTCTTTTACGCAGAACATCTAAACCAAGATTGATTTTTGCCAACGCTCTTAATCTCATGGCTTCTCCTCCGACTTTTGTATATTGTATTCCTTTTAGTACATTCTATTCTATATGAAAACATATTTTTTTTCAACTGGCAAGATAGCCAAACAATTTCCCCTATTTTTAAAGGAGCCGTTTACACGAAACCGCTCCTTTTACTGAAAATATTTTATTTTTCTACTTTTTTCATAAGCACTAAGGTGTCATACGGTTTAATTGTTTCATTTTCCATTTCATTCAATTCTAAAATCGTATCAATGGTCGTGTAAAACCGCTTTGCAATATCCCAAAGGGTATCCTGCGGCTGTACCTGATATCCCACAATTCCCGGCATATTACGCAGCTTTTCCCTGTCCAGCTCTCTTTCTTCAATATTTTGGATAATTCCTGTTTCTCTTTGTTTCATTACCAGCGCATTTAAATTAATCACGATTTTTGCCTCGATTTCATCGCTGTCAATCATGGTCGTGGACAACTGCTCTAAGTCCGCTCGCATATAATATACACAATTTTCTGTAATATGCTCTGCCTCAATGACATGCTGGAAGGGTATCATGGTTTCCATAGAATAAAACGGCATATCATCATCTCCGATAATATATAAAATCCGAATTTGGACAACGCCCTCCACCTCAATTCCATCTTCTACAATTCTGCTGCTGTCTACTTTTACATTTCCGTCACTGTGACAAATCTGCAAAATTTTTCCGTGACTGTTTTCTATTTTAATCCTGTCATTCACCTTGCACTTTGAAAAGTTTTTCACCAGCAGACTTTCCAATACCTGATTTTCCCTGACTGCCTCACACTCTTTTAACGGCGTGTATACGTCCATGAGAAGAGATAATTCCTCTTCCTCATAAATTTTCAGCTCCAGCTCCAAAACAGCGTCCACCCCAATGACACGCTCTTCTCCGTCTTCATCCTGTTTCACCTTTAAATCGCCCTGGGGCATAGAAATTTCCACAT
Organism: uncultured Blautia sp.; assembly: GCA_900539145.1. Lineage (GTDB taxonomy): Bacteria > Bacillota > Clostridia > Lachnospirales > Lachnospiraceae > Blautia. The sequence continues at coordinate 31,386 of UQAX01000012.1, forward strand.
TGGGTATCATTTCCTGTGTGCAGCCCACACACTCCAACTCCTGATAAAAAGGAACAGAATGCTCCAGCCATTGCAGGGAATTATTATCATCATTTCCGCTATAAAGAGCAAAGACAAACAGCTCTCCCTTTACTGCAATTTTATCGTTTTCCGCACGAATATCCAGCCCTCTTACCTCTACGGTATTCCAAAGCAGCTCATAAATATCCGGCTTGTTGGAGCTTAGAGAAATATCCTCTTTTACACGCATGGTGTCTTTTTTATGTATCACAGTACCGAGAATAGAAACATCCTCTTTTTTCTGGGAAATTTCATCATCCTCCACGGCAACGGGCAGCTCCAGCTCTTTACTTTCCTCCACGTAAGCTGTAAAAGTCACCAATGCCTTTATATTCAATTTTCTGGAATTTATAAGCTGAACGCTCAAATCCTCGATATCCCATTTTAACTGTACTTTATCTCCGCTTTCCAGCCCCTCTAAGTTTAAAGTCTCTCCGATACGCAAGGTTCCCATAAGGCTTTGAAGGCGTCTTTCTTCATTGTCGCTGACGTATAAAAGACTCACTACCAGCGCCCCTGTAATATATGCACGCCCCTCGCTTATCTGAATATCCTCTAACTGGATATCGCCCTTTTTCTGTATCATGCGCCCGATATCCGGCTTTACATCAGGAACGTTTAAATCCTCATCAAAAGTAATCTGATTAACTGCCTCGCACTTTTTTTGAAGCATATACATATTTTTTGTTACCAGCTCCACACCACTACCCCTTTTCTATTCAAAAATAACCGGCTCTTCCCGATATTTCATCTTAATCACCAGACAGGGATAAGATGCTTCCTCCTTCAGTTCTTCGCCCTCCTGAGGGCCAAGCAGCGTTGTCTGTAAATGAATTGCATTATCCCACAGGGATAAATCTTCAATTTGTATGCTGTACCCTCCTGTTTTCTGTTCTCCATATCCTTTCATGAGGTAAAGATATCCTGCATCCTGATAAGTCATCTGAAATTCCTTTGCCTTATTCTCACCTATCAATTCTTTTACTTTTTCAGGATAATCTTCCTCTTTCATAACGGTATACTCCGGTTTTACACCGTCCATTGCCCTTACTTTTTCAATGCTGCAGCCACATAAAAAGCAGGATATCACTGTCAAAAGCAGGATTATGGCTGTTCCTTTTTTCACATCTTACGCCACCTTCACTTTGCCAGTCTTATCCTAAATGTATGCGGATTTTTTCTGAAATATGCGTACTAATCCTTGCATATTAGAGATGATTTCATTATACTTTATTAGATAGGTTGGGCCTGCACAATTAATTATTCAAAAGAAAGAAAGGTTATTTATTATGTTTCGATTTCTTATTGTATGTATCTGCGTTATCGGATACTTAATTCTGTCTATTCCTATTCTTATTGTGGAATGGATTGTAGGGAAGTTCAACAAACGAGCAAAGGATATCAGCTCCCTGCGTATTATTCAAACAGTTTTCAAATTTGTTCTGAAGGTTACCGGTGCAAAAATCACTATTATCGGCCATGAAAATGTTCCTACCAATCAGGCTGTACTGTATATCGGAAACCACAGAAGTTTTTTTGATATTCTGCTGACTTACACTTTATGCCCTGATTTAACCGGCTATATTGCCAAAAAAGAAATGGAGCCAATCCCTCTGCTTTCTACATGGATGCGTTATCTTCATTGCCTGTTCTTAGACAGACAGGATATTAAAGCCGGAATGAAAACTATTTTAACTGCCATTGATAAAGTGAAAAGCGGAATTTCTATTTGTATTTTCCCTGAAGGTACAAGAAATAAGGGAGAAAACGAACTGGAAATGCTTCCTTTCCACGAAGGCAGCTTTAAAATCGCCACAAAGGCAGGATGCCCGATTATTCCCATTGCAATCAGCAACTCTGCTGAAATTTTTGAAGCACATTTTCCAAAAATCAAGCCTTGCAAGGTAGTAGTTGAATATGGCGCTCCCATTTATCCTGACCAATTAGAAAAGGAAGATAAAAAGCATCTAGGGGCGTATACACAGAAAGTTATTTTAGAAATGTTAGAAAAAAATCACGATTTAGTTTAAAAAATGAGGCTGTCGCATTTGATGTACCTCTAATGCGCCAGCCCCATATACTTTCCGACAGTCAGACATACTTTTAAATTCAATTCCTTAAATTTGTTCATCTGCTTTACTGCCGTTATTTTCTCCTAATGCCGGATGCTGCATATAAAAAATTTCTTTTTGTCTTTCAATTTCAACTTTTAGCTGTTCCTTTGTTGGCAAATATGTTAAATACTTTGACATAAACAGCCTATTATTATCATGCAAAACTGAGTACCTTGCAATATCCTCATCTGTCTCTGAACACAGTAAAATTCCGATTGTAGGATTATCTCCCTTTTTGCATTTCAAGTCATCATACATACGCACATACATATCAATCTGACCTACATCTTGATGTGTAATCTTTCCCATTTTCAAATCAATAAGCACATAACATTTCAGCTCAATATTATAAAAAACAAGATCAATATAATAATCTTCTGTTTCCGTTACAATATGCTGTTGTCTTGCTACAAATGCAAATCCCCTTCCCATTTCCATGAGAAAATCTCTAATATGTGAAATAATTGCCGTTTCAAGGTCACTTTCTAAATAAGTATCTTCATTCTTAAATCCAAGAAATTCTGCAATCACCGGACTTTTTACCAATTCAGATTGTGAACACATGTGTTCACAATCTCTTCATCTGGAAAATATAAATAAAATTTGCAAAGATAATGAAGATTGCGTTTTGAATAGCTCTTACCAAAATCTTTTGTTAATTCGTCAGCTAATTCCTCTATAAGGGGAATTCCATATTTTGCTCTCACATTTCCCTTTTGTTCCTGCTCAACGATGCGCTTGCCTACATTCCAATATGTCAATACCATAGCCTTACTGGCTGCATGATAGGCATTTTTCTGTCCAGCGGAAATAATCCCTTTAATGTCTGTAATAACATCATGATATATGCTTAATTCATTCCCCACATTCTTTCACCCCAATCTCTGTGGAAATCTTTACAGCTTTCCCACGCATCCTTTACTCTACCAGCACTCCGTGTTCTCTATTCCCGCATCTTTTGCTTTAAAAACAGGATTTTTTCCTTCTTTTTTCTGTTTTTCATAATCTTTTAATACTTTCATCGCCGTATTTCCCAGAACCAAAATAACCAGAATATTTACGGTTGCCATACATCCCATCGTAATATCCGCAATATTCCACATCATGGAGAAGTCTGCCTGTGCTCCGAAAAATACTGCTAAAAGACAGGTAATACGGAAAATAAATAACAATTTTTTATTATTTTTAATAAACAGAATGTTCGACTCCGCATAATAATAATTTCCAATCAAGCTGCTGAATGCAAAGGCAAAAATGGAAAGCGTGATAAAATGAATGCCCCAATTTCCTACGTTTGCAGAAATAGCCTTCTGCACAAAGGGAATACCGTCTAATACGCCGGACTCACCCTGCACACCGGAAAGTAACAGCATCATAGCTGTTGCAGAGCAGATTAACAGAGTATCAATAAACACAGATAAAACCTGTACCATTCCCTGTTTTGCCGGATGACTTACAGATGCGCTTGCAGAAGCATTGGGAGCGCTTCCCATACCTGCTTCATTGGAAAAAAGACCTCTTTTAATACCGATTACCACGGCGCTTCCTGCCATTCCTCCTGCAAATGCCTTGAAATCAAATGCCTGAGAAAAAATCATAGAAAACACTTTCGGAAGCTCTGTAATATTGGTAATAACTGTATAAAGTCCGATTAAGAGATAAGCACCTGCCATAATCGGTACTAATACAGATGTGATAAAACCAATTCTGTGTACTCCGCCAAAAATAACAAAGGCTGTTCCTACTGCTAAAATCAATCCTACAAGCATGGGATAAACCGTATCGCTATAACCCGGAATATAATATTCCAAAGAAGATGACATATTGAAGGATTGAAGCCCGTTAAAACCATAAGCAAAGCAAATAATCAAAAGAACTGAAAATAAAATCCCCAGCCAGCGTTTGCCAAGCGCTTTCTCCATGTAATAGGAAGGACCTCCTCGAAATTCCTCTTTGTCCTTCACTTTATAAACCTGTGCCAAGGTACTTTCAATAAAAGCAGATGCTCCGCCAATAACTGCCATAAGCCACATCCAGAAAACTGCTCCTGCTCCGCCTGCTGCAATCGCAGTGGCAATTCCTGCAATATTTCCTGTTCCGACTCTGGAAGCTGTGGAAATCATCAATGCCTGAAAAGAAGAAACCTGTTTTTTCCCGTTTTCTTCTCCTGCTTTTTCCTTTAATACATGAAACGACTCTTTTAATAATCTCAACTGTACGAAACGTGTTCTTATTGTAAAATATATTCCCGTTCCTACCAGCAGAAATAATAAAAGATACGTATACATCCAATCATTTACTGCACTTAAAATGTTGTTCAGCATGTGTCATTTCCTCCTTACGTTATAGTATTTTACATGATGTCTTAACCATGCACACTTTCGAAATTATAACAGAAAGTATACTGCTTCGCAAGGAATTACCGTATAGAGATAAGAGCACAATATAAAATCTTATAATACTTTTAATAGCTGGACGAGTGTATGTTTGTATTCTTCCCCTGTCTTTGTTTCACGAACATCAAATCTTCTAAATCCATTCTTCCCTTCATAAAAATTCATAAGCTTTTCATTATCTTCTGCTTCAAGAAAAACAACCATACCTCCTGCCATGTACTGAAGTTCTTTTATAGTTTCTATTGCAGCTTGAAGTAATTGTTCTCCCTCAATTTTTCTGTTCAATCCATTTTTATAGTTTTTACCTAATTGTGCAATGAGATATGCTGAAAGTGTATATGTACCATTTTCTTCATCCATTTCGCTTACCCTGGCAATTTTCCGTTTCATCGTATTACTAAAACTATCTGCTTTTATGGTAATTGGTTTCATTGTAAGTGTAAAGTAACCCACTAATGAAGCATCATCATTAGAAAATACTAAATACGTAACAGATTGATTTTTCTTTGTAAATTCAATGGACTGCTCTTTTAAAAATCTTTCTACATCTGAATTCTTATCACAAAAAAACTCGGAGAGAATTTGTCTTAACTCATCCTCTCCGAGACCTGTATCACCTTTGGCAGACAAGTATTCACGAATGTTAAAGACTGTTATATCATTAAACATTTGTTATCTTCCTTTTTGCCATAAATTTTTTAATTTCTTCTGCACCACGCAGATGCGTAATTTTTAAATCAGGCGTGTTTGTTCTGCAAAGAGACTCTTGATAAGACTCTTCAATTGCATCAGCAAACTTTTCTACCTGTTTTTCTCCCGAAACAACAAAATTTTTTGTAATACTTGAAGTTGCCATATCAAACACCTCCTTATTGAGTGCTGAACTTTCTCATCCCTCTATTTATATTATATTATTAACAAATATTTTTTTCAACTATTTCCTGCACAATCTCCCCAAACTCCATAAAATGAGATGCCTTTACCAGCACAGTATCACCTTTTTCCAGAATATTGGGAAGTTCCTGTATCAAAGCCTCTTTATTTACAAAATGTCTGACCTGCGTCTTAGAATTTACTTCCCCGGCCGCATCCGCCATATCTTTTGAAAGCTCTCCCACACATAAAAGAACATCAATCTCTTTTTCTGCCGCATGTTTTCCGACTTCTTTGTGCATCTTCCTTTCATCTGCACCCAATTCTCCCATATCGCCCAGAATGGCAACCTTTCTGCCCAGCGCATCGGTAAGCACATCTAAGGATGCTTTCATGGATATTGGATTTGCATTATAGCAGTCGTCAATAACTGTATAATTCGGTGCTTCTATAATATGAAATCTGCCGCTTACAGACTGAAGGCTTTCAATTCCTTTACGGATTTCCTCTATGGTAAGACCATAGGTCAAACCAACTGCTGTTGCTGCAAGTGCATTATAAACAGAATGTTTTCCCGGAACAGGAATAAGTACGGAAAATCTGTCTTCTCCTGCATGAATACGACAGGAAATTCCTTTTAAACCTTCCGGTTTAATCTCATCCGCCCAAATGCCCTGATGATTTTCCACACCAAAAAATACCGGTTTTATTCCTTTTGCTTCCTGAACAGTCACCAGCTTATCGTCATCACCGTTTAAAATAATATGACCATCCGGCTGAAGATAATCGAAAATCTCTGTTTTTGCCTTTAGTATTCCATCTCTTGATTTCAAAAATTCCAGATGACACAATCCGATATTCGTAATCACACAGGTATTCGGTCTGGCAATTTTGGCCAGTCTGTGCATTTCGCCAAAATCACTAATTCCCATCTCTAAAACTGCCATTTCATGCTCATCACGCAGGCGGAAGATTGTCAGGGGAAGACCTAATTCATTATTGAAGTTTCCCTGTGTTTTCAAGGTATTGTATTTCTGTGCCAATACAGATGCAATGACCTCTTTTGTACTGGTTTTCCCAACACTTCCTGTAATTCCCACCACCGGTATCTGAAGCTGCTTTAAATAAAATTCTGCAATCTCCTTTACTGCAATAAGAGAGGACTCCACAAGGATATAAGGGAATGGTTTTTCTCCCAAATCTTTTTCTGATAAGGTAGCCAGTACCCCTTTCTCCATTACCTGTTCAATAAAATCATGAGCGTCTACCCTCGCACCTTTAATAGGAACAAATAAGCCGCCTGCCTCTGCTTTTCGGCTGTCTGTGAAAATACAGGTCACTTCCTTATCTTCCATTTCCTTGGGTCCTACATAAGTCCCGCTACAAGCCAATGCAAGATTTTTTAAGGTAAGATTTTTCATGGTGCCATTCCTCCTATTGGTACTTTTTCAATGAAACTTCAATGAGTTTTTCACAAAGCTGAGGGTAATCCATTCCGATTGCTTTTGCTTCCTGCGGAATTAAGCTGGTAGGTGTCATACCCGGCAAAGTATTTGCTTCCAGACAATACATATTCCCCTCATCATCCATTAAAAAGTCCAGACGGGCATAAGCCTGAAGATTTAAAGCTTTATAGCCCATTTCTGCATATTTCTGCATTTCTTTGGTCAGTGCAGAGGAAAGGTCTGCCGGACAGGTTTCCACACAGGAACCTGCCTGATATTTATTTTTATAATCATAAAATCCCTGTAAAGGCGCAATTTCAATAACAGGATATGCTTTCCCATCTACAACAGCAACGGAAAATTCTCTTCCTGTAATAAACTGCTCCACTACAACTTCATTTTCATAGGAAAATGCTTCTAATAATGCCGCCTGATATTCGGTCTGATTATTTGCAATACAGACACCCACACTGGAGCCTCCGCAACAAGGCTTCACGATAACCGGAAATCCCATTCCGTAATCTGCGAGCTGACTGCTGCATTTACCTTTTTCCAGCGTAATTCCCTTTGGTGTAGGAACGCCTTTTGCTTCAAACACCATTTTTGTAATTCCTTTATCCATTGCCATTCCGCTGCTTAAAGGGCCTGAACCTGTATATTTAATTCCCATCAAGTCCAAAACAGACTGTACTTTTCCGTCTTCGCCGTTTGCTCCGTGAAGCGCCAGAAATACAATATCGGCTTCCTTGCAGATTTCCAGAACATTTGGTCCGAAAAATCCCTTGCGGGTTTTCATGGTCTCTTCTAATTTACTGCTCATTTCTCTCATGGCATCTGCTTCTTTATCCACGTCATATTCTGTCGGAAACAGATTTTCTTCTTTCTGGGAAGCTCCGAAATATGGGTCTAAGAGGACTGCTTTGTGATTACGCTCTCTTAAAGCCTTGCATACACCCTGTCCTGACGCAATAGATACTTCTCTTTCTGTACTGTTTCCTCCGGCTAATACTATAATATTCATATTATAAACTCCTTTTATCGGTCAAATTTTCTTTCTTTAATATACCACCACCGGAACGCCTTTTTCAATGTTATTAAAAATCTTCTCTGCGTTTTCGGGCGGTGTGTTGACGCATCCGTGAGAACCATTGTTGATATACTCATTTCCTCCAAAGGTGGTTCTCCAATCTGCATCATGGATACCTGTGTTGGCATAAAACGGCAGCCAGTAATCTACCGGTGCGCTGTAATCTTCCCCTTTCAGGGTTGCATTTCTTTCCTTATACATAATGGCGTAAACACCTGTGTGAGTGTCGTAGCCCTTGTTGTGATTTCCTGTAACCACCGGCGTATCTACCAGCAGCTGTCCGTCCTTAAAGAACCACATACGCTGTTCCTTTAAGCTGATTTCCACATAAGTATCGCCAATATCATTAGTATCTCTGCAATATCCCCGGTAAGTATATTCCGGTTCAATGGTCTGAGACTGTCCGCTTTTAATTGCATCAATAATCTTAGCTGTGGTATCATTAGGCGCAATTACCCAACCGTAATCGCCGCCTTTTACCGTAATGGTATTGCCTGTTGCAGTTGTAAACTGTCTGGATGAGCCAAAGGTATCATACTCATATTTCAGCTGCTGTACATACTCTTTTACCTTAGCTTTATCCAAATCCAGATTACCGGACTCATCTGTTACCAGCCAGTCTTTCATAATCTCTGCGTTGACAACCTCCTGACGGTCTGAAAAATCAATGGTAACGGTCACACCTAAAAATACATTTCCCTGTTTCGCCTGTTTTGCAAGATTTTCATCGTCTGCAAATACGGACGGCTCAAGATAGCAGCCTTCCTTTTCTAAATCTACTTCAATTTCTCCGCCGTCAATGGCCTTTATTACTGCCTCTTTCACTTTCTCTTTATCAAGAGCTGTTCCCTGTACCTCAGGAACAACTTCATAACCGTTTGCGCCTACCTCCAGATGTGCGTCAACAGGCTGTACCACGTTTTCCTCCTGAAAACAGGCTAATCCGTCAATCGCCGCATAAACTGCTTCTTTATTATATGGCGTTGTAGCTGACATGGTATAATCCTTTTTATGCGTAAAGGATAAAAACCATGTGAAAGGATTTTGCTCCTTCTTAAGCTCCGCAATTTTGCCGTCATCTATGTATCTCATATCAATCTGAGAAGCGCTGATACTCTCTACCTTATCTCCTCGTTCCTTCATCACCAAAATATAGCCTGCAATCTGGCTTTTCATGGATTTTTCTGCTTCTTCCACGGTTTTTCCCGAACAATCCATTCCGTTGATTTTGGAACCGGGATAAAAATGCTTGGAATAATAAAATACACCTATGAAATATGCTCCCAGCAAAAGAACTGCATAACCAATCAAAACTCCTAACAGAATTTTCTTCATCTTCTTATATTTATTCTTCTTGGATTTTCTTTTTGCCATATCATTCACCCCTAACATAACTTTCTGTTGCGTTCCAGTATAACACAATTTTCTCAATTCACCAATTAAGAATTATTAACAATTTTATTAAACGCACAAAGAGGACACTGTTTCTGTTCAGCGCCCTCTCCCTTCTTCAATCTATTTTTCACTTAAAATTTTATCAATGCTTACCAGTTTTACACTGAGCACAAAGATTTCTGTTGCAAGTTTCAGTTCATCTACGGTTGGGAAGCTTGGTGCAATACGGATGTTGCTGTCCTTTGGGTCAATTCCGTAAGGATAAGTTGCACCTGCGTCTGTCATCTTCACGCCTGCCTCTGCTGCCTTTGCCACAATGGCTTTTGCACAGCCTTCCATAGCGTCAAAGGAAATAAAGTAACCTCCTCTTGGATTTTGCCATGTTCCGATTTCTGCTCCGCTTAATTCTTTTTCCAAAGTATCTTCTACGATTTCAAATTTCGGACGGAGAATTTCAGCGTGCTTCTTCATGTGCTTGTGCATTCCCACAATACCTCCGAAAAAGCGTACGTGACGAAGCTGGTTAATCTTATCATGTCCGATAGTCTGTACAGACATGTGTTTTCTGAAATCATCCAGATTTCGCTCAGATGCTGCCACTGCGGCAATACCGGAACCCGGAAAGCTTACTTTTGAAGTTGAAACAAATTTATAAACCAAATCCGGATTTCCCGCTTTTTCACACTGCTCTAAAATTTCCACAAGGAAATCCTGTTTGTCATCATATAAATGATGAATGCAGTAAGCATTATCCCAGAAAATACGGAAATCTTCTGCAGCGGGTTTTAAATTTGCAAATCTTTTTACAGTTTCAGGAGAATAAGTAATTCCTTGAGGATTAGAATATTTTGGCACGCACCAGATACCTTTAATTGCAGGATCTGTGCTGACAAGCTCCTCTACCATATCCATATCCGGTCCGGTAGGTGTCATTGGAATATTAATCATTTCGATACCAAAATATTCTGTAATGCGGAAATGTCTGTCATATCCCGGTACAGGACATAAGAATTTTACTTTATCCAGCTTGCACCACGGTGTACTTCCGCATACCCCGTGTGTCATGGAGCGGGAAACAGTATCAAACATAACATTCAAACTGGAATTTCCGAAAATCACGATATTTTCCGGTGATACCTCTGTCATTTCACCCAGAAGGCGTCTTGCCTCAGGAATACCGTCTAAAAGACCATAATTGCGGCAGTCTATTCCTGTTTCGCATTTCAGTTTGTCTGTGCTCTTTAATTCTTCCAGCATATCCATTGCCAGCTCTAACTGCTGTTTAGACGGCTTTCCTCTGGACATATCCAGATTTAATCCTTTTGCCTTTACTTCTTCAAACTGTTTTTCTAAATCAGCCTTCATGGCCTGTAACTGCTCTTTACTAAGTTCTTTATACGGTGTCATGGCTTTCCTCCTGATGTTTTCTTTTTATTTCTACATATTGTATGCTAATATATGACTTAGTGTCAAGTATTTCTTGCATTTCCATCTGTTTTTATGTGTTTTTACAGGTGTTCTTTGTTTTTATATGCAACTTTTTTTGTTTTTTCCTGCATTTTACTGTTTTTTTCCCATTCCCAAAAGCTTTCCGGGGATAAGCAGAAGCTCATGGGCAACAAGAGGAATTGCTGAAATTCCCAGAAGCAGACACCATTCCTGTAAGGAAAGACGGGCTGTTCCGAAAAGCTGCACAAAATATGGGATTTCTGTTACCATTGCCTGAAGTCCCAAGCCCAGAAAAAATGCTCCCAGCATAAAAGGATTTTCCAGATGCTTCATTCGAAACACGGATTTATCTCTGTCCCGCATGCCGATAGCATGAAAAAGCTGAGATACGCCCAATACTGTAAAGGCATAGGTCTGCCCTCCCAGATAAAAAGCGTACAGTGTAATTACCGCTATCAAAACGCCGTAGAAAACAGTAAAGCTCCAGCCTCCGTGTGCAAAAAGCCCTTCATGGGGATTTCGTGGCTTCTTCCTCATCAAAGCCTTTGCATCATTTTTATCAATGCCAAGCGCCAGCGCAGGAAGAGAGTCTGTGATTAAATTCACCCACAAAATATGACTTGCCTTTAAAGGTGTGGGAAGCTGAAAAAGCACAGCCGCAAACATGGTAATAATTTCACCGAAATTGGAGGACAGCAAAAACAGAATGGATTTCTTAATGTTGACATAAATCCCTCTGCCCTCCTCCATAGCTTTTTCAATAGTAGAAAAATTATCGTCGGAAAGCACCATGTCTGCTGCGTTTTTCGCTGCATCCGTACCATTTTGCCCCATAGCAATGCCGATATCCGCCTTTTGCAGGGAAGGTGCGTCATTGACGCCGTCACCGGTCATTGCCACAATTTGCCCATTATCCTGAAATCCTTTTACAATTCTCACCTTATGAGCCGGCGTCACCCTTGCAAACACACGGAGATTTTTCATTTTCTTTCGCAAAGCAGCTTCACTCATTTCATCCATTTCCTGTCCGGTAATACATTGCTCCGGACAATCTGCAATTCCGATTTTCTTTGCAATGGAAAACGCCGTATCTTTGTAATCACCTGTAATCATTGCCACCTGTACACCGGCTCGTTTTAAGGCTTTCACAGAAGTTGCGGCTTCCTTTCTGGGCGGGTCTATCATTCCTGCCATGCCTGCAAAAACCAGCCCTTCCGTTAAAGCTTTTTCTGTTTTGCTTATTGCTCTTTCCTTATATGCAAGAGCTAAAATCCGCAGTCCCTCCTTTGCCATATCCTCCATAGCTCTGCGGATTTTCATCTTCTCCATGGATGTCATGGGTTTGATTTTTCCGTGATTTTCCACGTAAGTACATTGGTTTAAAATATAGTCACAAGCACCCTTTATATAGGCTGTCTCATGATTTCCGTCTTTATGTACGCTTACCATATATTTTTTTTCGGAATTAAAGGGAATTTCGAAGGTTCTTGGGTACTGCTGCTGCAATCTCTTTTCATCATATCCCATGTTTCTTCCTGTGTGCAAAAGCGCCAGCTCCGTGGCATCTCCGATTTCCTGCTTTCCCAAAATACTGTTATTACATAGAAGAAATCCTTCCATAAGCTTAGGAAATTCTCTTTTTCTCACTGCGGACACGGGAAGTATTTTCTCATCCGCATAGATTTTCGTCACAGTCATCTTATTCTCGGTTAAGGTTCCTGTTTTATCAGAACATACCACACCCACGGAGCCTAAGGTTTCTACTGCCGGAAGCCTGCGAATAATAGCATTGATTTTTACCATTCTTGCCACACCAAGAGCAAGGACAATGGTAACTACCGCCGGAAGCCCCTCAGGAATAGCAGCCACCGCCAGAGAAATTGCCAGAAGCAGCATCTGCAACAGATTTCTGTGCTGTATCACTCCGATAAAAAACAGCCCCGCACATAACGCCACTGCCACAATGCTTAAAATCTTCCCTAAATCTCCCAGACGCTTTTGCAGAGGTGTCATTTCCTGCTTTGTGTCTTCAATCATTCCCGCGATTTTTCCAAGCTCTGTATCCATTCCTGTGGCAACCACAATACCCTCGCCGCTGCCCTTTCTGATTTCCGTAGACATATATGCCATATTTTTTCTCTCTGCTACGGGAAGCCCCTTTTTCAATACCTCGCAGGATTTCATCACAGGCAAAGACTCCCCCGTAAGGGCAGACTCATTGGCGGCAAGTCCCTGTACTTCCAGAAGGCGTATGTCTGCCGGAACCTGATTACCTGCTTTTAGCTTTACCACGTCTCCTTTTACCAGCTTATCTGCCGCTATCCTTTGATAAATCCCGTCACGCTTTACAACAGCTGACGGCGCTGTCATTTTTTTCAGCGCTTCCAAAGCTTTTCTGGCTTTCCCTTCCTGTATGACCCCTACGGTGGTGTTCAAAGCAATAACCAGAAGAATAATACCGGTATCGCTGTATTCCCGCAGTAGCATGGAAATGGATGCTGCCAGAAAAAGAATGAAAATCATCGGGTCATTTATCTGATTTTGTATCCTGTCCCAAACGGTTTGTTCTTTGGCTTTTTTTAAAGTGTTGCTTCCGTCACGAAGCAGGCGGTTCTGTGCCTCTTTTTCGGTAAGACCGTTTTTCTCATCTGTATGGAAAGCCTCACAAAGCTCTTTGCGGGTTAAATTTTCATACATGACAGCACCTCCTGTATCTTAACTCAGTGTATGCTGTCCTAAGAAAATATATTATTGTCTTTTCTTGTTGCAGTTGCATTTCCGGCATAGTAAACTATTGGAAAAGCATTATATTTCTTATAATTCTAAGGGTTCAGCCCGTCTTATTTCTAATCTTTTCTATTCAAACAGAAATCTCAATGCTTTTATTCCCAAAACAGCAGAGAGGTTTCTTTATTAAAGGATGCCTCCTGCACGATTTTCATTCAAGGAAGTATTTATATGGTCAAAGGAAACAATGAAATTACTGTAAACCGCACGTTTAAATCCCGTATTTTTACTATGCTTTACAGGGATAAGAAGGAATTATTGGATTTATATAATGCTGTGACCGGAAAGCACTACGAAAATCCTGAAGAACTGGAAATCAACACCTTGGAAAATGCCATTTATATGTCTATGCAAAATGATGTATCTTTCCTCATTGACTCCAGACTTTCTCTTTACGAACATCAATCTACCTATAACCCGAATTTGCCGCTGAGATTTTTATTTTATGTAGCGGACATTTACTCAGCTTTAACAAAAGAAGCCCATTTAGACGGTACTCCCAAATTAGAGCTTGAAGCTGTTATGCTGAATATCAATCCGGGACATAACAAAGAACTTCTTTCTACGTGTAAGTCCCTGCACGATTACTCAGAATATCCAGCCAGAGTCAGACGATATTCAAAAGAAATGGAGATTGAAGATGCTTGGGAAGACGGTATTGAAGAAACCAGCACTTTAATTGCAAAGTTGGCGGAAAACGGAGATTTAGTCCAACTGGAAGAACTTGGGAAGACTCCGGATGGACTGAAAGCGCTTCTGAAAAAATATAATATTTCTCGTTAGTACAGTAAGGAGCTGTTCATTAAAACAGCAATCCGGAATATTTATACGTTTTAGCGAATTTGTCGAGCTCTCTTTGAGATTACAAGCTCAAGGGGAGCTCAGGCTAAGCGTAAAGTGTATAGATATTCTCGGGTATACGCTTAATGTAGCAACTCCTTCTGTCTATTTACAAAATAATACGCCACTGCTGTAACCACCAAAAATCCCGCCAGCAGATAATAAATCACTCTTATATTCCATACAGTAAGCATAGCGCCTACCAGCAGAGATCCTATCATTCTGGTAATCAAAATCGTAAATCTTGATGCAGTAAAAGTTCTCCCTACCAGATTGGTCTCACTTTGTATCTGCACCGCTGTTTTAAATCCCAACGGGCAGAAAGTTGACGTCACTCCTACCAGCCCTGCACCTAAAAGATACATTCCTATATTTCCGGCAGTTCCTATTACCCCATAACTCATAGCCGCACTGAAAAGTCCCAGCAGAATAATGTTTTCCGGCTTTAATTTCTTAATAATTCCCAGAACAAAACCTGATGCAAGCAACATTCCAATACCCTCTACTGTATTTCCAATTCCGTACCATGAAGACGACATTCCCAAGGTATCCTCAATCATGCTGATTTCAAGAGGTGATGCAACTCCGATACAAAGCATAAAAAAGTTCCAGAAAAGAACCGTACATAAAATTCTTTTATTCTTTATAATGGAAGCATATCCCTTCTTTTCCTCTTTCTGTTTCTCTATATTGCCCAATATACCTGACGGCAGCAATAAATATAAAAGTCCTGTTATTCCATACAATATAATATCAATTATCAGATTAGCCTGAATACTGAAATTGGTTGCAATGACAGACGCACAGACAGGTGCAAGAATAAGAGACGCCGAGTCCAAAAGATTGATAACCGAAGCTGCTTTAAATAAATTACCTTTTGAAAAAAGGTTTGCCATAAGCGCCTGAGTGGTATTACTTTCAAACTCTAAAAGTAAATTCATGAAGAACGTTGCCACATAAATAAAAACTATATTTGCTTCAAATAAAAGTAAAAAGAAAACTGCTGCTTTTGCCAGATTTGACAGAAACATAAGCATTTTCTGATTATGGGTGTCAATAAGCTTTCCTGTAAACAAAATAATCAACGCCGGAAGAAACTGAGAGATAAAAAATCCCCCGATAACTGCTACGGATTTTGTTTGACTAAACAGATAAATGACAATTCCGATGTCGTAAATATAACCTGCAAATCCTGACAAAAATTTTGCCAATGACAACAGGAAAAGATTTTGCTTCATGCTTTTTTCCTGCATATTCCCCCTCCTTAATTTTTATTACGCTAATCATATCATCCTAACCTGTACATTTCAATAAACCTGAACTAAATTCCGCTGTTGCCTGCTCTTTCTCATTCTGTTATACTAGGTGTGAATTACCTTATATATAATAGGAAGGATTAAAATATGTGGATTGCAAATCAATGGAAAGATTATGAAATCATAGATACCTCAAAAGGTGAAAAATTAGAAAGATGGGGAGACTACCTTTTAGTACGTCCCGACCCTCAGGTTATCTGGGACACACCCAAAACACACAAAGGCTGGAAACGCATGAACGGTCATTATCACAGAAGCAAAAAAGGCGGCGGAGAATGGGAATTCTTTGATTTGCCTGAGCAGTGGACCATTCAATATAAAAGCCTGACTTTTAACTTAAAGCCATTTAGTTTTAAGCACACAGGTCTTTTCCCTGAACAGGCAGCCAACTGGGACTGGTTTTCCGAGAAAATCAAAAACGCAGGTCGTCCTATTAAGGTTTTAAATCTTTTTGCTTATACAGGAGGCGCAACCTTAGCCGCTGCTGCTGCCGGCGCTTCTGTTACTCACGTAGACGCCTCTAAGGGAATGGTAGCATGGGCAAAGGAAAACGCCGTATCTTCCGGATTAAAGGATGCTCCTATTCGCTGGCTGGTAGATGACTGTGTAAAATTTGTTGAAAGAGAAATTCGCAGAGGGAACAAATACGATGCGATTATTATGGACCCGCCTTCTTACGGCAGAGGTCCGAAGGGCGAAATCTGGAAAATCGAGGATGCCATTCATCCTCTGATTAAGCTGTGTACCCAGATACTCTCTGACGAACCGCTGTTTTTCCTTGTAAATTCTTACACAACAGGGCTGGCTCCTGCTGTGCTTACCTATATGTTGGCAACAGAATTAAAGAAATTTAACGGTACCGTAGACTCACAGGAAATCGGACTTCCTGTTACCCAGACAAATCTGGTGCTTCCCTGCGGTGCTTCCGGACGCTGGGAGAGCAAAAAATAATGAAAAAGAAAATTTTGATTATTACCACGGGAGGTACACTTGCCTGTGTACAAAATGAAAAGGGACTGGTTCCCGGACTTTCCAGCAATGATATCTTATCTTATATTTCAGATATCACCAATTTATATGATGTAGATTTTTATGAGCTTTTCCAGTTGGACAGCGCAAATATACAGCCCTCCAACTGGCAGACTATGGCAGAAACCATTTATGAAAAGTATACGTCTTATGATGGAATTGTTATTTTCCACGGTACAGATACCATGGCTTACACAGCTTCTGCCCTGTCCTTTATGCTTTTAAATATTCCAATTCCAGTAGTGATTACCGGCAGCCAGCTTTCTATTTTAAATCCTCTGGCAGATGCCGTAGAAAACTGCCGCTGCGCCATTCACATGGCAGGAAGCGGAATGCCCGGCATTTTCCTTGCCTTTAACCGCAAGGTTATTCTGGGAACAAGAGCCTCCAAAGTACGTACTACCAGCTTTCATGCTTTTGAAAGTATTAACTACCCTTATGTGGGAGAAATTAATTCCCGTGGACTGGATATTCAGCGTTCTTATATTCCCGGGCCAACAGGAAGCTGTGTGCTGGAACGCCGCTTAGAGGAAAAAGTCTTTCTCATTAAGCTGGTTCCCGGATTTGACGGAAAGATTTTTCAGTTCCTCTATGAACAGGGATATCGTGGGCTGATTATCGAAGCTTTTGGAATGGGAGGAATTCCTTCCCTTTCTTCTGAAGTCATGAATGATTTAAGGGACGTTATCCAAAAAGGAATGATTGTGGTTGTAAAAAGCCAGTGTCCTTATGAAGGAAGCAATCTCTCCCTCTATGAAACAGGAAAGGCCGCACTGGAAGCAGGTGTCTTTGAAGCTTATGACATGAGCACAGAAGCCGTTGTTACAAAGGTTATGTGGATTTTGGGCAAACACTGGGAAAGAAAAAAAATCGAGGAAATGTTCTATAAAAATCTTGCAGGTGAAATCAATCTGACAAGCACAAAGGAGTAAAAAATTGATTGTTAAAAATATTATGATGTATTTGGTTGCTGTGAACATTCTGGCATTTATCTGCTTTGGTGTTGACAAACAAAAAGCCAAAACACATCAGTGGAGAATATCAGAAAACACACTTTTAGGCATTGCAATATGCGGCGGTTCTCTGGGTGCAATCTGTGGCATGCGTCTGTTTCGTCACAAGACAAAGCACCCGAAGTTTACCATAGGACTTCCGATTATCCTGCTGTTGCAGGCAATCGCTGCTGTTGCAGCTTACACTGTTTTTTAATTTAGGGGAGGGTTATTTATGTATGGTTCTACATTAGGAAATATATTCCGTGTCAGTACATGGGGAGAGTCTCACGGAAAGGGAATTGGGGTTGTCATTGACGGCTGCCCTGCCGGTCTTCCCCTTAGCGAAGAAGATATTCAGGAATATCTTAATCGCAGAAAGCCGGGACAATCCCGTTATACAACTAAACGCCAGGAAGATGATGCTGTAGAAATTTTGTCCGGTGTATTTGAAGGAAAAACTACCGGTACACCGATTTCTTTGATGGTTCACAACAAAGACCAGCGTTCCAAAGATTACAGTGAAATCGCACAGTATTACCGTCCCGGTCATGCAGACTTAAATTATGATATCAAATATGGTTTTCGTGATTATCGCGGAGGTGGTCGTTCCTCAGGCAGAGAAACCATTGGCAGAGTTGCTGCCGGTGCTGTGGCTTCAAAGCTTTTAAAAGAACTGGGGATTTTTATCTGTGCCTATACCAGCGCCATAGGCCCTGTGACAATTAATCCAAATAACTTTAACAAAGAAGAAATTCAAAAAAATCCTCTTTACATGCCGGACGCTCAGGCAGCCGAAAAAGCACAGAATTACCTTGAGCAATGTATGAAGGAATGTAACTCTTCAGGAGGTATGGTAGAGTGTATCATAAGCGGTGTTCCTGCCGGAATTGGTGAACCTGCTTTTGAAAAGCTGGATGCTGCTCTTGCAAAAGCAATCTTCTCGATTGGAGCTGTAAAAGGCTTTGAAATCGGAGATGGTATGAACGCCGCACGCTCCACAGGTTTACAGAATAATGACGGCTATTATATAGATGAAAACGGCTGCCGCCAAAAACACAGCAATCACTCCGGCGGTATCACAGGCGGAATGAGCGATGGCTGTGACATTATATTTCGCGCTGCATTTAAGCCAACTCCTTCTATTGCAGCCCTACAACAAACTGTAAATCGTCAGGGGGAAAATATTGAAATTGAAATTCACGGAAGACATGACCCGATTATTGTTCCAAGAGCCGTTGTAGTGGTAGAAGCCATGGCAGCATTGGTAATTTTAGACTTTATGCTGGCAGGTATGACTACTCGGTTGGATAAAATCAAAGAATTCTTCCGGAAATAATATGTAAAGACCTTCGCATTTTGTGCTATATAATTTGCGAAGGTTTTCTTTAGAAATTCTTATATTTTTTCACACATCACTTTTTATATTTATATTTTAATATCTGTTATAGACAGAGGAACAGGAGAAAACATCATGGAAATGAATCATATTTTAATTGTAGAAGATGACAAGGATATTCGTGAAGGCGTTGCTATCTACCTGAAAAGTCAGGGCTATGAGGTTTTCATGGCTGCGGACGGAATAGAAGGGCTGGAGGTCTTAGAAAAGGAGGAAATTCATCTTGCCATTGTAGATATTATGATGCCTCGCATGGATGGTATTACTATGACCATCAAGTTAAGAGAAAAACACGATTTCCCTGTAATTATGCTCTCTGCAAAATCTGAAGAAGTAGATAAAATCATGGGACTGAATATCGGTGCAGATGATTACGTTACAAAACCATTCACTCCTATGGAGCTTATGGCAAGGGTAAATTCTCAGATGCGCAGATACCGTAAGTTTATGGAAAAGCTTCAGGCAAAGGAAACCGAACGTACAGACACCATTTATACTATAGGCGGTCTGGAAGTCAATGAAAATACCTTTGAAGTACGGGTAGATGATACTCCCGTAAAAATGACTCCTATGGAGTTTAAAATTCTTCTGTTACTTATAAAAAATCCCGGAAGAGTATTCTCGGCTGACGAAATTTATGAACGTGTGTGGAATGAACGGGCAATCAATACAGAAACTGTCATGGTTCACGTGCGAAATATTCGTGAAAAAATCGAGATTAATCCGAAGGAACCCAAATATTTAAAGGTGGTGTGGGGAGTTGGATACAAAATCGAAAAATTATCATAAAATAACTCTTATTATTATCGCTCTTGTAATACTCTTGCCTTCTCTGGCAATGATGGTTATAAGACCGCATTACATCAAGCAGCAAAGAGGTGCTGACGGATACAATTTTCCGTTTTCAGCATCTAACCTGCCGGATCTTCTGGTGGAAAGCAGCTATGTGCTTCACGCAGAGGAAATACAGGGTGAAAATCAGACAACAATGATGCCCTTTGACATCTTTTTCCCTTATGAAGACCATGGGGATGGGGATGTTGATGAAGATGATTATTCTTATGACGAGCCTTGGCAATGGGCTGCTGACGTAACAAATGATATGTACGACGACTGGTCTTCTCGTTTTACATTCCTTCGTCCTTATATTGAATACGAAGTTATAGATGCGCAAAGCAAAGAAATCATAGACAGCAACCGTGGTTCAGATAAAACAGAAAATTCTTTATCTGCCCTTTTATCTGATTACCAAAAAAATGGCGTCTTAGATGCAGATGATGACTATGCTTTTCTTGGTGCAATCGGCTATGGAGAAAACGGAAATATTAACTTTACCAGTTTCATTTCCCATGAACAGACAAACACCTCACAAGTTTTAAATAAAAGCGCAAAGTCCAACCCGGCTTCTAATTATGATGAAGATTATGGTTATAATAAAGAATTTCAAAAACCACAGAACCGGATTTACTATTTTGCCATGACAACAGAAAATTTAAAAGCGTTAAAAAGCGCAAATTCTAGTTTTATCCATCAAGTTAACTATTATACGGGAAATCACGAGGGTGATTTAGTTACTGTTCTGGCAACCCTGATGGGAATTGTAGCAATCGTTGCTTTGCTTCTTCCGTCTTTTAAATTTTTCACATGGAAAAAAGAGAAAATCTTTGCAGTTCCTTTTGAAATTGTATTTGCCGTGTCCTGTACGGTGCTTGTTCTGGCGCTGGCTGTGGCATATAACTCCGATAATCTCAGTCAGCAAGCAATCTACAATGTATTGACCAGTATCGGTTCTCCTGAGCTTCTTGCCAATACTTTGCAATATTTATGGGGATTATTTGGTTGGATTGGCGTGTTTACTGTCTGCTACTGGACTGCCGGATGTGCCCGAAGAATTTTCGTTCTCGGACCGAAAACATATATAAAAGAAAGCGTTCTCGTTTATCGTATATATCCGTGGATGAAAAAACAAATAGAGAGAATAATTCAATCTCTCCTTCACGTTGACCTTCGCAGCGATACAAACAAAATTTTAATCAAAGTTATTTTAATCAACTTTATTATTTTAGGTTTCATCAGTTTATTCTGGCTCTGGGGAATTGGCGTATTGATTGTTTACTCTGTTGTATTATTCTTCCTGCTGAGAAAATATTTAAGAAAAATCCAAGATCAGTACCGGCTTCTCTTAGAGGCAACCAATGAACTGGCAAAAGGCAACTTAAACGGTACAATTCCGGAAGATTTAGGTATCTTTGAACCATTCCGTGACGAAATCGGAAAAATTCAGACCGGATTTAAAAAAGCCGTAGATGAGGAAGTAAAGAGTACAAAAATGAAAACAGATTTAATTACCAATGTTTCTCATGACTTAAAAACTCCGCTTACTGCAATCATCACTTACGTTGACCTTTTGAAAAAAGAAGATTTATCAGAAGAAGACAGACGCAAATATACGGAAATACTGGATACAAAAGCAAACCGCTTAAAAATCTTAATTGAAGATTTATTTGAAGTCAGCAAGGCAACAAGCAAGACTGTCACCTTAAACATTATGGATGTGGATATTGTCAGTCTTATGCGTCAGGTGAAACTGGAGCTTCAAGATAAAATTGACGCAACAGACTTACTTTTCCGCTGGCAGCTTCCGGAAGAAAAGGTTATCCTGCCTCTGGATAGCCAAAGAACCTATCGTGTATTTGAAAACCTGATTGTAAACATTACAAAATACGCAATGCCTCGCACCAGAGTATATATTACTATGGAAAATACAGAAAATCATGTAAAAATCATTATGAAAAACATCTCTGCCACAGAGCTGAATTTCAATCCAAATGAAATTACAGAGCGATTTGTACGAGGAGATGCGTCCAGAAATACAGAAGGAAGCGGGCTTGGTCTTGCCATTGCAAAAAGCTTTACAGAACTGCAGGGCGGACGGCTGGATATTTCCACAGACGCTGACTTGTTCACTGCTGAGATAACTTTTCTAAAACAATAGAAAGAGTTCTATTTGTAGAATTCTTTGCCTGCGGCGGATTGCTTCTATAATTATAACAATGCTCCGCCGCAGTGCAACCCTAAAAATCTTTAATTTAATCATTACTAGCAGTTGAAAAATCTTTCCTTCCGGCTTATAATAAAGAAAAAAGAACAACCGCCCACAAGTGGTTGACCTTTTAATCTATGGATTACCACCCAAGAGACTCGGCCAAAGTTCAACGGGTGGTTTTTCTATGCTTAGAACACTACTTACAAAACGTAAAAACGAATGTCAGTAATGCTAGAGGTCAGCCACCCTGCAACACGATTGTTCTTATACGATATTCTATCATTCTTTACATGAGTTTACAATTGGTTCTACAATATTTCTATCTGGCACATTTTCATTGCCTCTAAAGCATTTCTGTGACTTTCCGGTGATACCCCCGCACAGCAATTTGCATCTACAAAAATCTCAGCCTCAGGAAGTGAAGATTTCAATATCATAGCATTGGAAATCACACAAATGTCTGTGCACAGTCCAACCAGCTCAATTCTTTCATACTGCCCTCTGGCGGCAATATGTGCCAGCTGTGTGCTTCCAAAAGAAGGTTTTTCCAAAATCATACAATCCTGTGTCAATTCCCAAAGCTGCGGAATAATCTCCCACCCCTTGCTTCCTTTTATGCAGTGAGCAATCGGAAGCTTCTTTCCTTCCTGAGTTTCCGAATAATTTTCCTGATGCGTATCCATAGTAAAAATAATATCTTTTCCACATTCCTTAGCAGATTTTACCTTAGAAACCACATTTTCCACAATATTTTGAGCTTCCTTTGTGCCTAAAGCTCCATCTACAAAATCTGTCTGCATATCCACAACTACTAATAATTCTCTCATTGCAAAGCCTCCTTAATATTTCTTCAAAATATGCTCTTCATCTGCTCCATAAAATAATTCGCTGATTTCTTCGGAATAAAACAATTCTAAATTATTCTCGAAATCATTTGCCAGCGGATATTCTGAAATTTTATCTGCCTTAGCCCAGAAAACCTCGCCTTCCTCAGAGGACTGCAATGTTCCTGAAAAACAATTTGTCTTGTAAAAGAACACCATACAGCGCACACCATCTTTAAACCATTCTTTCACTCCGCAAAGCTTTACATTCTTAATATCCAGCCCCGTTTCTTCTTTGATTTCCCGAATAACAGAAGGAACTAAAGCTTCTCCCTTTTCTACGTGTCCACCGGGAAATGCTACTCCCGCCCAGTTTTTCTTTCTTCTATTCTGCAATAATACATTTCCATGATTGTCATAAATCATACAGATATTCATAAGCTCTGTCATTTCATTGGCGTACATTTCTTATCTTCCTCTCTTTGCGTTGGGATAAATCCTATCCATTCTCTCATCATCAAAACGCTCGTCCAAAATCTTTTCCAGATTATTTTTCGGAACAGGATTTTCTATTCTGTCATTATAGCGATAAAGGGCAAGAGCTGAAATCAACATATTGATTATCATAAATACAATCGCTGCCCACATAATAATTTTACCGCCTTTTTTCGGAAGCTTTTCAATCCAGCCGGAGAAAACAGGATACAAAATTTTCAGCCATACCACTGCTGCAATTCCCCAGAAGAAACAAAATAACAAGTTAATACGTCCGCCCAAATTGAAAGGAATTTTGCTGTAATCCCAGAATACTGTTCCAAACACCAGCTCTGTAAACACACTGCAAATATATTCATAAGCGCCGCCTAAAACTGTTCCGTACAAGAAAATATAACGGTCACTTTTATCTTTATACTTATACAAAAATGCAGTGAGGCAAGCACAGCCAAGTCCCCATACAATACTGAAAGGTCCGTATACCACACTGCTTCGGCTCATCCATCTTCCGGCTGTAATGCGACAAAAAATCGTCTCTGTAATATCTCCCAGAAATGCTCCGATAAAAAACAGTCCTACAATTTTATAAAAACAACAGCCCTCTGCAAAGACCTTCGACTCTTTCTTATGTTCCTCAGTCTCAATAATGCGTTCCTTCTCAATATTCGGATATGCCTTTTCCATTCTGTGCTGCACTTTCTTCGTCAGTACATTCCCAAAATTCTCTGTAACGCCCTGCACATAGTCCACAAATTTATGCGTTTTAATCGTATGCTTAATCTGAAGCACTGTTGTTACACAGCAAACAGTATCGACCAGCAAAATAACTCCGAAAACAATCTCTAAAATCAACAATATCTGTCCGGGAATAAAGCTCATCAATTTTACCAGCAGGGGATTGATAAAACGCATACATATTACAGCGCTGACGCCAAAGAATATTAAATGAATAAAATTCAAATATCCTTGAAACTGAAAGCGTCTCTTGCTGTAATCCCACCATTTCCTGTTAAAAGCTTTTTCTAAAACAGCACCGGTCACTACAATAATGATAAACGCAATGACGCAGCCTCCCAAAAACAGGAAGAAAATCTTATTTGTCAGCTCCGGCAAAAAAATACAATAAGCAACTCCCATAATTCCGTAAATCGGACAAAGCGGAATATTTAGAAATCCCGTATTTACAAACCTTCTTCTGCGAAAGGCATTGGCAATGACTCCTGCACACCACCCGATAAAGGAATAGATATAAAAAATCCAAAATAATTCACTCCACGTATAAACCATAAGCTCTCCTCTTTTGTGTTTATTTTATGGAACATACTATACCGAAATTATGGGGTAAATGCAAGTTTTCTGTCACAATTCACATAAACAACATACCATGGCTTCATATCTCTCTGTTTTCTGTTCAATATCTTTTTCTGTGACACCATAATATCTATAAATGCTACTTGCTATTTTTTGAAGCTTTCTCATGTATTTATTCTCTCCGGTACATTGAATAGCTAAATGTTTATTTACCTTTTCTATGTTTATCTGTACGGAAGCATTTTCTGCACACTTGATTTTATATACGTGGAAATCCATTGGAAAATCCTCCTCCGGAATTTCATTTACTCGCTCCGTCCATTCCTCATATTTGGCATGAAATTCTCTCCACTGATTTTCCTCTGCCTCTTTAGGATATTCCGGTTTCGGCAGTTCTTTTAAAAGCTCCGGTTTATACTTTTCAATCAAAGACTGCTTCAAATATTTTCGCTGTTCTAAATAGTCAAAATCATCGTTCTCGATTTCTTTTGCATGATATTTCTTTGTTATAAATACAATCATCTGCTCAATTGTATGAGGATTAGCCTGAATACGATTTTCCAACCTCATCCGACGTATTGTATAAATAAGATGCTTCACACCCCTGACAAAACTTTTCCTTCCTTGGAAGCCTGCCACAAAAATACTTACAGGTCCTTCATCTCCTCCTATGATTGTTGCACTTTTTCTTCTACTCTTCATAAAATACCCTCCTGCTTTGTCTCGGTAGTGTCAAAAACTACCTGTTTTTTATTGCTTAAATTATTTAAAAATCTTGATTTTATGGGAAGTTGCAAATAAAAAGAGCATTGACCTCCCTTTTCTGGTA
>UQAX01000013.1 GCA_900539145.1 uncultured Blautia sp.
CAGGTATTATGAGGCCTGCAAGCATTTTTTTCAATATTCAACTGTCAAACTCCCGGAAATTGCGTTCTATGAAATAAAAAATGCTCCGCAAGGATGCGCAGCTCGCGGAAATGAAATTATCACTTTGTGAACCGCTCGCGCGCGGAGATTGTGCTTTTGCACAATCTTTTTTATGTATAGGAAATTCTGTCATAATATTCTTACTCTTGTACAGGAAACTTTGCTTTTGTATAATAAGAGAAAATAATGGAAAATAGAGGGTAAAACCAGTAGGAGGGGAATTGATGGCTGTAATAGAAATTGATAAATTAACCAAGGATTATGGAAATAAAAAAGGAATTTTTGATGTGTCATTTTCTGTAAATAGAGGTGAAGTTGTGGGATTTTTAGGTTCTAATGGTGCAGGAAAAACGACAACTATCAGACATCTTATGGGATTTATAAGTCCACAAAAAGGAAGAGCACAGATTTTAGATATGGATTGTTTTTGCAATGCCTCTTGTGTCCAGGAACAGGTAGGATATCTTCCGGGAGAAATTGCCTTTATGGACAATATGTCAGGCAAAGAGTTTATTGAATTCATGGCGAAAATGAAGAAGATTAAAAATCTGACCTATGCGAGAGAACTAACGGAATATCTGGAAATCGATACGCGGGTTAAGATAAAAAAGATGTCTAAGGGTATGAAGCAAAAAATAGGACTTATTATTGCCTTTATGCAGAATGCGCCGATTTTGATTTTAGATGAACCAACAACGGGTCTGGATCCAATTATGCAAAATAAGTTTGTGGAGTTGATTAAAAGGGAGAAAGCTTCAGGAAAGACGATTTTAATGTCATCTCATATCTTTGAAGAAGTAGAAAATACATGTGACAGGATTGTCATGATAAAAGATGGAAAAATTGTTGCAGATAAAAATATAGACAAAATCAAAAACAACAGAATTAAGCACTATGAAATTACTTTTTCCAGTACGAAAAGTGCAGAAGCTTTTCAAGGGTTTTATTCCAACAGCAAACGAGAGGATAATAAGGTTTGTTTATCTTTAAAAGGACAGATTAATGAATTGCTTTGTCAGTTGAAGGAATATGATATACAGGATATTAATGCCAGAAATCAGACACTTGAAGAAGTATTTTTACAGTATTACGGGGAGGAAAAGTAATGAGTATACCGTTGTTAAAAAGAGAAATAAGGTCAAATTATAAAATCTTGCTGTTGTTTATGGGGATTGTTACTCTTTATTCCAGTATTATTACTGCAATGTATGACCCGGAAGTGGGAGCTGGAATTAACGCTATGGCAGAGAGCATGCCGGAATTTTTTGCTGCATTTGGCATGGAAAATCCGGGAGTTACTTTGCTGGATTTTTTGAATAATTATTTATATGGATTTATTTTACTTATTATTCCGTTTATTTACATCATTATTATGTGTTACAAATTAGTTGCTAAGTATATGGAAAAAGGTTCTATGGCATATTTATTGAATACGCATTATAGTCGAAGTAAAATTATTGTTACACAGTTTGCAGTCCTGATTTCAGGAGTGATTTTACTGGTTTTATATGCTGTAGTTCTAATCTTAGTATGCAGTGAGATTATGTTTGAAGGAGAATTGGAGATTGAGAAATTTCTTGTGTTGAATTTTGGACTGGTTTCTCTGGAAATATTTTTGGCTGCGATGTGCTTTCTGTTTGCCTGTTTGTTTAATGAAATGAAGTTTTCTGTTGGTCTGGGAGCAGGAATTGGACTGGGATTTTTCTTAATTCAGATGCTTTCGCAGGTAAACGAAGATATTGAATTTTTAAAATACTTTACTCCACTGACGCTGTTTGATGCTGAAAAAATAATAGAATATGATCGTGTTGGATTTGTGTATATAGGGATATTGTGGTTCTTAGCAGGGGCATTCTTCATAATAGGAATAATAGGATTTAAAAAACGGGATTTGCCTTTGTAGAAAAATGAAGTATAATAAAAGTATGCTAATGGGACGGGAGGCGATACCATGGACAGGAATAAAAAGCAGCCGTTATATAAGAGCTTCGGATATGCGTTTGAGGGTATATTTGCAGTTATCAAAAAAGAAAGAAATATGAAAATTCACTGTTGTGTAATGATTTTAGTCTTGATAGCAGGGAGTATTCTTCAAATTCCTATATGGAAATGGTGTGTCTGTTTTTGTCTGTTTGGTCTGGTAATGGCATTGGAGCTGGTAAATACAGCAGTGGAAGCAGTAGTAGATCTTGTAACGGAAGAATATAAACCATTGGCGAAGCTGGCAAAGGATGCGGCAGCAGGAGCAGTATTGATTGCAGCCATCATGGCGGTTTTTGCGGGATTGGCTATGTTTGTTCCAGAGGGAATGAGATTTTTGCAGGAAGTAATCGGATGAAAGGAGAAAGTATTATGGATGGAATTGGTGAAAATGTAAAGAAAATTTTGTTAGCGGGAATTGGAGCAGTTGCAACCACAGCAGAGAAGTCGAAAGAAATTCTTGATGAAATGGTAAAAAAGGGAGAGTTAACCGTTGAGCAGGGGAAAGTACTGAATGAAGAACTGAAACATAATATGAAACAGACGGTTAAGGAGAATGTACATGTGTCAGTAAAGGTATCCAAGCCGGAAGACCTGGATGAACTTCTTGAAAAAATGACTCCGGAGCAGGTTGCCTTGTTGAAAGAACGTATTGATAAATTGAACGGGGAGGCTAAGGAGGATATTACAGAAGAAACAGAAACAAAAGAAAAGGAAGATACGGCCAATGAATAAACAGGAGTCTTCAGAGTATAAGAGCAGACTTCGGGAGATGACGGCAGTATTACACAAACATGGGATTACCCGTGGAGTTACTCCGGAAAAATTGAGATTGATTTTAGAAGATTTGGGCCCAACGTATATTAAAATAGGACAGATTATGTCCATGCATTCGGATATTCTTCCTAAGCGATATTGTGAAGAACTGATGCGGTTACGTTCAGAGGTAGCGCCAATGCCATTTGAGGAGGTTGAAGAAATACTTCAGGACTCATATGGTATGGATTGGAGAGAAATTTTTCAGAGTATTGAAGAAACACCGTTGGGTTCTGCTTCCATTGCACAGGCTCATAAGGCTGTATTGAAGGATGGCAGACCGGTGGTTATGAAAATTCAGCGCCGTGGAATTTATGAAACCATGGCGCGGGATATTGTACTGTTGAAACGTGCAGTGAAAGTACTTCCTCCGGTCAGTTTAAAAGATATGGTAGATCTGGATATGGTATTGGATGAGTTGTGGGCTGTTACAAGAGAAGAAATGAACTTTTTGACAGAAGCAGCGAATATGGAAGAATTTGCACGGAAAAATCAGGATGTTTCTTTTGTGGGTGTGCCGATTTTATACCAAGAATATACAACGCCCCATGTTCTGGTTATGGAGTATATTGACGGATTTAGTATTGATGATAAAGAAACATTGCTGGCAGAAGGCTATGATTTGAAAGAAGTCGGCAGTAAACTGGTAGATAATTATATCAAACAGGTAATTGAGGATGGATTTTTTCATGCAGATCCTCATCCGGGTAATTTGCGTATTCGTGATGGGAAAATTATCTGGATTGATATGGGAATGATGGGACGTTTATCAGAAAGAGACAGAGAATTTCTGGAGCTGGCAGTCAGAGGAGTAGCAGTCAATGATGTTGGTATGATACAGGAAGCAGTTATGGCTTTGGGAGAATTCAAAGAAAGACCGGATCCGAGTACTTTGTATGAAGATATCAGTACTTTGCTTGGGAAGTATGGCACAACAGAGATAGGAGAAATTGACATTGCACAGGTCATGATGGATTTGATGGATGTTATGAAGGAAAACAAAATCGTGATGCCACATGGTCTTACCATGCTTGCAAGAGGATTGACGCACATGGAAGGAATTCTTGCAGATATTTCTCCGGACATTAATATGATTGGGATTGCAGCTACGAGGATTAAAGGGGATTTGCTCCATACAATGGATTGGAAAAGGGAGATAAAAAGGAATGGAAAGCTTTTATATCGTTCTTTGCACAAATCCATAGAATTGCCTGCACTTCTTTCAGACATTATGCATGGATATTTGAAAGGGCAGACAAGGGTGAACTTGGATTTGCATGCCTCCAGAGAACTGGAACAGCTATTACGAAGACTTATTCGAAATATTGTTATGGGATTGTGGGTTATGGCATTGCTGATCAGTTCCAGTATTATCTGTACCACAGATATGAAGCCTAAAATATGGGGAATTCCGGCAATCGGTGCAATTGGATATTTGATTGCATTCTGTATAGTAATCTATGTCTTTTTAAAACATATTTTTTCCAAAAAGTAAAGAAAACGGAGTTAGCGCATTAATATCTAAAGAGCTAGCTCCATTTTTAGAAATATTATTCCAATGTAAAACGAAACTCAAATGGAACGTTATCAAGATTTGCTTCTGAGTCTTTACATTGAAACAGCAAAACTGTTTTTGAAATGCAAGGGAAATCTGTAATGGATTGCGGAGACTCCCATGTACATTTTGGGTTATAAATTTCAGAGAAAACCACATCTTGAATTGACTCAATGTCATAATCTTCGTTGTATAAAAATTGTTCTGCATCAGAGGATGAAAAGAGCCAAGTTGCAGCATCGTAGCTTAGAATATTGTTTCGTTTAGTAAATTTTGAAATATGTTTTTCAATAACAGATACTTTGGCAAAAAGTTTATCATCTATCTTTGGATATTCCAGTGTACATATCGTAAGTTCATCTGAATACAGATAAATTTTATTATTTGTACTACCTTCTTGAGCAGCTATTTTTTCCATATCTAAATTTTTATATTCTGTAAATCTCTGTAATATAAGAAAGAAAATAATAGCAATGGTGACAACTGGAATTGCTGATAGGAAGAGTATTTTCTTTTTGATTTTAATCCCCCCTTACTTTAAAGAAATTTCCATCTGAACCGGCTGATGGTCGGTGTATTCAAAGTCTGTGTTGATAACGGAAATATCAGAAACTTTTATATTATCTGATACAATAAAGCCGTCAATCACGTAAACTTGTGAAGTTTCATAAGAGCCGGTGTAAGGCGCATTTAAAAGCCGGCAGGTAGGATAAGTGTCATCAACTGCAAAGGAAAAATGTTCCGGGAGCGTATCTTGGCTGATAATTCCGGGAACCCAGTTTTCTGTGTTGGTAATGGGATATTTGTCCATTCCCTCAAAGGTCTGGTTAAAGTCGCCTCCTGCAATAACGTAGTTTCCCGCTTCATATTCTTTGGAGAGCTTTTCAGCCAGCATTTTACTCTGGGCAATTTTTCCGTCTCCGTCATCATAAGCCTCCAAATGGAAGTTAATCAATACCAGCTCTGCGTCAGTACCTTCCAGTGGAATGCGTGTTTCCTGCATACAGCGTTTTAAGTTACATGTTTTTACAGGCCATGAGAAAGACTCAGGAAGTGCAAGGCGGGCAGCACTGTTTACCTGTAAATCTGTCATGGTGAAAATACCGCTGTTTACTTTTCCAATGGGCGGAAGGGGATAAGGAACAAAATCGCATTTAAAGTTACAAGCAAAAATTCCTTCCATGTCTAATGCATTCTTTAAATATTCTGTTTCATCAATATGAAAAGAACGTTTAGAGTCTTTGTCCACCTCCTGAAGAAAGTAAACATCAGCAGGATTTTCCGTAAGAACCTTTTCAATACCTTTTAAGTTTACTTCTACCTGTTCTTTCTTGTCAGGCTGTACTTCGGAACCGCCGTCCATGAAGAAATCTTCGCTTTTATCAAGCCCTGCATATCCGATGTTGTAAGTCATAATGCGCAGAGAGTCATCTAAAGACAGTGTACGGGTATTTTTTGGCACTTTTAGAGCTTCTTCTTTTTCAGGGCGATATTCCCGAATGGTAAGCCAGAGAACCGCACAAATTAATAAAATAAGGATAATCAGAAAAACAATTCCCAATCCTTTGAAAAATTTTGAAAATTTTGGCATAAAGCACCTCCCATGGTGGAATTAATTATATATAGATTTTAACATAACCGAACAGGAAAGAACAGTTTTAATATTGGTTAGAAAGATTTTAGAATTTCCTGTCTTGACAAATCAGGTGTTTGTGCTTATGATAGAACGAAGTAAAGGTAGAGAGAAAGAGGAGTACATTCAGGGAACTTGCAGAGAGAGCGGCTCATCGGCTGGAAGGCGGCTCAAGGGAAACGGATGGAAGGTAGCTTTTGAACCGGAAGGCTGAAGGAGAAAACTTTGGTAGGCTTTCACGCATCGTCAGCGTTAAAGGACTTTTGAGTGATAAATAAAGGTGGTACCGCGATGAATAATCGCCCTTTGTGACTATTTTATAGAAGAAATGGTTATGAAGGGTATTTTTTATATAATAAATTCTTTTTTACCCTTCATAATCAGAAAAGAGGAGGAAACCATGAGCAAGGAACTTGCAAAGACTTATGATCCAAAAGGATTAGAGGATCGTATTTATCAAAAATGGCTGGATAACAAATATTTTCATGCAGAGGTAAACAGAGACAAAAAACCATTTACCATTGTTATGCCGCCGCCAAATGTTACAGGACAGCTTCATATGGGACACGCATTGGATGAAACCATGCAGGATATCCTTATTCGTTTCAAAAGAATGCAGGGATATGAAGCACTGTGGCAGCCGGGAACTGACCATGCAGCTATCGCTACAGAAGTAAAGGTTATTGAAAAATTAAAAGAGCAGGGCATTGATAAGAATGAAATCGGCAGAGAAGAATTTTTGAAACATGCCTGGGAATGGAAAGAAGAATACGGCGGAAAGATTATCAATCAGTTGAAAAAGCTGGGTGCTTCTGCTGACTGGGACAGAGAACGTTTTACTATGGACGAAGGCTGTTCCAAAGCAGTACAGGAAGTTTTCATTAAATTATATGAAAAAGGATATATTTACAAAGGTTCCAGAATTATTAACTGGTGTCCTGTATGTCAGACTTCTATTTCTGATGCCGAAGTAGAACACGAGGATCAGGACGGATTTTTCTGGCATATTAATTATCCGGTAGCAGGGGAAGAAGGACAGTTTGTAGAAATCGCTACAACAAGACCGGAGACTTTATTAGGTGATACTGCAGTTGCAGTTAATCCGGAAGATGAGAGATACAAACATCTGGTTGGAAAGATGCTGAAACTGCCTTTGACAGACAGAGAAATTCCTGTAATTGCAGATGAATATGTTGACAAAGAATTTGGAACAGGATGTGTAAAAATTACACCGGCTCATGATCCTAATGACTTTGAAGTTGGAAAACGTCACAACTTAGAAGAAATCAACATTATGAACGATGATGCTACGATCAATGAGCTTGGCGGAAAATATGCGGGCATGGACCGTTATGAAGCCAGAAAAGCTATGGTAGCTGATTTGGAAGCACAGGGACTTTTAGTAAAAGTAGTTCCTCATTCTCACAGCGTTGGTACACATGACCGTTGTAAGACAACCGTAGAACCGATGATTAAGCCGCAGTGGTTTGTAAGAATGAAAGAAATGGGAGAAGCTGCTATTGAAACTCTGAAAAACGGAGAATTACAGTTTGTTCCGGAGCGCTTTGACAAGACTTATATGCACTGGCTGGAAAATATCAGAGACTGGTGTATTTCCCGTCAGTTATGGTGGGGACACAGAATTCCTGCATATTACTGTGATGAATGTGGCGAAACCATAGTGGCAAGAGAGATGCCGGAAAAATGTCCGAAATGCGGATGCACACATCTTCATCAGGATGAAGATACACTGGATACATGGTTCTCCTCAGCTCTTTGGCCATTCTCAACCTTAGGCTGGCCGGAAAAAACAGAGGAAATGGAATACTTCTATCCCACAGACGTTCTGGTAACAGGATACGATATTATTTTCTTCTGGGTAATTCGTATGGTATTCTCAGGTCTGGAACAGACAGGTAAGACACCGTTCCACCATGTCTTAATTCACGGTCTGGTAAGAGACTCTCAGGGACGTAAGATGAGCAAGTCTCTGGGAAATGGTATCGATCCGCTGGAAGTTATTGATAAATACGGAGCAGATGCCCTTCGTCTTACTTTGATGACAGGTAATGCGCCGGGAAATGATATGCGTTTTTATTGGGAGCGTGTAGAGGCAAGCAGAAACTTTGCAAATAAAGTATGGAATGCGTCCAGATTTATTATGATGAACTTGGAAAAAGCAGATATTCCAAAGAATATTGATTTCCAGACATTGACAGGTGCAGATAAATGGATTTTATCCAAAGTAAACACACTGGCAAAAGAGGTAACAGAAAATCTGGATAAATACGAACTGGGAATTGCCGTTCAGAAGGTATATGACTTTATCTGGGAAGAATTCTGTGACTGGTATATCGAAATGGTAAAACCACGTCTTTACAATGACGAGGACACTACAAAGGCAGCAGCACTTTGGACATTAAAAACAGTTTTAAGCAACGCATTAAAGCTTCTTCATCCATATATGCCGTTTATTACAGAAGAAATTTATTGTACACTTTGTCCGGAAGAGGAGTCTATTATGATTTCTGCATGGCCGGAGTTTACAGAAGAATGGAATTTTGCAGCAGATGAAGAAGCTGTGGAAACAATTAAGGAAGCCGTAAGAGGAATTCGTAATGTTCGTACAGGTATGAACGTTCCGCCAAGCAAAAAAGCAAAGGTATTCGTTGTTTCTGAAGACGAAGCAGTCAGAGAAGTATTTGAAAACGGAAAGGTATTCTTTGCTACACTTGGCTATGCAAGTGAAGTTTTCGTACAGGCTGACAAAGAGGGAATTGCAGAAGATGCAGTATCAGCGGTAATCGGCAACGCAGTAATTTATATGCCGTTTGCAGAGCTGGTAGATATTGAAAAAGAAATTGAGAGATTGAAGAAAGAAGAAGAAAAACTGGAAAAAGAACTTGCACGTGTAAACGGTATGCTGAATAATGAACGTTTTATCAGCAAAGCGCCGGAGAGCAAGGTGCAGGAGGAGCGTGAAAAATTAGAACGCTATACCAACATGATGGAACAGGTGAAAGAGCGTCTGGCACAGCTTCAGTAATTCTTTAGGCACAAATCAGGGACAGGGGGATAAGGCTTTTACAGCCGTACACCCCTGTTCTCATTGCTATTAAGGAGAATAAATTTTATGAAAGAAATAAAAAAAGTATTTTGTCTGAAATACCTCAATATGTTTTCTGTTCCTCTGCAAATGCTGGCAGTCTGTGTGGGATATTTCTTTATTGAAGCAATGTCCAGACATTCTATCTGGAATGCGTGGGAATTTTTACAGGAACGCCCTCTGGTATTCTTTTACAATGCGTTTCTCATATTTACCACCACATTGATTGTATATCTGTTCCGCAGACGTGTGTTTGTGCGAACGATTTTGTTTGTTTTCTGGATGGGACTTGGAATTATTAACGGTGTGCTGCTTACTACACGTGTTACGCCGTTTACCGGTCCTGACTTACACATGATTACAGATGCTGTCCAGATTGCAGACAGATATTTGTCACCTTTCTTTTTCTGGGTAGTAATGATTGTAGCGGTTATTGCGATTATCGGTTTGATTATTTTGTTTATAAAAGGACCGAAATATCAGGGGAAACTCAGCTATAAGGTCAATGTGCCTTTGATTATTGCCGGGGTTCTCGCTTTTGCGGGCACAACAAAACTGGCATTGGAAAAAAGAGTGCTTTCCAATTATTTTGGAAACATTGCTTTTGCCTATGAAGATTACGGATATCCCTATTGTCTGGCAACCACTGTGTTTAATACAGGAATTTCTTCTCCGAGAGAATATTCTAAAGGTGTTATTGACGAAATTCAGAAAAGTGAAGAAGCCTTGGCAGAAACAGGAGAAAAGAGACCAAACATTCTGTTTTTGCAGTTGGAGTCTTTCTTTGATCCTACTTTGGTAGAATATCTGGAGGTATCCGAAGATCCTATTCCGAATTTCAGAAAAATGATGAATGATTATTCTTCCGGTTACTTTAAAGTTCCTTCCGTAGGGGCGGGTACAGCCAATACAGAGTTTGAGTCCATTACGGGAATGAGCATGCGTTATTTTGGACCGGGTGAATATCCGTATAAAAGTATTTTGAAAGAAACCACCTGTGAAAGCGCTCCTTATGTATTAAAGGGGCTGGGTTACGGAACTCATGCAATTCATAATAACGAAGCGAATTTCTATGGAAGAAAAAATGTTTTTGCAAATCTGGGATTTGATACCTTTACTTCGGAGGAATACATGGCAACACAGGACGATACTAATCCTAATGACTGGATGCGTGACAGAAACCTGACCAGATATATTCTGGAAGCAATGGAGTCCACACCGCAGCCGGATTATGTATACACGATTTCCGTACAGGGACATGGAGATTATCCTGAAGAACCGGTATTGGAAAATCCAAAGATTACAGTAAAAGGCTCAAGTACGCAGGCAGAAAATTATAAATGGGAGTATTATTGCAACCAGATTTATGAAATGGATCAGTTTGTAAAAGAGCTGACAGACGAGCTTTCCAAGCTGGATGAAGACGTTGTTCTGGTTATGTATGGAGACCATCTTCCGACTATGGGACTGAAGGTTACCGATGTAAAAAATAAATATCTTTTCCAGACACAGTATGTGATTTGGGATAATATGGGACTGGAAAAGAAAGACAAAAATCTGGCGGCTTATCAGATTGCAGCCGAGGTTATGGACAGAGTCGGTATTCACGAAGGAAATATTTTCCGTTTCCATCAGGCAAGAAGAAATACAAAAAATTATCAGGTGGATTTAGAAACGCTCCAATATGATATTTTATATGGTGAAAAATACACATACGGAGGGAAAAATCCTTTCCAGAGAACAAAAACACATTTGGGTGTAAAGGAAGCAGAGCTTCATGGAATTGATACGCTGGGTGAAACACAGTATTATATCAAAGGCGCAAACTTTACACAGTCTTCATTTATGGAGATAAACGGGGAATTGGCAGAGGCGAATTTTGTAGATGAAAATACATTGCTTCTGTTAAACACCGCCTTAAAAGAAGGGGATGTTGTAGATGTTGCAATGCGAAGCAACAGTTCTACCCACAGAGTGCTTACAAGGACAGAGAAGTATATTTACCATGAACCGGCAGAAGGAAGTTCAAGCGCAGAGTTGGAGCTGATTGTTACAGAAGAACCGGAAACTGCTGTGACAGAAGAAAGTCAGAAAGAAAAAGAGGAATAAAAGAAATTTTTCTAACCGACATAATTTGCTTGCATATTCTTTCCACTCCATTATAATGGTAATTGATATGAGGCTACCGCATTAGGCAAAGTCTTAGTGCGGTAGCTTATGTTTTCAGAACAGGAGGGATAGCTTGTTTACTTATGACGAAGCGGTAAATTATATAGAAGATATACCGAAGTTTACAACGAAAAATAAATTAGAACACACCAGGAAATGTCTGGACATGCTGGGCAGCCCTGATAAAGATAGAAAAATTATTCATGTTGCAGGAACAAATGGAAAGGGAAGTGTCTGTGCTTTTCTTTCTACCATGCTGGAAACCCACGGCTTTCGATGCGGATTATTCACATCTCCTCATCTTGTAAAGATTAATGAGCGTTTTCAGATTAATGAGGTTATGGTTTCAGATGAAGCTTTTTTAGAAGCTTTTTTATGTGTGAAAGCGTTGGCAGATGAACTTTTGGAAGCAGGGGATTATCATCCTACTTATTTTGAATTCCTTTTTCTTATGGGAATGGTGATTTTCCAGAAGGAAAATGTGGATTATATCATTCTGGAAACCGGTTTAGGTGGAAGACTGGATGCCACAAATGCTGTTTTAAATCCTATTGCCTGTGTAATTACGTCCATTAGTCTGGACCATGTGGAATATCTGGGAAATACCATAGCACAGATTGCAGGAGAAAAAGCAGGAATTATCAAGCCGCAGGTGCCGGTAATTTTTGACGGAAATAATCAGGAAGCGGCAGAAGTGATAAAAAAGAGAGCGCAGGAATTGGGATGTCCGTGGTGTGAGGTGAAAGAAGAAAATCAGAAGCTTTTGGATTTTACACCGGAAGGAATTCACTTTATCAGCCGGTCAACGGTCTATGGAGATACGGAGTTATTTGTTCCGTTTACGGCAAAATATCAGATGATGAACGCTTCTCTGGCTCTGGAAACCATGGGTGTTTTGAAGGAATATCATGGCATGGAAAAGGCAGAACTGGTACAGGGTATGAAAAATACTCGCTGGCAGGGACGCATGGAAACCATACTTCCCGGTGTCATTGTAGACGGAGCGCATAATGAAGACGGAATTGCAAAGTTTGTAGAGACTGTACGTCATTTCCAGAAGGATTATGAGATTACGCTGTTGTTTACAACCGTTTCAGATAAAGAGTTTCCTGATATGATTGCCAAAATCTGTAACGGGCTTCATTTTACCAATGTGGTGACAACAGAAATCTGGGGCAGCAGAAAACAGTCAGCTTTAGAACTTGCAGGACTTTTTAAAGAAAACGGATGCGAAAATGTTTTGGTAGAAACAAATCCGGAAAAAGCATTTGAGGAAGCTTATAAATTGAAAAAAGACGGGCTGCTGTTTGTGGTAGGTTCTTTATATCTTGTAGGGGAGATTAAGGACTATGTAAGGAGGAGAGTACATGATTAATTACGAGGAAGAACTGAAGAAGTTTCAGCCGTGTTTAGATGTAGATGATGCAGAAGGAGCAATTTATAAACAGGATTTGACCGATGTTATTGATATTTTGAAAGAAATGATGCGAGATAATCATAAAACATCAGAGAAATAGGAGTAGACTATGAATTGTGTTGTATGTCAAGCAGTATTGACGGCTTCTGACTATTGTCCAAAATGCGGATGTAACGTAAAGGCACTGAAGAAAATCGATGCTTTATCCAATTTTTACTATAATCAGGGGCTTGAGAAAGCTCAAATTCGAGATTTGTCAGGGGCAATTACCTGTCTGAAGCGAAGTCTGAAAATGAATAAAATGAATATACAGGCAAGAAATCTTCTGGGACTGGTATATTTTGAAACAGGGGAAGTGGTTGCTGCTCTAAGTGAATGGGTAATCAGCAAGAATATGATGCCGGAGGGAAATCTGGCAAGCGCATATATTGACAAGCTGCAAAAAAATACCAATCGCCTTGATATGATTAATACAAGTATTAAAAAGTATAATCAATGTCTGGAATATTGCCGAAACGGTAATCCGGATATGGCGAAAATGCAGTTAAAGAAAGTGCTTACCAACAATCCAAAGCTGATTAAAGGTTATCATTTACTGGCGCTTATTTATATTCATGAGGGCGAGTATGAGAAAGCCAGAAAACAACTGAAAGCAGCGGCAAAGATTGATAAGACTAATACCACAACCCTTCGCTTTTTAAGAGAAATTGAGGAGCAGACAGGCAGGGCTACGAATTTAGACTCCCGTTTTAAAATGCGAGAAAAAGAGGAAGAAAAGCAAAACGGAAGTATTGTATATAAGTCCGGCAATGATACTATTATTCAGCCGCCGGAATATAAAGAAAAGAGCATTACTAATACCTTGGTAAACCTGCTTTTGGGGCTTTTGGTAGGCGCTGCGGCTCTCTGGTTTTTGATTGTGCCTGCAAAGACACAGAAAATCAATCAGGAAGCCAACAAAAAGGTTGTGGAATACAGCGGAAAAATGGCGACTATATCTGCGGAGCTTGCCCGTATGCAGGAGGAGATGGAGGCTTCCACAGAGTCTGTCAATACAGCGCAGACACAAATTCAGGAAGCAGGAGAAAAGGTTGCGGCTTATGAAAACCTTATAAAAGCATGGCAGGCGCATCAGGAAGGAAATTCTGATACAGCAGCCAATGCCATTGAAGGCGTTAATGCAGAGCTTCTTTCCGTAGAAGCAAAGAGCATGTATGACAGCATTATGAAATCCGTAGGTTCTACGGTACGCAAAAAATATGTAAATGAAGCTTCTGCTGCTGTGGAAAGCGGAGATTATGATACTGCCATAGTCAATTTGGAAAAAGCTTTGAATATTGGAAAACAGGATAAAAACACCATGTTCCAGTTAGCACAGGCTTATGACAAAAAAGGCGATAAAGAAAATGCCAATCAGTGGTATCAGAAAATTATAGATGAATTCCCCGGAACAAAAGCAGCTTCCGATGCAAAGGATTATCTGGAGGCAAACGGCGGTTCTGACCAAGCTCCGGCAGAAGGTGAAGGAGACGGAGAAGTCCCAACGGAAGACGGGGGAGAGACAGACGGAGAAATACAGTCAGGGGAAACCATAGAAGAATAAATACAGAAGAAAAACCTTGGAGAAAAGGCGTATACGGGAAGTATGCGTCTTTTTGCTGTTTTACATAATAAATATATGTTTCAGGAGTGCAGGCTTAGATATTCCATGGCAAACGCAGTTATTTTCTTGTTTTTCTGCGCCATTTATGGATATTTTGTCCGCCAAACTCGTGCTGACGCACTCAGACACGGCTCCCAAAATATCATGAGTATAGCGAAAATAAGTGCTGTTATATTGACGCAGAATAATTGTTTCAGATGCAAGGCGGAGGAATGAAGCGTAGCGGTGGCTACGCCGATTGACGACAACGCAGCAGATGGACAATTAGGCAAGTCAAGATGGCAGTTACTTAGTATTCGATATACGTTGCTCGAAAAACTGCGAAAATATTCTGCATTGTTTGCCATTGGAATACTGCGCCTGCATCTCAAAGGGATATAAGTTGTTTAGGTAAAACAGAAAATAGGATTTATATTATAGATTTTGAAGATATGAATTTAGATAATAAAATGCAGGATATAAATGAAAAGGTAGGTAAATAAGGTGAATTTGCATCTAGGAATAGTGCTTAGAAAGGAAGGGAAAAGATGGAGGAGAGAATTAAGAAGCGTGGAAATCAGTTAATTGTGTATGTTCCAAAGGAATTAGACCATCATTTTGCAGAGCAGATTACGCCGCAGGTTGATAAGGAGTTGGAGAAGGGATTGATTAAGCAGTTGGTTTTTGATTTTTCGGAAACGGGTTTTATGGACAGCTCGGGAATTGGCATGATAATGGGGAGAAAGCGGATTTTAAGTTACAGCAAGGGAACTGTGGCGGCAATCCATGTAAATGACAGAGTTTTGAAGATTATGCAGCTTTCCGGCATTTACAAGCACATTGAAATCAGTCAGGAGCCGGTATGGAATTATAGAGTGAGATAAGGGGGGAGATTATGAACCGGGATAATAAAATGGTTCTGGAGGTAGAAAGCCGTTCCTGCAATGAGGGGCTGGCAAGAATTGCAGTGGCTGCGTTTAGCACACAGTTAAATCCTACGCTGGAGGAGGTCGCAGACATTAAAACAGCCGTATCGGAGGCAATTACAAACTGTATCGTGCATGCGTATCAAAAAGAAACCGATATGATTACCATAGAATGCAGCCGCTTTCAAAGAGAATTAACGGTGGTGGTACAGGACAAAGGAAAAGGAATTGAAGATGTGGAAAAGGCAATGCAGCCTCTTTTTACTACAAAGCCTGAGCAGGACAGGTCGGGAATGGGATTTGCTTTTATGGAAGCTTTTATGGACGAGGTACTTGTAGAGTCCAGACTTGGTGAAGGGACAACCGTAACCATGAAGAAAACAATCGGCAGACAGAAAGACGTCTTTGAGTAGGAGGGCTGTATGGATGATATCCTTGCCCTTATCGGGCGTGCACACCAGGGAGATAAGAGCGCAAGAGATATACTTACAGAGAAAAATATGGGGCTGGTACATAGTATTGCCAGAAGATTTCAAAACAGAGGGGCTGAGTTGGAGGACCTGATACAGATAGGCTGTATCGGACTTTTAAAAGCCATAGACAAATTTGATTTAAGCTATGAGGTGAGGTTTTCCACATACGCAGTGCCTATGATAACAGGAGAAATTAAACGTTTTTTAAGAGATGACGGCATGGTAAAGGTGAGTCGTTCTTTAAAAGAAGCAGCGGGAAAGGCTTATGCGGTAAGAGAAGAACTGTTGATGAAGACCGGACAAGAGCCCTCTGCGGAAGAAATTGCAAGAGAATTGTCTGTGCCAAAAGAAGAATTGATTATGGCAATGGAGTCTTCCGCTCAAATAGAGTCTTTGCAGAAAACCATTTATCAAAGTGACGGCAGTGATATCGCATTGGAGGATAAATTGCCTTATGAAAAAGATGAACAGCAGGAGGTCTTAGATAAACTGCTTTTAGAGGACATACTGGGAAGCCTGAATGCCAGAGAAAGGGAGCTGATTTATCTGCGCTTTTTCAAAGAGAAAACACAAACCAGCATTGCCAAAATGATGGGAATGTCTCAGGTACAGGTGTCCAGATTGGAAAAGAAAATTTTAAAGGCATTAAGAGAACGGATATAAAGTGAAAACTTGGACACAATACTCCTTAGTAATGTAAGGAGGTTGTCAGATGAGCGAAATTTTGTATATACAAACAGAGAAAAATGTAGAAGTGCAAAGCCCTGAAATATATTTACAGGATGTGGCAAAGCTTACATGCAGTGACAGCAAGGTATTAAATCGGAACAAAGTGAGAAAGGTTTTTTCCATTCCTAACGGAACGCCGGGCAGATACGTGATTTCTGCTGTGGATTTAGTTCATGCAATAGCGAAGGAAGAACCAAATGTAGACGTAACTCATATTGGCGAGGCAAATTTTATTGTTACCTATGAAAAAGCAAAGCATCAACAAAAATGGTATAGCTGGTTAAAGACTTTATTGGTCTGTATGCTGACTTTTTTTGGAGGTGCTTTTTCTATTATGACCTTTAATACGGATGTGGATACAGCGAATTTATTTTCTAAAATTTACACGCAATTTACAGGAGAAATAGCCGCAGGTCCTACGATTTTGGAATTTACTTATTCGGTGGGAATTGGAATAGGCGTTGTGTTTTTCTTTAACCATTTTGGAAAAGGCAAGCTTACGCAGGATCCAACTCCGGTGGAAGTACAGATGCGGCTTTATGAGGATGACGTAAATGAAACGCTTATTGCAGATAAAAATCGCAGCAAGAAAACACAGAAGGGGGAAAATGCTTAATGTGGCAGGGGGAAATTCTGGCAGGCATTGCAGGGCTTTGCGGCGGTGCAGTAGTGGCGGTGGCTCTGGCAGCGTTTATTATAGAACTGGGAATTATTCCACGCTTTGCAGGGATTACTCATACGGCGAACCACATTTTTCTATACGAAAATTGCCTGATGCTTGGAAGCTTTTTGGGAAATCTGATTTATATTTATCACCTGTCTGTTCCTTTTGGAAAAATTTTTGCAGGTGTTACAGGGCTTTTCTTTGGGATGTTTTTAGGGTGCTGGATTATTGCCCTTGTAGAGGTGGTAAATGTGTTTGCCGTGATGGCAAGGCGTTTGGGACTGAAGAAAGGAATTGGATGGATTGTAATTTGTATTGCAGTAGGGAAAACACTGGGGAGTCTTTTCCAATTTTTTATTGCATAAGATTGGAATATACTCCGCATAATAGGCTTAAAGGTGGTGAATGGTAATGGACGCAAAGCAATATGAAAAATATGTCAAGGAAAAGACGCCAACGCATAATTTGTTTTTGAATATGCTGGGAGCTTTTGTAAGCGGCGGAGCAATTTGTACGCTTGGGCAGGTGATTTTAAATGTTTGTAAGAATATGGGGCTGGACAAGGAAATCAGCGGCAGCTGGACTTCTTTGATTTTGGTTTTACTCAGTGTCATTCTCACAGGCTTTAATATTTATCCGAAGCTGGCAAAATGGGGCGGAGCAGGAACTTTAGTTCCGATTACCGGTTTTGCCAATTCTGTGGCAGCGCCTGCCATTGAATATCAGAAGGAGGGACAGGTTTTCGGAATAGGATGTAAAATCTTTATTATAGCCGGACCTGTTATTTTATACGGAGTTTTAACATCTTCCCTGTTGGGATTGATTTATTACTTTTTGCATATATGGGGGATTGTGTAATGGAACAGATTGTAGGAAAGCAGAGTATACAGTTTCAGCAGGCTGCCCATATATTAAGCGGGGCAGCTATTGTAGGGAAAAAAGAGGGAGACGGTCCTCTTGGCAAATATTTTGATAAAATTGGAGAGGAAGAGGGACTATTTGGATGTACTTCGTGGGAAGAAGCGGAAAGTAATCTGCAAAAGGAAGCAGTATCTATGGCGATTGAAAAAGCCGGTATTGAAAAGTGGCAGCTTCGTATGATTTATGCAGGGGATTTGCTGGCTCAGACAATAGCGTCTTCCTTTGGAATTATGGGCTTTGATACTCCTATATACGGACTTTACGGAGCGTGCTCCACAATGGGGGAAGCCCTTTCTCTTTCGGCGATGGCTGTTTCAGGAGGGTATGCGCCTTATGTTGCAGCCGT
Organism: uncultured Blautia sp.; assembly: GCA_900539145.1. Classification (GTDB taxonomy): domain Bacteria; phylum Bacillota; class Clostridia; order Lachnospirales; family Lachnospiraceae; genus Blautia. The sequence goes on from UQAX01000013.1 coordinate 18,438, forward strand.
GACGTCCAGCCATTTTGGCAGTGCGGAAAAAGAATTTCGATTTCCTTTAGGATACGGAAATCAGAGACCTTTATCAGCTACATGGACAGTGACAGGCAGCGGCGCATGTATTTTGGGAACGAAAGGCGGAAAAGCCAGAATTGCAGGAATTACAACAGGAAAAATTGTGGACTACGGCTTTAAGGACTCCTTAAATATGGGGGCTTGCATGGCGCCTGCTGCCTGCGATACCATTTACCAAAATCTTATGGATTTCAATCGTCTGCCGGAAGACTATGACAGAATTATCACCGGTGATTTAGGAGAAGTGGGACAGAGAATTCTTTTTGACTTAATGAAAGAAAAAGGTTTTGATATTGAAAAACAGCACATGGATTGCGGCATAGAAATTTTTGATTCAAACACGCAGGATACCCATGCAGGAGGAAGCGGCTGCGGTTGTGCGGCGGTTACCTTTGCTTCCTACATCCTTCCCAAAATAGAAAAAGGGGAGTGGAAGCGTATTTTATTTGTACCTACGGGAGCATTGCTTTCCAAAGTCAGCTACAACGAGGGGAAAAGTGTGCCGGGCATTGCGCAGGCTGTGATTATTGAACATTGTTAGGAGAAAGAGTTATGGAATATATCAACGCATTTTGGGTGGGAGGATTGATTTGTGCATTGGTGCAGATATTGCTGGAGAAGACCAAGCTTTTACCCGGCAGAGTCATGGTTTTACTGGTATGCACAGGAGCTGTGCTGGGAAGTGTTGGCATTTATGATAAACTGATAGATTTTGCAGGAGCAGGGGCAAGCGTGCCTTTGCTGGGATTTGGAAATACACTGTTTCATGGCGTGAAAAAGGCAATTTTGGAACATGGTTTTTTAGGCGTTTTCATGGGCGGATTTACTGCCAGTGCAGTGGGAATTGCCGCAGCGCTGATTTTTTCCTATCTGGCAAGTCTGATTTTTAAGCCAAAGATGAAAAACTAAGCTATACTTTTTGGCTAATCAATAGTATAATGTTAGTGCTTATGTGAGGTTGTGGCATTAAGTGCATAACCTCAAGGCAGCACTTTAGAAAGTGATTTATAAAAAATGTAGTAACAGGAGGAAACGGAAAATGCTGCACGCATTCTCACGTTCAGAAGAACTATTAGGAAAAGAAGGACTTCAGATACTTGCAAATTCCAAGGTTGCAGTTTTTGGAATTGGAGGGGTAGGCTCTTATGTGGTAGAAGCATTGGCTAGATCAGGGGTAGGTAACCTGACTTTAGTAGACCATGATGAAGTGAGCCTGACAAATCTTAACAGACAGCTGGTGGCTCTGCGCTCCACGATGGGCAGAAAAAAGGTATCCGTAGCAAAAGAGAGAATTATGGATATTAATCAGGATGCTGTGGTACATACCTACGATACCTTTTTTAATGCAGATACCGCACAGTTGTTTGATTTTTCAGGATATGATTACATTGTAGACGCTGTGGACACAGTTTCTGCAAAGCTGCTTCTGATAGAGAAAGCAAAGGAAGCAAATGTGCCGGTAATTTCCTGCATGGGTACAGGAAACAAATTAAATCCGTCCTGTTTTCAGATTGCAGATATATCAAAGACCAGTGTGTGTCCCCTTGCAAAGGTGATGCGCATAGAATTAAAAAAGAGAAAGATTAAGAAGGTTAAAGTGTTATTCTCCACAGAAACGGTGAAGAAAGAGAAGAAAAGCGCTCCGGTTGAAGTCAGAAGTGCGAGCAAACGACCGACTCCGGCAAGCGTTTCTTTTGTGCCGGGAGTGGCAGGGCTTATGATAGCCGGAGAAGTAATTAAAGATTTGGTTTTTGGAAAGGGTAAAAAAGGATAAGAGGTATTAGAATGGAAAATAACAGCATTGAGAATATGTTTTGCATGACTTTGGGCAGTGATAATGTGAAAATGCAGGAACCAATGAAAAAGCATACAACATTTCGTATTGGAGGACCGGCAGATTATTATCTGTGTCCTCACAGCACAGAGGAATTGCAGAAAATTCTTCAGATATGCAAAAAAAATAAAATGGAATTTTTTGTTTTGGGAAATGGGAGCAACCTTTTGGTAAGTGACAAGGGATATCGAGGCGTAGTTATCCAGTTGTGGAAAAATTTCAGTGATATTGTGACAAAAGAAGACACGATTACGGTAAAAGCAGGCGCACTTCTGTCTAAAGTTGCCGCAGAAGCTCTGGAAGAAGGCTTGACAGGTATGGAATTTGCCTCCGGAATTCCGGGGACGATTGGCGGAGCGGTGGTAATGAACGCAGGAGCTTACGGCGGAGAAATGAAGGACATTATCAAAGAAGTTACGGTTCTTACCAAGGAAGGGGACATATTGACGATTTCCAAAGAAGAGATGAACTTCGGATACAGAACCAGTGTGGTAAAAGAAAAAGGCTATGTGGTTATTTCCGTAGTTTTACAGCTTAAAAAAGGTGACAGAGCAGAAATTCGCAAGGTAATGGATGATTTAAAAGAAAGACGTGTGACAAAGCAGCCTTTGGATATGCCAAGTGCAGGCAGTACCTTTAAAAGACCGGAAGGCTATTTTGCCGGCAAGCTGATTATGGATGCGGGACTTAGAGGCTTTTCCGTAGGCGGTGCGCAGATTTCAGAAAAGCATTGTGGATTTGTGGTAAACAAAGGCGATGCGACAGCAGCCGATGTTTTGGGGCTTATTAAAGAAGTTCAGAAAAGAGTACAGGAAAAATTCGGAGTTGCCTTAGAGCCTGAAGTGAAGTTTTTGGGAGAGTTTTAGGAGGAAGTATGCGGTTTGTAATTGTGACAGGAATGTCAGGTGCGGGAAAAAGTACAGCGCTGAAAATGCTGGAAGATATGGAATATTTTTGTGTAGATAATCTTCCGGTGATGTTAATTGAAAAATTTGTGCAGCTTTTAAGAGACGGCGGACCGGGAGAAATCGAGAAAGTTGCGGTAGGCGTGGATATTCGTAACGGAAAGGCGTTAGATGAGCTGGAAACAGTTCTTGAAAATATCAATTTTGCGGGAGTGGGAATTGAAATCCTGTTTTTAGATGCAGAGGATGAGGTTTTAGTAAGACGTTATAAAGAGAGCAGAAGAAACCATCCGCTGGCAGCAGGAAGCAGGGTAGATGACGGAATTCGAAAAGAAAGAGAAAGACTGCGCTTCTTAAAGGAATATGCAGATTATATTTTAGATACCAGTAAGCTTTTAACCAGAGAGCTGAAAGCAGAGCTTGAAAAAATCTTTGTGGAAAACGGAAGCTTTAAAAACCTGATGGTTACCGTGCTGTCCTTTGGATTTAAGTATGGTATTCCTCAGGATGCAGATTTGGTATTTGACGTGCGATTTTTGCCAAATCCTTATTATATTGAGGAGCTACGTCCCTTAAGTGGAAATGACCATCCTGTCAGCGATTATGTTATGAGTTTTGATTTGGCTCATGAATTTTCCGACAAATTAGAGGATATGATACGCTTTTTAATCCCTAATTATATTACAGAAGGGAAAACACAGCTGGTGATTGCCGTGGGATGTACCGGCGGGAAGCATCGTTCCGTAACCCTTGCAAATGAGCTTTACCGAAGATTAGGCGAAAATGAAGAATACGGAATTCGTGTAGAACATAGAGATATAGAAAAGGATGGGAAAAGATGTCTTTCTCCGGAAGCGTAAAGGAAGAATTACTTCGCTATGAGGACAGCGCAAGGCATTGCTGTATTGCAGAACTGGCTGCCATGATTGCTTTTCATGGAGAAATTGTGCCTGCGCCTCAGGGAAAATTAATTCTTACCATATCTTCGGAAAATGAAAGTATTCTTAGAAAGGTCTTTACATTACTGGAAAAAACGTTTACAATGGAATTTAAAGTTTCTACTGATAGACAGATAGTCAGGAAAAACAACCGATTTACCATTGATATAGATGATACAGAATTGACTGTTAAAATATTACAGGCAGTAAAGGTGCTTAGTGCTGACAGAAGACCGGTGATAACAAATGCTTTAGTCAATCCCATCATCATCCAAAGGAGCTGCTGTAAACGTGCATTTTTAAGAGGTGCATTTTTATGTGCCGGCTCTATTAGCGACCCTGAAAAGTTTTATCATTTCGAGGTGGTTTGCACAACACCGGAAAAGGCATTACAGATGCAGGAGCTTATACAGTCATTTGGAATTGACGCTAAAATTGTAAAGCGGAAAAAGTATGAAGTTGTTTACGTGAAGGAAGGAGCACAAATCGTAGAACTTTTAGGTCTTATGGGAGCAGGCGTATCTTTGATGAACTTGGAAAATGTCCGAATTTTGAAAGGGATGCGAAATACTGTGAACAGAAAGGTGAACTGCGAAACCGCAAATATTAACAAGACTGTGAATGCGGCAGTAAAACAGGTGGATGATATTATATACATCCGTGATACTGTGGGACTCCACAGATTACCTGAAAATCTGGAGGAAACAGCTTTGTTAAGGTTGGAATATCCGCAGGCATCATTAAAAGAGTTAGGCAGCTTATTGTCTGCTCCGGTAGGCAAGTCAGGTATTAACCACAGATTAAGGAAAATTTGCAGCATAGCAGAACAGCTCAGAGGATTCAAGGAGGAACAGGTATGATTAGGAAACCAATTACCATCGGGATTTCAAACGGTCTTGAAGCAAGACCAATCGCAATGCTCGTACAGGTGGCAAGTCAGTATGCCAGCAGCATTTATTTAGAGAGCGAAGCAAGAAAAGTAAATGCAAAAAGCATTATGGGCATGATGAGTTTGGGATTAGACGCTGGTGAGAGTGTAACAGTTTCTGTTGATGGCGTAGATGAAGAAGAAGCCATGAAAAGTATTGAAGAATACTTGAGCAAAAAAGAAGAAGTGTAAGCTCTGCATACCGAAAAAGAAAATAAAGAGGAAGATGTGGCATGTGGCTGCATCTTCTTTTGATTTTACGGAAAAGCGTTGTCGTCTTGCAATCAGAAGAAAGATGTAGTAAAATCGAGAAAGATGAAAGAACAGGAGGTTTTTAGACATGAAAACAGAAAATGCGTGGAAAAAGTATACAGATACAACAGAGGTATTTCAGTTTAACGAAAAGTATAAAGCTTTTATCAGCAACTGCAAGACAGAGCGTGAGTGCATTTCAGAAATGATTTCTCAGGCAAAGGCAGCAGGTTACCGTAACCTTGACGATATCATTGCAAATAAAGAAACCTTGCAGGCAGGAGATAAAGTATATGCCAATAACATGGATAAAACTCTGGCGATGTATATTATCGGTGAAGAACCTATGGAAAAGGGCATGAGAATTTTAGGCGCTCATGTGGACTCTCCTCGTATCGATTTAAAACAAAATCCATTGTACGAAGATCAGGAGCTGGCTCTTTTAGATACACATTACTATGGTGGAGTAAAGAAATATCAGTGGGTGACAATTCCTCTGGCATTACATGGCGTTGTGGCAAAGAAAGACGGACAACTGGTTCAGGTTGTGGTGGGAGAGGATGAAACAGATCCTGTTTTCGGAATTTCTGATTTGTTAATCCATCTTTCTGCAAAACAGCTTCAGAAGCCTGCGGCAGAAGTAGTAGAAGGAGAAAATCTCAATGTACTGGTAGGAAGTATTCCTCTTTCCGGTGAGGAGGAAGAACCTGTAAAAGCACAGATACTTCAGATTTTAAAAGAAAAATATGATATGGAAGAAGAAGATTTCCTTTCCGCAGAATTTGAAGTTGTTCCGGCAGGAAAAGCCAGAGACTACGGATTTGACAGAAGTATGATTATGGGATACGGACATGATGACAGAGTTTGTGCTTATCCGTCTTTTGTGGCAATGCTGGCACAGGATAAAGTAAAGTATACGGCAGTATGCCTTTTAGTAGATAAAGAAGAAATCGGAAGCGTAGGAGCAACCGGTATGCAGTCACGCTTCTTTGAAAATGCCACAGCAGAAGTGATGTATGCGGCAAATCAGTACAGCGAACTGCTTTTACGCAGAGCTCTGAAAAATTCTATGATGCTGTCTTCCGATGTAAGCGCCGGCTTCGATCCAAACTTCCCGGAAGTAATGGAAAAGAAAAACAGCGCATATTTAGGTCACGGCATTACCTTTAACAAATATACAGGTTCCAGAGGTAAGAGCGGTTCTAATGATGCAAATCCGGAATACATAGCAAAGCTGCGTAAGGTTATGGATGATAACCATGTGGCATTTCAGACAGCAGAGCTTGGAAAAGTAGATCAGGGCGGCGGCGGAACAATCGCTTACATTCTGGCAAACTATAATATGGAAGTAATTGACTGTGGAGTACCGGTATTAAATATGCACGCACCATGGGAAATTGCAAGCAAAGTGGATATCTATGAGGCATACAGAGGTTACTGTGCATTTTTGAAAGATATGTAAATATAAATTGACTCTATACATCTTCGCTGAAAGATGTTAATATAAAGTATATTATGAAACTATGCGGCGAAGCTGTAAAGTAAGGAGTACACAAATGTCAAAAGTATTGAAATTTATTGTGAACCTGGTGGTTCTCCTGTCCATAGTCGTGGCGGCAGCGCTTTTAGTGCCTCCTTTGTTAGGTGTGGACACTGTTATAAATGATAACTCGAATATAGAAACCAACCTTCCTGTGGGAGCGGTTGCTTACGGCAGACAAGTGGATACGGAAAAGCTGAATAAAGGAGATAAAATTCTTTATATGGAAGGTTCTGCTCAGTATGTATACGAAATTCAGGATATGGACACAACAGCAGGTTCTTATAAAGTGAAAGACGTATACAACAAAAACAGTGATGCGGAAAGCATTACGTTGCAGGATAAAGTATCAAAGGCAGTGATAACAATTCCATTTATCGGATATGTAGCCATCGCTTTACAGAGCAAAACAGGCTTGATGGTGGTAGGTGCAGTGATTATTCTTCTGATTATTTTATTTATTCTTTCTGAGGTGCTTCGCAGAGGCGATGATGACGAAGAAGAGGATGAAGAGGAATATGAGGAAGAAGATGACGATGAGGATGAAGAGGATGAACCGGGATATTGGGAACGCCGTCGTCTGAAAAAAGAGGAAAAGCGTCGTCAGAAAGAAGCGGAATACGAAGAAGACGATGATGATGACGAAGAAGAGGAAGAAGAATTAAGCGCCAAGGAACGCCGCCGCTTGAAAAAAGAAGAAAAGCGGAGACGTAAATTGGAGAAAAAAGGCTTACTGGAAGATGATGAGGAGGAAGAGCAGGAACAGGAAGACATGAATGATGTTTTTGTTCCGGAAAACACATTTTCCGAACCGGCAGCTTCCGAACCGGAGCAGGAGCTTCAGGGTTTTGATGAGGCTATGAAGGATGCAATGTCTTCTATCGCTTCAGGAATTGCGCAGGTGAGTGAGCCTGAGAATGTTCCGGATGCAACGGTGGTTATGCCGGATGCAGAGGAGCTGGAAAAAGCAGTACAGGAAGCAGAAGGAACGCTTGAAACAGTAGAAGAGCCTGAGGTACAGGAATTCGCAGCAGAAACAGAATTAGAACCTGAGGCTGAGGAAACACAGGCGGTTGAAAATATTGAGGCAGACATGCAGGAAGATATTGCAGAGGATATTATAATAGAAGAAACACCGACAGAAGAAACAGAAGTTCAATTATCTGAGGAAGAAGAAATTCCTGTAAATGTAAACGCTGTTCCAAAGACACCTAGCTTAAACGAGCTGCTGGCAAAAGCAGCAGCAGCCGGTGAAGAACCGGAAGTGAAAAAGGATGAAGAAAACGAAGTAACCCTTCTTGATTATTCAGACTTATTATAATGAAAAGAGCGCCATGCCTTAAAGGGTATGGCGTTTTCTGCTATATAGAAAAGGATATTTTGGACAGGATTTTATGTACTGAAAAAAATACAAAGAAAATACAAAAATAATTGAAAAAAGACTTGCAATATGGAAAAACTTCCAGTATACTTACTTTTGCTGTGACATGATAGCTATGAAGTGTGAGGTTGCTGCCTTACGGCAGGTTTTCCGCGGAGCGAATGTCAAGTTAGGAAACTGACGACAAGTCACTGTATTACATCTAAAGACTTACCACTAAGGGTGGGAGTGTGTGTAGCTTTGAGATGACACACACGGGAATGTGTACAGTCGCCGCTTGTCGTACTAATTAAAAGTGCGAAAAGGAGGAGACTTTTTTTATGGCAAGTCAAGTAATGAGAATCACTTTGAAAGCTTATGACCATCAGTTAGTAGATGCGTCAGCAGGCAAAATTATCGAAACTGTTAAAAAGAATGGAGCAACTGTTAGTGGACCGGTACCACTTCCTACAAAGAAAGAAGTAGTAACAATCTTACGTGCGGTTCACAAATATAAAGACTCCAGAGAACAGTTCGAACAGAGAACTCACAAAAGACTGATTGATATCATTGCACCTACACAGAAAACTGTTGATGCTCTGGCACGTCTTGAAATGCCGGCAGGTGTTTACATCGATATCAAAATGAAACAGAAATAAAAAAAGTTCTGTTTAAGGTTAAGAGAGATTATCCTTACAAGGTTGATATAGAAGCAATGCTTTAAGCATCCACTTATGTTGACTGTTTGTCTAGGATGATTGCACATCACAGTGTAATCCGCTGTAGATTCACAGGAGGTAAAAAGAATGAAGAAAGCAATCTTAGCTACTAAAGTCGGAATGACTCAAATCTTCAACGAAGACGGAGTTTTAACTCCAGTAACTGTATTGCAGGCTGGACCTTGTGTAGTAACACAGGTTAAGACAATGGACAATGACGGTTACGAAGCAGTACAGGTTGGTTTTGGCGACAAGAGAGAAAACATTGTTAACAAACCAATGAAAGGACACTTTGAAAAAGCTGGTGTTTCCTGCAAGAGATTTGTCAGAGAATTAAAATTGGAAGGCGAATACGCATTAGGACAGGAAATCAAAGCTGATATCTTTGCAGCAGGTGACAAAATCGATGTTACTGCAACAAGCAAAGGTAAAGGATTTCAGGGCGCTATCAAAAGACATGGACAGTCCAGAGGACCTATGGCTCACGGTTCTAAATACCATCGTCATGCAGGTTCAAACGGTGCTTGTTCTGACCCTTCAAAAGTATTCAAAGGAAAAAGAATGCCGGGTCACATGGGACATGTAAAAGTAACTGTTCAGAACTTAGAAGTTGTAAGAGTTGATGCTGAAAACAACTTACTGTTAGTTAAAGGTGCAGTGCCAGGACCTAAAAAATCCTTAGTTACAATCAAAGAAACAGTTAAATGCGGTAAATAAGTTTTCGTTGGAAAGGAGGACCACATAAAATGGCAAACGTATCTGTTTATAATATGGAAGGCAAAGAAGTTGGAACAATGGAATTAAACGATGCTGTGTTCGGTGTTGAAATCAACGATCACTTAGTACATTTAGCTGTTGTTCGTCAGCTTGCAAATAATCGTCAGGGAACACAGAAAGCAAAAACACGTTCTGAAGTTTCCGGTGGCGGAAGAAAACCTTGGAGACAGAAAGGAACTGGTCATGCAAGACAGGGTTCAACAAGATCTCCACAGTGGGCTGGTGGTGGAGTTGTATTCGCACCAACACCAAGAGATTATTCTCTGAAAATGAACAAAAAAGAAAGACGTGCAGCTTTAAAATCTGTTCTTACAAGCAGAGTACAGGAAAACAAGCTTATCGTTCTTGATGAACTGAAATTAGACGAAGTAAAAACAAAAGCAATGCAGAATGTTTTAAATAACTTAAATGTTTCCAAAGCATTAGTTGTTTTAGCTGACAATGATGCAAACGTAGTATTATCTACAAGAAACATTCCTGATGTTGTTACAGCATTACCAAATACAATCAATGTATATGATGTTCTGAAATACAACACAGTAATCTTAACAAAAGCTTCTGCTGCAGCAATTGAGGAGGTATACGCATAATGGCAAACGTAAAGTATTATGATGTAATCCTGAAACCAGTTGTAACTGAAAAAAGTATGGCTGCTATGGGCGAGAAAAAATATACTTTCTTAGTTCACACTGAAGCAAACAAAACAATGATTAAAGAAGCTGTTGAAAAAATGTTCGAAGGAACAAAAGTAAAAAGCGTTAACACAATGAACTTAGACGGAAAAACAAAAAGACGCGGTATGACTTTTGGTAAAACAGCAAAAACAAAGAAAGCTATCGTTACATTGACAGAAGATAGCAAAGATATTGAGATTTTCGAGGGGTTATAAGATTTGGCGAAACAGAGCCGAAGGCGATAGATGAGCCTTAGTCGGACCCCGTTCACGAACCTTAATGAGGCTAAGCATGAGCGAAAGCCGAATTTAGTTGAGTGAACAAACCCGTTAAATATAGAAACTGAGCAGTCGAGAAAAAATAATCCGATATTTGGCTGCGGCAAAGAAACACCAGGATGAGTTGAAACTGGTGGATTATGAAAGGAGAGCTAGTAATGGGAATTAAAACATATAGCCCATATACACCTTCCAGAAGACACATGACAGGTTCTGATTTCTCTGAAATCACAACTTCTACACCGGAGAAATCTCTGGTAGTGTCCTTAAAGAAAAATGCTGGACGTAATAATCAGGGTAAAATCACAGTTAGACACCGCGGAGGCGGAAGCAGAAGAAAATATAGAATTATCGACTTCAAGAGAAGAAAAGATGATGTACCTGCAATCGTTAAAACAATCGAATACGATCCAAACAGAACAGCTAACATCGCTTTAATCGCTTATGCTGATGGTGAAAAAGCATACATCTTAGCTCCTGAAGGATTAAAAGTTGGTATGAAAGTTATGAATGGTGCTAACGCAGAAGTTAGAACAGGTAACTGCTTACCATTATCTGAAATTCCAGTTGGTACTATGGTACACAACGTTGAGCTGTATCCGGGAAAAGGCGGACAGTTAGTTCGTTCCGCTGGTAACGGAGCACAGTTAATGGCAAAAGAAGGTAAATATGCAACACTTCGTCTGCCATCCGGTGAAATGAGAATGGTTCCATTAAACTGCCGCGCTTCTATCGGCGTTGTAGGAAATGGCGAGCACAGCCTTATCAACATTGGTAAAGCAGGACGTAAACGTCACATGGGTATCAGACCAACAGTTCGTGGTTCTGTTATGAACCCGAATGACCATCCACACGGTGGTGGTGAAGGTAAGACTGGTATCGGACGCCCAGGTCCATGTACACCATGGGGCAAACCAGCTCTTGGCTTGAAGACAAGAAAGAAAAAGAAACAGTCTAACAAGTTAATCGTAAGAAGACGAGATGGTAAAACATTAGCTAAATAGTAGGAGGTAAGACAATGGCTCGTTCATTAAAAAAAGGACCGTTCGCAGATGAAAGCTTACTGAAAAAAGTAGATGCTATGAATGCTGCTGGAGATAAGACAGTTATTAAAACATGGTCACGTCGTTCCACAATTTTCCCTTCCTTCGTTGGACACACAATCGCTGTTCATGACGGAAGAAAACATGTGCCAGTATACGTAACAGAAGATATGGTTGGTCACAAACTCGGTGAGTTCGTAGCAACAAGAACATACAGAGGACACGGAAAAGACGAGAAAAAATCAGGTGTTCGCTAATATTTGAAAGGAGGCTTTTATCATGGCAAAAGGACATAGAAGTCAGATTAAAAGAGCAAGAAATGCTAATAAAGATACAAGACCGTCTGCAAAATTATCCTACGCAAGAATGTCCGTACAGAAAGCTTGCTATGTACTGGATGTAATTCGTGGTAAAGATGTTCAGACAGCACTGGGTATCTTAACATATAACCCAAGATACGCTTCCAGCGTAATCAAAAAATTATTAGAGTCAGCAATCGCAAACGCTGAAAATAACAATGGTATGAATCCGGAAAATCTTTACATTGCAGAGTGCTACGCTAACAAAGCGCCTACAATGAAGAGAATTAAACCAAGAGCTCAGGGTAGAGCTTACAGAATTGAAAAGAGAAACTGCCATATCACTGTTGTGTTGGATGAAAGATAAGGAGGACTATCATGGGACAGAAAGTTAACCCACACGGACTCAGAGTCGGAGTTATCAAAGACTGGGATTCCAAATGGTATGCTGAAGGCGATTTCGCTGATAACTTAGTAGAAGACTACAACATCAGAACATACCTGAAAAAGAAATTATACAGCGCAGGTGTTTCCAAGATTGAAATCGAAAGAGCATCTGACAGAGTGAAAATCATTATCTACACTGCTAAACCAGGTGTTGTAATTGGTAAAGGCGGAGCAGAAATTGAAAAAGTTAAAGTAGAATTACAGAAATTCACAGATAAAAAATTAGTTGTTGATATTAAAGAAGTAAAAAGACCAGACAAAGATGCTCAGTTAGTAGCTGAAAATATTGCATTACAGTTAGAAAACCGTATTTCTTTCCGTCGTGCTATGAAATCTACAATGTCCAGAACAATGAAAGCTGGTGCAAAAGGTATCAAAACAGCTGTATCCGGACGTCTTGGTGGTGCTGATATGGCTCGTACAGAGTTTTACAGCGAAGGAACTATTCCACTTCAGACATTAAGAGCAGATATCGACTATGGTTTCGCTGAAGCAGATACAACTTACGGCAAAGTTGGCGTAAAGGCATGGATCTACAATGGCGAAGTACTTCCAACAAAAGGAACTAAGGAAGGGAGCGATAAATAATTATGTTAATGCCAAAAAGAGTTAAACGTCGTAAACAATTCCGCGGATCCATGAAAGGAAAAGCATTAAGAGGAAATAAAATCAACTACGGTGAATTCGGTTTAGTAGCAGCTGAACCATGCTGGATCCGTTCTAACCAGATCGAAGCAGCCCGTGTTGCCATGACTCGTTATATCAAACGTGGTGGTAAAGTATGGATTAAAATTTTCCCAGATAAACCAGTAACAGCAAAACCAGCAGAAACACGTATGGGTTCCGGTAAAGGTGCCTTAGAATACTGGGTAGCAGTTGTAAAGCCAGGCAGAGTAATGTTTGAAATCGCAGGTGTGCCGGAAGAGACAGCACGCGAAGCGCTGCGTCTTGCTATGCACAAGTTACCATGTAAATGTAAAATCGTTTCTCGTGCAGACTTAGAAGGCGGTGATAACAGTGAAAATTAAAAATTATGTAGAAGATTTAAAGACAAAATCAGCTGCAGAATTACAGGAAGAATTAGTAGCTGCTAAAAAGGAACTCTTTAACTTGAGATTTCAGAATGCAACAAATCAGCTGGACAATACAAGCAGAATTAAAGAAGTTCGTAAGAACATCGCTAGAATCCAGACTTTGATTGCTCAGAAAGCAAATGCATAAGGAATTACTTCCTCATAAATAGAAAGGAGCAGCATAATCGTGGAAAGAAATCTTAGAAAAACACGTGTTGGTAAAGTTGTAAGTGACAAAATGGACAAAACCATTGTTGTAGCTATTGAAAACCACGTTAAACATCCTCTTTATGGAAAAATCGTAAAGAGAACATATAAATTAAAAGCGCATGATGAAGAAAACACATGCAAAATCGGTGATACTGTAAAAGTTATGGAAACAAGACCATTATCCAAAGATAAAAGATGGAGACTTGTTGAAGTAGTAGAAAGAGCAAAATAATTTGTAAGGAGGAATCTAAGCATGATTCAACAGGAAAGTAGACTTAGAGTCGCTGACAATACAGGTGCAAAAGAAATCCTCTGCATCCGTGTTTTGGGTGGTTCTACTAGAAGATATGCTAACATCGGTGATGTAATCGTTGCTACTGTTAAAGATGCAACACCAGGCGGTGTTGTGAAAAAAGGCGATGTTGTAAAAGCCGTTGTTGTTCGTAGTGTAAAAGGTGTTCGTCGTAAAGATGGTTCTTACATTAAGTTCGATGAAAACGCTGCTGTTATCATCAAAGATGATAAAACACCAAAAGGAACTCGTATTTTTGGACCAGTAGCCAGAGAGCTTCGTGACAAACAGTTTATGAAAATTGTTTCCTTAGCTCCGGAAGTATTATAGGAGGTAAGCCTGATGTTTAAGATTAAAAAAGGTGATACTGTAAAAGTTATCGCCGGTAAAGACAAAGACAAAGAAGGAAAAGTAATCTCTGTTAATCCGAAAAAAGGCGCTGTTCTGGTTGAAGGCGTAAACATGATCACAAAACATACAAAACCATCCATGGCTAATCAGCAGGGCGGTATTGTAAATAAAGAAGCTTGGATTGATGCCTCTAACGTAATGGTTATGCATGAAGGAAAAGCTACCAGAGTAGGCTTTAAAGTTGAAGATGGTAAAAAAGTGCGTGTTGCTAAAACTACAGGCAAAGTAATCGATTAATAAGAGAGGAGGCCATTTAAAGTGAGCAGACTGAAAGAAATGTACAAAAATGAGATCGTAGATGCTATGATCAAAAAGTTTGGTTATAAGAATATCATGGAAGTGCCGAAACTCGACAAAATCGTTGTAAACATGGGTGTAGGTGAAGCCAAAGATAACGCTAAATTGTTAGATGCAGCCGTAGCTGACATGGAATTAATCACAGGTCAGAAAGCTGTTACAACAAAAGCGAAAAATTCCGTTGCTAACTTCAAAATTCGTGAAGGTATGCCAATCGGTTGTAAAGTAACATTAAGAGGCGAAAAAATGTATGAATTTGCTGATCGTCTCATCAACTTAGCACTGCCTCGAGTACGTGACTTCCGCGGCGTTAATCCAAATGCTTTTGACGGCAGAGGAAACTACGCACTGGGAATCAAAGAGCAGTTAATTTTCCCTGAAGTGGAATACGATAAAGTCGATAAAGTAAGAGGTATGGATATTATTTTCGTAACTACTGCTAAAACAGACGAAGAAGCTCGTGAATTATTGACATTATTTAATATGCCATTTGCAAAGTAAGATAAATTAGGAGGGAAAATTCATGGCTAAGACAGCAATGAAAGTTAAACAGCAGCGCAAACAGAAATTCTCCACAAGAGAATATAGCCGTTGCCGTATCTGTGGACGTCCACATGCTTACTTAAGAAAATACGGTATCTGCCGTGTTTGCTTCCGTGAATTAGCATACAAAGGACAGATCCCGGGAGTTAAAAAAGCAAGCTGGTAAACCGAAAGCAACTTAGTGAGACATCGCCCTTCGGCGATGCTCGAACTTAGTGCGAGGTTGTTCGCAAATCTTAACGAAGCCGAGCCAAAGGCGAAAGCTGAGTTTAGCTGAGCGAACATACCCCTTCTTTAGGTGTTGGAGAGGATACCTCTACAATACCTTCCGAAGAGGATTTCAAATAAAACAAAAAATATATTACATGAAAAGTCTAAATTATAGGAGGAAACTATCATGACAATGAGCGATCCAATCGCAGATATGCTTACAAGAATTCGTAACGCAAATACTGCTAAACACGATACAGTAGATGTTCCAGCATCTAAAATGAAACTTGCTATTGCAGACATTCTGTTAAAAGAAGGTTACATTGCAAAATATGATGTTCTTGAAGACGGAGCATTCAAAACAATCCGCATCACATTAAAATACGGTACAGACAAAAATGAAAAAATCATTACAGGTCTTAAGAGAATTTCTAAACCGGGTCTTCGTATTTATGCTGGTAGTCAGGAAATTCCAAGAGTATTAGGCGGATTAGGAATTGCAATCCTTTCTACAAATCAGGGAGTTATCACAGACAAAGAAGCTAGAAAACTTCACGTAGGCGGAGAAGTTTTAGCATTTGTTTGGTAGGCCGAAAGCAACTTAGTGAAAGCAAGCTGCTAAGCGCAGCTTGAGCTTAGTGCGAGGCCGTTCACGAACCTTAGCGAAAACGTAGTTTGAGCTTAGTTGAGAGATGTTTCCACTGAAGTGGAGGAACTTACCCCTCTTAGAGTCTGACAAACGTCAGAATGTGCCCAAGCGAGTTTTTTATTATGTCCAAGCGAGAGGATAATAGGACTTTGTCCTTTATCATATATAAAAGATACTGAAAACAGAAGGGAACCATAGTCGGCCCTTCCGAAAATCTAAGTAAGGAGGAAATTGGTATGTCACGTATCGGAAGACTGCCTGTATCAGTTCCAGCAGGTGTAGAAGTTAAAATTGCTGAGAACAACGTAGTGACTGTAAAAGGTCCTAAAGGAACACTTGAAAAAGCGTTACCTGTTGAAATGTCAATCAAATTAGAAGATGGTCATGTAGTTGTTACAAGACCAAGCGACTTAAAGAAAATGAAAGCTTTACATGGTTTAACAAGAACACTTATCCAGAATATGGTAATCGGTGTTAGCCAGGGATATGAAAAAACTCTGGAAGTTAACGGTGTAGGTTATAGAGCAGCAAAACAGGGTAAAAAATTAGTTTTAAACCTTGGTTACTCTCATCCGGTAGAAATGGAAGATCCGGAAGGATTAGACTGTAAAGTAGACGGAAACAAAATTGTTGTATCCGGAATTGACAAAGAAAAAGTTGGCCAGTACGCTGCTGAAATCAGAGATAAGAGAAGACCTGAACCATACAAAGGTAAAGGTATTAAATATGCTGATGAAGTTATCAGACGTAAAGTTGGTAAAACTGGTAAGAAATAAGTAAGGAGAGTGTAAAAATGGTTAGTAAAGTATCAAGAGCGAAAGTTCGCGCAAAAAAACATAGAAGATTACGTAATCATCTTAGCGGTACATCTGCTACACCACGTTTAGCAGTATTCCGCAGCAATAATCATATGTATGCTCAAATTATTGACGATACAGTTGGAAGAACTCTTGTTTCTGCTTCTACAACACAGAAAGAAGTAAAAGCTGAGTTAGAAAAAACCAATAACGTTGATGCAGCAGCATACTTAGGAACTGTAATTGCAAAAAGAGCAATCGAAGCTGGTATCAAAGAAGTTGTTTTCGATAGAGGCGGCTTCATTTACCACGGAAAAATTAAAGCATTAGCAGACGCAGCAAGAGAAGCTGGGTTAGAATTCTAATAAGGGAGGAAATGAACACATGAAACGTTCTATCATTGATGCTAGTCAGTTTGAATTAGAAGAAAAAGTAGTGTCAATCAAGCGTGTAACAAAGGTTGTTAAAGGTGGTCGTAACTTCCGTTTCACAGCTTTAGTTGTTGTTGGTGATGGCAACGGACACGTTGGCGCAGGTTTAGGTAAAGCAACTGAAATTCCTGAAGCAATCCGCAAAGGAAAAGAAGATGCTATGAAAAAATTAGTTACAGTAGCAAGAGATGAAAACGGAAGTATTACACATGACTTCATCGGAAAATTCGGAAGTGCAGAAATGTTACTGAAGAAAGCTCCAGAAGGTACTGGTGTTATCGCCGGAGGTCCAGCTCGTGCGGTTATTGAACTTGCAGGTATTAAGAACATTCGTACAAAATGTATGGGTTCCCGTAATAAACAGAACGTAGTTCTGGCTACAATCGCAGGTTTAAGCCAGTTAAAGACTCCGGAAGAAGTTGCAAAACTTCGTGGAAAATCTGTAGATGAGATTTTTGCATAGGGAGGATTAGAAAATGGCAGATAAATTAAAAATCACTCTGGTGAAATCTACAATCGGTGCTGTTCCGAAACATAAAAAAACAGTAGAAGCTTTAGGTTTAAAGAAACTTAACAAGACAGTTGAAATGCCGGATAACGCTGCAGTTCGTGGTATGATCCAGCAGGTAAGACACTTAGTTAAAGTAGAAGAAATCTAATCAATATAGAAGGAGGTGCCATCATGGATTTATCAAACTTAAGACCAGCTGAAGGTTCCAGACAGAGCGATAACTTCAGACGCGGTCGTGGACATGGTTCAGGTAATGGTAAGACTGCAGGTAAGGGCCACAAAGGTCAGAAAGCACGTTCCGGTGCAAAAAGACCGGGATTTGAAGGTGGTCAGATGCCTTTATATAGAAGACTTCCTAAGAGAGGCTTCAAATGTAGAAATTCTAAAGAAATCATTGCAGTAAACGTTGATATCTTAAACAGATTTGAAGACGGTGCTGATGTTACACCAGCAGCTTTATTAGCTTCTGGAGCTATCTCCAAATTAGGAGATGGAGTTAAACTTCTGGGTAACGGAGAACTTACAAAGAAGCTTAACGTTAAAGTAAACGCTGTAAGCGAAACCGCAAAAGCTAAAATCGAAGCCGCAGGTGGAACAGTAGAGGTGATCTAATGCTCAAGACTCTTAGAAATGCCTTTAAGATTAAGGATGTAAGACGTCGTCTTTTCTATGTGCTTCTGATGCTGGTGGTTGTGCGTATCGGTTCACAGCTTCCTATCCCGGGGGTAGATAGTAACTATTTTAAAAATTGGTTTGCGAGCCAGTCCAGTGATGCGTTCAATTTCTTTGACGCATTCACTGGCGGTTCCTTTACTGAAATGTCAATTTTTGCATTGAGCATTACACCGTACATTACATCATCCATTATCATCCAGCTTTTAACCATTGCGTTTAAGACTCTGGAAGATATGCAAAGAGATGGTGAGGAAGGCAGAAAGAAATTAACAGCTATTACACGTTATGTGACAATCGGACTTGCTTTATTCCAGTCTATTGCTATGACAATCGGATTTGGTAATAAAGGTCTTATTCCAGATATAAACTTTTTAAAAGGTGTTGTAGTTGTTTGCTGTCTGACTGCAGGTTCAGCAATGCTTATGTGGATTGGAGAACAAATTACAGAAAAAGGTGTGGGAAATGGTATTTCCATCATTTTGATGATTAATATCGTGTCCAGAATTCCAAGTGATTTGGTAACTCTTTTTGAACAGTTTGTTAAAGGTAAAACAATCGCAAAAGGTGCTTTAGCAGCACTCATTATTGCAGCGGTAATTCTCGTTGTAGTAGTACTGGTTTTAATCTTAAACGGTGGTGTAAGAAAAATTCCGGTACAGTATTCCAAAAAGATGGTAGGAAGAAAAGTTATGGGCGGTCAGTCCAGTTCCATTCCTTTAAAAGTAAACACAGCAGGTGTTATTCCGATTATCTTTGCTTCCTCTTTAATGTCTTTCCCGGTCATTATTATGACTTTAATGGGTAAAACAGGAGGAGATGGTATTGGAGGACATATTTTAAAAGCCCTCACTTCCAATAATTGGTTTAATCCAAGCGAACCAGTATATTCTATCGGTTTGGTAGTTTATATTCTGTTAGTTATTTTCTTTGCTTATTTCTATACATCCATTACTTTCAATCCTATGGAAGTAGCAGATAATATGAAAAAGCAGGGTGGATTTATTCCAGGCATCAGACCCGGTAAACCAACACAGGAATACCTTGAGCAAATCTTAAGTTACCTGATTTTCATCGGTGCAACCGGTCTGGTAATTGTAGCTGTTATTCCGTTCTTCTTTAACGGAGTGTTCGGCGCAAATGTTTCTTTTGGCGGAACATCTTTAATCATTGTGGTTGGTGTTGTGCTGGAAACATTAAAACAGATTGAGTCCCGTATGTTAGTTCGTAACTACAAAGGATTTTTAAGCGAATAAAGTAAATCGTATTTTATGACCGTCGCAGGGAGAGCAGAAGTTTTCTGTTGTTGCGGCGGTCTTTTAAAATAACATATTTATATATGGCGGAAAGTTCTTCTATGGTGTATGATTATAGATGTATAATCTATGGAAGAAGCATTTGCTTATATTCAGAAAGGGGAAAATTGATATGAAAATTATCATGTTAGGTGCACCTGGAGCAGGAAAAGGCACACAGGCGAAAAAAATTGCGGAAAAATATGGAATTCCTCATATTTCCACAGGAGATATTTTCAGAGCAAATATTAAAAACGGTACAGAGCTTGGAAAAAAAGCAAAAACTTACATGGATCAGGGACTTTTAGTGCCGGATGAATTAACAGTTGATTTGGTAATTGACCGTGTTGCAAAAGAAGACTGCAAAAATGGATATATTCTGGACGGTTTCCCAAGAACCATTCCTCAGGCAGAATGCCTTGACGCAGCTCTCTCAAAAATGGGAGAAAAAATCGATTACGCTATCAATGTAGAAGTTCCGGACGAAAACATTGTAAAACGTATGTCAGGAAGACGTGCATGCTTAGGCTGCGGAGCTACATATCATGAGGAATTTAATGCACCTAAGACAGAAGGTGTATGCGACGCATGCGGTGAAAAGCTGGTATTAAGAGATGATGATAAAGAAGAAACTGTTTTAAAACGTCTTGGTGTTTACCATGATCAGACACAGCCTCTCATCGATTACTATGCAAAAGCAGGTGTCATGAAGGAAGTGGACGGTACAGTTGATTTGGAAGATGTTTTCCAAGCGATTGTAGATGTGTTAGGAGAGTAAAAATGTCAGTAACAATTAAAACTGCCAGAGAAATTGAATTAATGAGAGAGTCCGGAAGACTTCTGGAAAAAGTACATGATGAGCTGGGCGCATTTATTAAACCGGGAATTAGTACTCTGGATATTGACCGGTTAGGTGAAAAGCTGATTAGAAGTCTTGGTGGTATTCCTAATTTTCTTAACTATAATGGTTATCCGGCATCTATTTGTGTATCTGTAAATGATGAAGTGGTACATGGTATTCCGAATAAACACAGAATTCTTCAGGATGGAGATATTGTCAGTCTTGATGCAGGTCTGATTTATAACGGATATCATTCTGATGCGGCACGTACTTATGCGGTAGGCACGATTTCACCGGAAGCACAGAAGCTCATTGACGTAACAAGACAGAGCTTTTTCGAAGGAATAAAATATGCAAAAGCAGGCAATCATTTATATGATATTTCTGCTGCAATCGGCGGATACGCACAGAAATTCGGATATGGTGTTGTACGTGATTTAGTGGGACACGGTATCGGAACTCATTTGCATGAAGATCCGCAAATTCCTAACTTTCCTCAGAGACGCAGAGGAATAAGACTGGTTCCCGGCATGACACTGGCTATTGAGCCTATGATTAACATGGGACGTGCAGATGTGGCATGGCTGGATGATGATTGGACTGTTGTAACGCAGGACGGTTCATTATCTGCACATTATGAGAATACAATTCTTATCACAGACGGCGAGCCGGAAATTCTCACCCTGAGTAAATAGCAGGAGGGCTTATGAGAGAATTTGTAAGAGGTATGCTTGCCAGATCAAAGGCAGGGCATGATATCGGAAAGTTATATGTGGTAATGGACGTAGATACAGAGTATGTTTATTTGGCAGACGGGGTATCTCGAACTGTGGATAAAACAAAAAAGAAAAAAAGAAAACACATTCAGATTATCTATAAAATCCCTGCCCTTCTTCAAGAAGTTATGAGTGAAGGAAGGGAAATGCAGAACGAGCATATAAAAAAAGCCATTAAAGATTATGAAAATTATGAACTGGAGGTTTAATTTATGTCAAAGGCAGACGTTATTGAAGTAGAAGGAACAGTGTTGGAAAAATTACCTAACGCTATGTTTAAAGTAGAGCTGGAAAACAAACACGTGATTTTAGCTCATATCAGCGGAAAATTAAGAATGAATTTCATTCGTATTCTTCCGGGAGATAAAGTTACGATTGAAATGTCACCTTATGATTTAAGTAAGGGAAGAATTATCTGGAGAGATAAATAAGATAGAGAAGGAGCTGTTCTGTTGATGATGAAAAGGACAGCTTCTTTTTTTGCTGAAAAAATGGAAAAATCTTAAAAAAATACTTGCAATCTTGCTGCATAGGTGCTATTATATAAAGCGTACTTTTATGCTCAGAAAGGAGGAAGAACAGTGAAAGTTAGATCATCTGTAAAACCAATTTGCGAAAAGTGCAAGGTTATTAAAAGAAAGGGAAGCATCAGAATTATCTGTGAAAACCCAAAACACAAACAGCGTCAGGGCTAATTTCAAATATAAATGAAATATGACGATTAGTTTGTGAAAATTTTAGTGCGGCTGCAGTATGAACCGCTAGGGTGCGTTGTTCGTACTGATTAAATATAGTAATATTATCACGTTAACTGTTTTACCGAGAACAGGATAAAATATTGCTTAATACCGGTGTCCGCCAAATACCGGAAAGGCTGCGTAAAATCTATAATTATTTGCGGCTGGATGTATAGAACCCCGTCAGTTTTATATATCTCAATTAGGAACAATATTAACAGAAAAATGGAGGAACAAATACATGGCTCGTATAGCTGGTGTAGACTTACCAAGAGAAAAACGTGTTGAAATCGGATTGACTTATATCTACGGAATTGGTAGAGCAACTTCAAACCGTATTCTTGAAAAGGCAGGCGTAAATCCTGACACTCGTGTCAGAGACGTTACAGACGAAGAAGTAGGAAAAATCCGTGATGCTATCGAGGAATTACAGATTCCGGTAGAAGGTGATTTAAGAAGAGAAATCGCTTTAAACATCAAGAGACTTCAGGAAATCGGATGTTATAGAGGTATCCGTCATCGTAAAGGACTTCCTGTTCGTGGTCAGAAGACTAAAACAAATGCAAGAACAAGAAAAGGTCCTAAGAGAACTGTTGCTAACAAGAAAAAATAATAAGTAACAGCTTAAATTAAGAGAATTATTATTAAGTTTGAATATTAGAGAAAGTAGGTTAGTTTAAAAATGGCTAAAGTTACAAAAAAAGTGACAAAAAAGCGTGTTAAGAAAAACGTTGAACGCGGACAGGCACATATCCAGTCTTCTTTCAATAACACAATCGTTACATTGACAGATGCTGAAGGTAATGCTTTATCATGGGCAAGTGCCGGTGGTCTGGGATTTAAAGGTTCAAGGAAATCTACTCCATACGCAGCTCAGATGGCTGCAGAAACAGCAGCAAAGGCAGCTGTTGTTCATGGTCTGAAGACTGTTGACGTTTTTGTAAAAGGACCTGGTTCAGGTAGAGAAGCAGCAATCCGTGCATTGGCAGCTTGTGGTATTGAGGTTACAAGTATTAAAGATGTAACACCAGTTCCACACAACGGTTGTCGTCCACCAAAACGTAGAAGAGTCTAATTAGGAGGTCAAAGAAACATGGCAGTAAATAGAGTACCAGTTCTGAAAAGATGTAGATCATTAGGTCTTGATCCTGTATATTTAGGAATTGACAAAAAATCTACTAGACAGTTAAAAAGAGCAAATAGAAAAATGTCTGAATACGGACTTCAGTTAAGAGAAAAACAGAAAGCTAAATTCATTTACGGCGTTCTGGAAAAACCTTTCCGTAACTACTACAAAAAAGCAGACCAGAAACCAGGACAGACAGGTGAAAATCTGATGATTATGCTGGAAACACGTCTGGATAACGTAGTATTCCGTATGGGACTTGCCAGAACAAGAAAAGAAGCAAGACAGATTGTTGACCACAAACATGTACTGGTTAATGGAAAACAGGTTAATATTCCATCTTACTTAGTAAAAGCTGGCGATGTTATTGAAATCAAAGAAAAATGCAAAGCTTCTCAGAGATATAAAGATATCCTTGAAGTAACCGGTGGACGTTTAGTTCCGGCTTGGTTAGATATCGATCAGGAAGCTTTAAAAGGTGAAGTAAAAGCACTTCCTACAAGAGAAGAAATCGACGTACCGGTTGATGAAGTGTTAATCGTCGAGTTATATTCTAAATAATTAAAAAGTGAAATTGTGCACGTAGCAAGGAGGGCTTTGCATGTTCGATTTTAACAAACCCAAAATTCAAATCACAGAAATGTCTGATGATAAGAGATATGGGAAATTCGTGGTAGAACCTCTGGAAAGAGGATATGGTATTACTTTAGGTAACTCTTTGAGAAGAATTATGCTGTCTTCTTTACCGGGTGCTGCAGTAAGCCAAGTGAAAATTGACGGTGTTCTTCACGAATTCAGTTCTATTCCAGGTGTAAAGGAAGATGTTACAGAAATCATCATGAACCTGAAAAATCTGGCAATTAAGAACGTAAGTGACAGCAATGAACCAAAAACTGCATACATTGAGTTTGAAGGTGAAGGTGTTGTGACCGGTGCTGATATTCAGGTAGATCAGGATTTGGAAATCTTAAATCCTGACTTGGTAATTGCTACTTTAAACGGTGGTGCGGACTGCAAATTCAATGCAGAGCTGACAATTACAAAGGGACGTGGATATGTAAGCGCAGATAAAGGAAAAACAGATGACATGCCAATTGGCATGATTGCAGTAGATTCAATCTATACACCGGTTGAACGTGTAAACATGGCCGTTGAAAATACCCGTGTAGGTCAGGTTACAGATTATGATAAACTGACATTGGATATTTACACAAACGGAACACTGGATGCAGACGAGGCAGTAAGTCTGGCTGCTAAGGTACTGAGCGAGCATTTAAGCCTCTTTATTGATCTTTCTGAAAGTGCAAAGACTGCAGAAGTCATGATTGAGAAAGAAGACAATGAAAAAGAAAAAGTTCTGGAAATGAATATTGATGAATTAGAATTATCTGTTCGTTCCTACAACTGCTTAAAACGTGCTGGTATCAATACAGTGGAAGAACTTTGCAACCGTACTTCTGAAGATATGATGAAGGTTCGTAATCTGGGACGTAAATCTTTAGAAGAAGTTTTAGCAAAATTAAAAGAATTAGGCTTACAGTTAAATCCAAGCGAGGAGTAAGCCTCTGATACAAATTTATGGAAGAAAAGCAATACGTCAGTAAGTCCGAAGAAGCATGGCGTATTGTTCCACAAATGGAGGAAAATCTAAAATGGCAAAATATAGAAAATTAGGCAGAACTGCTGACCAGAGAAAAGCTTTACTTAGAAATCAGGTAACAAACTTATTATACCATGGAAGAATTGTTACAACTGAAACAAAAGCAAAAGAAGTTCGTAAAATTGCTGATGGTTTAATCGCTATGGCAGTTCGTGAAAAAGACAACTTCGAAACAGTAACAATCACAGCAAAAGTTGCTCGTAAAGATGCTGAAGGCAAAAGAGTAAAAGAAGTTGTAGATGGTAAAAAAGTTACTGTATACGATGAAGTACAGAAAGAAATCAAGAAGGATGCTCCTTCCAGATTACATGCCAGAAGACAGATGTTAAAAGTTCTTTACCCAGTAAAAGAAGTTCCAACAGCTGCAGCTGGTAAAAAGAAAAACACAAAAGAAATCGACTTAACAGAAAAATTATTTACAGAAATCGCACCAAAATATGCAGATCGTAACGGTGGTTACACAAGAATTATCAAAATCGGACCACGTAAAGGTGATGCAGCGATGGAAGTTGTTCTGGAATTAGTATAATAACAGAAAACAGGCTGAGATGCAGAGATTGCGTCTCAGCCGTTCTTTATTTAAAATAGGAGGACTGTCGTATGGGAAAAAAAATGCTTTTTATATTTAATCCAAGGTCCGGAAAGGGCAGCATTAAAAACCGACTGATGGATATTCTGGATATTTTTGTAAAGGGTGGATATGAAATTACGGTTCATCCTACACAAGCCTATATGGACGGACTAAAGGTAACAAAAAGAAAAGCGGGAGATTACGATATTGTAGTTGCAAGCGGCGGTGATGGAACCCTTGATGAAGTAGTTACCGGTATGCTTATAGGAGGACATCAAATTCCTATCGGTTATATTCCGGCAGGAAGCACCAATGATTTTGCAAACAGTCTGCACATATCCAAAAATATGTTGCAGGCGGCAACAGATATTGTGGAAGGAGTGCCGCATGCTTTTGACGTAGGTGGATTTAACAAAGATTATTTTGTGTATATTGCGGCTTTCGGGCTGTTTACAGACGTATCCTATGAGACAAATCAGGATATGAAAAATATACTGGGACATGCAGCCTACATATTAGAAGGAACACAGAGGCTTTTTAATATTAAATCTTACAACCTTCGTGTGAAAAGCGATGACGGAGAGCTTTCAGGAGAATTTATTTTCGGTATGATCAGTAATTCCACTTCCGTAGGCGGATTTAAGCGTCTCACAGGACCGGACGTTATGCTGGATGATGGTGTTTTTGAGGTGATGTTTATCCGAAGACCAAAGAACATTTTGGAATTAAATGAAATTATCGCATCTTTAGTGGGAACAAATGACTCAAAAATGATTGAAGTCTTTAAGACCACAGGGCTTACCATTGAATGTGAAGAAGAAATTTCATGGACACTTGACGGAGAGTTTGGAGGACTTCATAAAAACGTGACAATTAAAAATCTGAAACATGTCGTTCAGATTATGCTGGCAAAAAACGACCAAGTGCCTTTAATTAACCCTCCGGAGTAAGAGAAACCTTGTTGCTGATTTTGTCATATAATATTAAAACAGACAAAACAGGTGAGCAACAGGAATGGCAACGATAATAAAAGAAATATTGTTGATTTTTGTACTGACCACAGACTCTTTTGTGGTCAGTTTTGCTTATGGTATGAGAAAAGTAAAGATGCCCTTTAAAATTGTGGCGGGAATGAATATCATTATGAGTGGCCTATTGGGAATTTCTCTCCTTACGGGAAGCTTTCTTTCTGATTTTCTTCCAAAGGATGTGACTACTTGTCTGGGGGCAATTCTTCTTATCGGCATCGGTTTATACCGAATTTTAAGTTTTTTCTTTCAGAAAGAAGAAAACAAGGAAATTTATCGGGAACTTACAGCAGCAGAAGGCTTTACGCTGGCATTTTTACTTTCTTTGGACAGTCTTGCAGTGGGAGTGGGCGCAGGCTTAGTACAGTCAGGGCAGCTTTTCTTAGCTGCGGGAACTTTTATATGCGGAATTCTTATGATGGAGCTGGGTTGGAGGCTGGGCTGCGTATTCCGTAACACCACACAAAAAGATTTGTCATGGGTGAGCGGGGTATGTCTTTTGCTTTTGGCAATGAGCTTTTTGTGGAAAAGATAAAAAATACTTGCAATATGACGGCTTTTGCGGTATCTTAAAAGCAGTTTTACGACTAAAATGGATTGGGGAGCAGTTAGATTGCAATGAGAGGAAGGAACGAAAGAATGAGCGAGTATATCGATGTATCAGAAATTTTTGGTGAGGACGTTTTTAATGATGTAGTGATGCAGCAGCGTCTTCCTAAGAAAGTATATAAAGATTTGAAGCAGACAATTCTCGAAGGAAAAGAATTATCTCTGGAAATGGCTGACGTCATTGCCCATGAGATGAAGGAATGGGCGATTGAAAAAGGTGCAACCCATTATACACACTGGTTTCAGCCGCTTACAGGAGTAACTGCCGAGAAACATGACTCATTTATTACAGCGCCCCTTCCAAACGGAAAGGTATTGATGAGCTTTTCCGGAAAAGAGTTGATAAAGGGAGAGCCGGACGCATCTTCTTTTCCGTCAGGAGGACTGCGTGCTACTTTTGAAGCACGAGGCTATACAGCATGGGACTGTACTTCTCCGGCTTTTGTGCGTCATGATGCGGCAGGAGCTACCTTATGTATTCCTACGGCATTTTGCTCTTATACAGGGGAAGCGCTGGATCAGAAGACACCGTTGCTGCGTTCCATGCAGGCAATCAATACACAGGCTCTTCGCTTAATCCGTTTGTTCGACGATACGACTTCTAAGAAGGTTACGCCTTCTGTGGGTGCGGAACAGGAATATTTCTTAGTAAGTGATGAAAAATTCAGACAGAGAAAAGATTTGGTTTTTACAGGACGTACCTTATTCGGCGCTATGCCGCCAAAGGGACAGGAGCTGGATGACCATTATTTAGGCGCTATTCGTCAGAAGGTTTCTGCATATATGAAGCATGTCAATGAAGAGCTTTGGAGACTTGGAGTAACTTCTAAGACACAGCACAATGAAGCAGCTCCGGCACAGCATGAGTTAGCTCCGATTTATGCAGAGGCAAATGTGGAGGTTGACCATAATCAGATTGTTATGCAGACCTTAAAAAGAGTGGCTTCCCAGCACGGAATGAAGTGTCTTCTCCACGAAAAGCCTTTTGCAGGGGTAAATGGCTCAGGAAAGCACAACAACTGGTCTCTTACCACAGATACAGGTCATAATCTGTTAGAACCGGGAATTACACCTCATGACAATATTCAGTTCCTTCTTGTACTTAGCTGTATTTTGAAGGCAGTAGATGAGCATGCGGCTCTTTTAAGAGAGTCAGCGGCAGATGTGGGAAATGACCATCGTTTAGGAGCAAATGAAGCGCCGCCGGCAATTATTTCCGTATTTCTGGGAGACCAGCTTACCGATGTTATGAACCAGTTAATCACTACGGGTATGGCAAATCACAGTATCGGAATGGAAAAGCTGGAAACAGGTGTAAAGGCAATTCCTGAATTTATGCGTGACACAACGGACAGAAACAGAACCTCACCATTTGCTTTTACAGGAAATAAATTTGAATTCCGTATGGTGGGCTCCAGAGACTCTATTGCACCGGCGAATGTGGTGTTGAATACCATTGTAGCTCAGGCATTTAAAGAAGCCTGTGATGTTCTGGAAAGCGCAGAGGACTTTGACGTAGCGGTTCATGATTTAATGAAAAAGAACTTTACAGAGCATCAGCGCATTGTGTTTAACGGAAACGGCTATTCACAGGAATGGGTAGAGGAAGCCGAAAAGAGAGGACTTCCAAACCTCAGCTGTATGGTAGAGACCATCGAAACACTTACCAGCGAAAAGACCGTAGAGCTTTTTGAAGAATTCGGTGTCTTTACAAAAGCAGAATTAGAGTCAAGAAAAGAAATCAAATATGAAGCTTATGCAAAAGCAATTAACATTGAAGCAAGAACCATGCTGGATATTGCCGGAAAGCAGATTATTCCTACGGTGATTAAGTATACAAAACAGCTTGCAGACTCCATTAATGCAGTAGTTGCAGCAGGGATTTTAGAGGTGGAGGTACAGACTGATTTATTAAGCGAAACATCTGCACTTTTAAAAGAAACAAAAAATGCCTTAAATCATCTGAAAGAGGTAACAGAGTCAGCAGCGGCTATGGAGGACGGAAAAGAGAAAGCGTTCTATTATCGCCAGCAGGTAATTCCGGCTATGGAAGCATTGAGAAAACCGGTAGATGAGCTGGAAATGATTGTGGATAAAGAGATTTGGCCAATGCCGTCTTATGGTGATTTATTATTTGAAGTATAAAGGATAAGGGAGTTATTTCTACTAAGTGCGTATCGAGAACATTGATATATTTTACGCTTAGTGTAATAACTTCCTTTTATATATGTGGAAGGTTTGGGATTTCTCCGGCAAATGCAGGGGGAGATTGAGAGAGAAACGTAATGATTGAATAAGGAAAGATAGAAAGAGGAATTAGTGTATGAAGGAATTGGAGTTTTTAAGGGAACAGCAGGTGGATAAGGGACTGATAGAAGGTGTGGAGGAGTTTCGCTGTAAGTATTCTGTGGAGGACGGTGAGCAGGGCAGAGTAAGCTGTCCTGATATGTATTTTTATGGCAGGGAAGTGTTGGAAATGGGCATTGCAGCCCTTCTTCAGGGAGAAAATCTTCTGCTTACAGGAGCAAAAGCAACGGGAAAGAACGTTTTGGCAGAAAATCTGGCATGGATTTTCGGACGTCCTGTGTATAATGTATCTTTTCATGTGAATACAGACAGTGGTGATTTAATTGGCACAGATACTTTTGTGAATAATGAAGTACAGCTTCGCAAAGGAAGTATTTATCGATGTGCTCAGTATGGCGGCTTTGGAATTTTAGATGAAATCAACATGGCAAAGAATGATGCCGTATCAGTACTTCATGCGTCTTTAGATTACAGAAGAAGCATTGATGTTCCGGGATATGATAAAATTGATATGCACGAAGCAGCCAGATTTATCGGGACCATGAACTACGGTTATGCAGGCACAAAAGAGTTAAACGAAGCTCTTGTTTCCCGTTTTATGGTAATTGATATGCCGCCGCAGGATGAGGAGACGCTGGATTATATCTTATCTTCTAAATTTCCCGCATTAAAGGAAAACGCAAAGAAACAGTGGATTGGACTTTTCATGGATTTACAGTTAAAGGCACAAAACGGTGAAATCAGCACCAAGGCTCTGGATCTTCGAGGCATTTTAGGCGCGTTAAAGACGATACAGAGAGGCTTAAAGCCAAGGCTTGCGGTACAGATTGGCGTGGTAAATAAGTGCTTTGATATTTTTGAAAAAGAAATTGTACAGGATGTTGTGCTTACCAGAATTCCTGATACATGGACGCCGCAGGATGTGTTTGAGAAGTAGAGGTTATTATGGAAGAATTTGAACTGGAAAACAGAATAAAAAATCTGATGTGGACGGTCAGCGGTGATTATTCTCTGGAATTTAAGCCTGATTTAGCGGCTTTTGCAAAATCTAAATATGTTGCGCTGTATGATGGAATTAAGCAGGGCGCTTTTGCACGATATTTTAACAGAGAGGAATATTCGCTTTATCTGGTGAAAAAGATTTACCTTCATGCAATGGAAGCGCCGCTTATGGATTTGGCACAGCTTTGCATTGAATTTGCGGTTTCCGGGAAGATTATAGCAGAGAGGGAAGGTGTTTCCAATATCCGAAGACGTGCCTGTGAGGACATTCTGGATATGGATTTTCATAAATTAACGGGAAATCCGGCAGGAAAGCTGAAAATAGCTCTGTTTCGTGAAATTTTAAACGGAAAGGGAGCGGTAGAAGCAAGACAGCGTCACTTTATGGACATGGTACAGGAGCTTTCCGAGGCACAGGATACCATGGAGCTTATTCAGACAACGGACAAGCTGTACAATGAGCTGATTGACCCCTATTTTGAGCGTAATCAGGGAGATTTAGAAAAAGTTCTGTCTGTAACCTTGGAGGAACTGGCAGAATTTTCGTGGGAAGACTTTCTGGAAGAAGAGGCGTTGGAAAGCACACTGGAAACCTATCTGGATAAGGTTACGGAAAATATGACAAACCTGGATACCAGAGAGACAGAAACAAAAGAGGAGCAGGAGAAAAATACAGAGGAAACCACTAAACGGATTTTAGTGGTGGATGAAAAAGCGCTGGAAAAGATGTATTCCTATGTGGAGAGAAACTACGGAAAGACTTATCTTACAGAGGGTGAGGAAAAGAAAATCAATGCTCTTGTGTGTCGGGGTATACACAGCGACTGCAGCCTTTATTTTACAAAAGGAATTTTAAAAGAGCCGGTGATGCGGAATTATCAGTACGAGTATGCCAGAAAACAAAGAAGCAAGAACCTTTATGAATATCATGATAATCACAGAGTGGTTAAAAATAATATTCGTCTTCTCACCGATATGCTGAAAAAGACTCTTACCATGAGAGAGGAAAAAGAGGAAACTTTGGCAGACAGAGGAACTCTGCTTCCTAAAAGACTGTGGCGTATTGGGAGAACGGGAAATGTGCAGGTTTTTAAACGGGAGCTTTACGAAGACAGCAGTAGCTTCGTGGTAGATGTTTTAATTGATGCCAGCGGTTCTCAGCGCTCCAGACAGGGACAGGTTGCCATTCAGGCATATATTTTAAGCGAGGCGTTAAGCAACGTGGGTATTCCCCACAGAGTAACCAGCTTCTGTACTTTTTGGGATTATACGGTGCTGCATAATTTTCGGGATTATGACGCAGACAGAACAGAAAACAGCAATATTTTTGAATATGTGACTTCTTCCAACAACAGAGACGGACTTGCTGTTAAGGCGGTGGAATATGATTTGCTGCAAAGGGAAGAGGAGCATAAAATTCTGATTGTGTTAAGTGACGGAAAGCCTTATGATATTATTTTAAATCGGCCCAATGCCAGAAATCCAAAGCCTTATCACGGGGATTACGCTATAAAGGATACGGGATTTGCAGTGCGGAAGCTTCGCAATCAGGGAGTCTGTGTCTTGGGCGTTTTTGCAGGAGAGGAAAAGGACTTACAGGCGGAGAAAAAGATTTTTGGCAAGGATTTTGCCTATATACGGGATATTTCCGGATTTTCTCCTGTGGTAGGCCGATATCTGATAAAGCAATTAGAAAAAAACACTTGATAATTAAAAACACTTCTGCTATATTAGTATAATATGTTTAAAAATACTTATATTCGGGATAAATCCCCAGAGGATAGTAATGAGCGAAAAAATAGAAATTATGGGAATTTCTGTTGAGAAGTGTTATGCAGAGGATGTTATGGAAAGCATTAACCAGCAGTGGTATCAGGAAACGCTGGCTACTTACGGAGTGCTTACCATGAACCTCTTGCTGGCAGCTCAGCAGGATGAAGAATTAAAAGAGTATATAGAAACGCTGGATAAAGCAGTGGCAGATGAGCCCGAAATCGTAAAGGCAGCAGGACTTGAGGACAAGGAATGGGAAAATGATATTTCGGAGCATGGCTTTTTCGGAACGGTATTCTGGCTGCTGAATCATTATAAGAACGAAATTTTTCTTTTAGGAGAAAACGAAGAGGACACAGAAAAATTATATGGATATCTTCAGGAAAAATATCCGGATATTGTCATACTTGGCAAGGACTTTCTCATGGGCGATGAGGACGACCAGGTGGACAAGGTGATTAACGAAATCAATATGTGGAACCCTCAGGCAGTTCTAAGCTGTTCCAGAGTATATGATTTGGAGCGGTTTGTAAAAAGACATCGAAAAAAAATCAATACAAAGCTCTGGTTCAGTCTGGGAAGCTGCCTTGATATTTTCCGTGAGGGAGGCAAAAAACCAAGCTGGCTCAACCGCTTTATGGAAAAGAACAATTTCAAAAAAATGGTATCAAAGTACAATGAGGACATGGAGAAAATGTGAATAAATTGTTACATTTTTGAAAAAAAGATGTAATATATTGCATTTTCTCTTTCCTTTTTTTTGATTTTGTATTAGTATATATAGTAGGGTTTTTATGGGAGATGTAACACCGAAATAACTATATGATGAAAGAAGGAGAAAACATGATATCAAATCAGATACTGCAAAATACACTGGATGGTTTAAAAGGAATATCCAGAAGTGATTTTTGTGTAACAGATATGGAAGGAAAGGTTTTAGCAACTACTTTTTCCGGCAGCGTATGCGGACAGGAGGAAGTAAGCGCATTTGCCAATTCTCAGGCAGACAGTCAGGTGGTAAAAGGAAATCAGTATTTTAAAATATATGATGACCATCAGTTAGAATATGTTTTGGTCGTAAGCAGCGCAGGGGACGATGTTTATACATTGGGAAAGCTGGTTGTATTCCAAATTCAGGGCTTGCTTACCGCATATAAGGAGAGATTTAATAAGGATAACTTTATTAAAAATCTTTTGTTGGACAATCTGCTTTTGGTAGATATCCATAATCGTGCAAAAAAGCTTCACATTGAGGTAGATGTACGCAGGGTTGTATATATACTGGAGAGCAGTCAGGACAAGGACTACGGTTCTCTGGAAAATATCAAAAAACTTCTGGGAGGAAAACCCGGAGATTTTGTCACAGCGGTAGACGAGAAAAATATTATTATTGTCAAGGAATTAGCTCCGTCTGACGGATATCCCCAGTTGGAAAAGACAGCCAACAATATTCTGGCTGCTCTGGGCGTGGAGAAAGACGGTACAACACATATTGCTTATGGAACCATTGTAAAAGAATTGAAAGAGGTTTCACGCTCTTATAAGGAAGCAAAGATGGCTCTTGATGTAGGCAAGATTTTCTTTGGGGAGAGAGATGTAATTGCGTACAGTTCTCTGGGAATTGGAAGACTTATTTATCAGCTTCCTATCCCTCTTTGCAAAATGTTTATTCGGGAAATTTTTGATACACATTCTCCCGATGATTTTGATGAGGAGATGCTTACTACAATTAACAAATTCTTTGAAAACAGCTTGAATGTTTCAGAAACCTCCAGACAGCTTTACATTCACAGAAATACGCTGGTATATCGTCTGGATAAGCTTCAGAAAAGCACAGGACTTGACCTGAGAGTTTTTGAAGATGCAATTACCTTTAAAATTGCATTGATGGTAGTAAAGTATATGAAGTACATGGAAACACTTGATTACTAAGGAACAGAAAAACAGGAGGTTATTATGATTGATTTAAAAAACGTGAGTAAATCATACAGCAAGGGCCAGCCAGCCATTGACAACATGACACTTCACGTGGATAAGGGTGAATTCGTATTTATCGTAGGAAACAGCGGTTCCGGAAAATCAACTCTTATCAAACTGCTGTTAAAGGAACTGGATCCTACAAGCGGAACGATTACAGTAAACGGACAGGTTCTCAATAAACTGAAACGCAGAAAAGTAGCGAAATACCGCAGGGGAATTGGTGTTGTATTTCAGGATTTTCGCCTTTTAAAGGATAGAAATGTATATGAAAACGTAGCTTTTGCTCAGCGTGTTATTCAGCGCCCGACTCGTATTATTAAAAAACGAGTACCGGAAATGCTCACATTAGTAGGGTTAGCAGAAAAGTATAAATCAAAGCCTGACCAGCTCTCTGGTGGAGAACAGCAGAGAGTTGCCCTCGCAAGAGCGTTGGTAAACAGACCGAGTATCCTGCTGGCGGATGAGCCCACAGGAAACTTGGATCCTAAGAACTCCTTTGAAATTATGAAGCTCTTAGAGGAAATCAACGAAAGAGGCACAACGGTTCTGGTGGTTACACATAACAGAGAAATCGTAAATGCGTTTAAAAAGCGTGTAATTACCATGAAGAAAGGCGTCATTGTAAGTGATGAACAAGAAGGTGAATATCTGAATGAGAATTAGTACGATTGCTTATGTATTAAAACAGGGATTTAAAAATATCTGGAGAAACCTGCGATTTTCTCTGGCGTCCATTGCAACTATGTCAGCATGTATCTTTTTATTCGGTTTGTTCCTTTCCATTATTATGAACTTCCGCTATATTGTAGATACTGCGGAGGAAGGCGTGGCAGTTGTCGTATATTTTGATAAAGGTATTAAACAGGAAGAAATTGACCAAATCGGAGCGGATATTAAGAAACAGCCGGAGGTTGCTGACGTAAAATATATTTCTGCAGACGTAGCTTGGGATGAATTCAGTGAAGTATACTTAGGCGGAGATGAAGATATGGCAGAAGGATTTAAGGATCAGGATAATCCGCTGGCAAACTCCGCACGCTTTGATGTATATCTGAAGGAAGTGGAAAGTCAGGCAGACCTTGTAAAGCACATTGAAGGTCTGGAGGGCGTTCGAGAAGTAAAACAGTCAAAAGAAGCGGCAGATATGTTGTCTACTTTTAATAAACTGGTGGGATACGTATCCATTGTCATTATTTTAATTCTTCTGGTAGTGGCATTCTTCCTTATCAATAATACCATTACAATGGGTATTTCCATCCGTCAGGAAGAAATTGGTATTATGAAGCTCATCGGAGCAACAGACTTTTTCGTCAGAGTGCCGTTTATCATTGAAGGTATCCTTTTAGGTACTATCGGTGCGGCGCTTCCAATGGGTATTTTATACATGATTTATGAAAAAGCAGTAGAATATGTAATTACCAGATTTAATATTCTGGGTGGATTTCTTCAATTTCTGGATGTTTGGGAAGTATTCCGTTTCTTACTGCCGGTCGGCGTAGGACTGGGTATTGGCATCGGTTTAATCGGAAGTATTGTTTCCCTTAGAAAGCACTTGAAGGTATAAGACAGGGAGAGCCGCATGAAATTAAAGAACAAGAAAACTGCAATGCTGCTGGCAAGCTGTCTGGCAATTTCTAATGTACTTTCCGTATCGGCAGCAAATGAGACGGAAGTAAACAAGAAGAAGACAGAGCTGGAAAGTCAGATAGAAGATAAAGAACAGCAGGTAAGCTCTTTGCAGCAGCAGAAGGACAATGTGCTGTCCGCTATTAAGAAATTAGATGAAAAGTATGCCAAAGCACAGGAAAATCTGGATACTTTAACAGGACAGATTGAAGATAAGAATGCTGAAATCGAAAAAAACAGTGCAGAGCTGGAAAAAGCAAAAGAAAAAGAAGCAATCCAGTATGAAGATATGAAAAAGAGAATACAATATCTTTATGAGGCAGGAAATATTTCAATGATTTCTGTTATTCTGGGAGCAGATGATTTTGCAGAGGCATTGAGCCGAACAGAAAATTTCAGACAGCTTACTTCTTATGACCGAAAACAATTAGAAAAATATAAAAAGACCTGTAAGAAAATCGAAAATCTGGAAAAGGATTTAAAGAAAGAAAAGTCAGACTTAGAAGAATACAAACAATCTGCTGAGGAAGAAAAGAGTAATATCGAAACTTCTATCAGCAAAAAGCAGGAAGAAATTACAAAGTTTGAAGCCGGAATTGACGCTGCGGTAATGGAGCAGTCAGACTTAGAAGGTGAACTGGCAATTCAGAATGAGATTTTGAAGCAGATGAAAGAGGAAGTGCAAAGCGCAGGAGGACAGGAAAGCTCTTCTCCTTCCAATGAAAGCACAAACTCTGATGCAAATAAGACAGAGCAGCCAGAGTCAAAACCGGAAGCAAAGCCGGAAGAGAAACCGAATACACAGCCGGAGACAAAGCCGGAGGAAAAACCGGATAACAGTCAGTCTGAGAACAGTGGTTCTCCACAGTTTACATGGCCTTGTCCGTCTTCTCATAATGTAACCAGTCCTTTTGGAGACAGAAATTCACCTACTGCGGGAGCTTCCAGCAACCATAAAGGAATTGATATCGGAGCAAGCAGCGGTTCTCCTATTGTAGCCGCAGCAGCAGGTACGGTAACAGTTTCTACATATTCAGAGTCAGCAGGAAACTATGTAACCATAGACCACGGAAATGGTTTTCATACAGTCTATATGCACGCATCTGCACGTTATGTAAAGGTCGGACAGAAGGTAAGCGCCGGTCAGCAGATTGCGGCAGTAGGTTCTACCGGATATTCAACAGGACCGCATCTTCATTTCGGTGTTATGAAAAATGGAGTATATGTAAATCCTATGAATTATTTATAAGATAAAGGGGGCTGTCAATGCAGTCCTCTTTCTTTATCCAAAATGGCATTTTAAGGAGCAGAAAAATGGAAAGAAAAAAGTTTATAAAAGGTTTTCTTTTAGGAATTGTACTGACACTTGTTGTAGGCGGTGCAGGATTAAAAATTTATGATTATGCACAGGAAAAAAGTGCAGAAGATAAAGCTGTAAATCAGGATTTTGTGGAAAAAGCAAAGGTGCTGGAAAAAATTATTGATGATGAATTTACCGGTGAAATTGACAAGGATTTTATGGAAACCGGTATGTATAAGGGAATGATGGCAAGTCTGGGAGATCCCTATTCTGCATATTACACCAAGGAAGAATATGAAGAATTAAATACAGAAACAACAGGTCTGTATAAAGGAATTGGCGTTGTGATGCAGATGGACATGGAAACAGGTATGGTAAAGCTGGTAAGATGTTATGAGGGAGCTCCGGGGGCAAAGGCAGGACTTTTGCCGGATGATATTTTACTCAAAGTAAACAATGAAGACATTGCAGGTATGGAGCTTTCAGAAGTGGTGGAAAAGGTGAAGACCTCAGAAGGGGAAGTTGCACATTTGACAGTGGCAAGAGAAGGAGAAAATGATTATCTGGAATTTGACGTTCCTTTGGAAGAAGTGAATATTCCCGTTGTGGAGCATAAGATGCTGGAGGACAATGTAGGCTATATTTTATTATATGAATTTACAGAGCAGACGGAAAGCCAGTATTTAGAAGCCTTTGAAGATTTGAAAAATCAGGGAATGGAGCGTCTTATTGTAGACGTAAGAAACAATCCCGGAGGACTTTTGACATCTGTATGCAGTATTTTAAATGATATTTTACCGGAAGGATTGATTGTATATACAGAGGACAAAGACGGAAAGAGAGAAGAAGTTCATTCAGACGGAAAAAGTGAATTGGATATTCCGCTGGTAGTTCTTGTAAATGGAAACAGCGCCAGTGCATCTGAAATCTTTGCAGGAGCAATACAGGATTATGGCGTGGGAACGATTGTGGGAACCACAACTTTTGGAAAGGGAATTGTACAGAGTCTTATTCCTCTTACAGACGGAAGCGCAGTAAAGACCACTACTGCAAAATATTACACTCCAAATGGAAGATGTATTCATGGTACAGGAATTCAGCCGGATATCGAAGCAGAACTGGCAGAAGAATTACAAAAGAAGACAGTGCTTACTTATGAAGAGGATACACAGCTTCAAAAGGCAGTAGAAGCAGTAAAAGAAATAGAAAAGTAAGAGAGGAGAAGAAGCTTATGACAGAGAGAGAACGCATGGATAAAGGGATTTTATACGATCCCGGAGATGAAGAAATTTTAGCAGAACAATTTCCATACTTGGATGAATTAAAAGAATTTAATGAAGTGCCCTCCGGTGAAGTGGAAAAAAGGGAAGAAATGATGAAAAAAATGTTTGCCGAATGTGGTGATAATTGCTATATTCAACCGCCGTTTTTTGCAAATTGGAGCGGACATCATATATACATGGGAAAAAACGTGTATGCCAATTTTAATCTGACAGTAGTAGATGACGGAGACGTTTTCATTGGTGACTATGTAATGATTGGACCAAATGTTACTATTGTCACTGCCGCACATCCCATAAAACCGGATTTAAGACGCAGAGGCATACAATTTAATCGTCCGGTTCACATTGAAAATAATGTATGGATTGGGGCAGGTGCAATTATTTTACCCGGTGTTACTATCGGAGAAAATTCTGTTATCGGAGCGGGAAGCATTGTGACAAAAGATATTCCTGCCAATGTAGTGGCTGTTGGAA
Source organism: uncultured Blautia sp. (assembly GCA_900539145.1). Taxonomy (GTDB): domain Bacteria; phylum Bacillota; class Clostridia; order Lachnospirales; family Lachnospiraceae; genus Blautia. The sequence goes on from UQAX01000013.1 coordinate 56,979, forward strand.
ATCCTTGCAGGGTGATACGGGAAATCGGA
>UQAX01000014.1 GCA_900539145.1 uncultured Blautia sp.
GTTTTTCGGATCAGCGAAAAACTACACAATGGTAAACAGGGCTTTGCCCTAACAAACAAAAAAGAATCCATGTTGCGTGCGCAACATGGATTCTTTTTTAATTGGATTGTGCCAATGAGCTAATTGGGACCTTATGGAATTTTAAAAATATGAGTAACCCCCCAATATTTTCTCAAACAGGTTTTTCCTATTTACAACATAAAGATCTGTGCTTTTTTATTATAGCAGCTGAAATGTGTTTTTATCATAAATAATTAGACCATCTCGCTGCATATAGGACAATTCTCTGGTCACTGCACTACGATCAGCACACAGGTATTCAGCCAATTCGAGCCGTCCCAAAGGAATTGTAAATTGTTTGCTGCTCTGTTCCATAGCCTGTTGTCGTAAGTATGCTAATATTTTTTCTCGAAGTGTCTTTTTGGAAATCACTTCAATTTTGTGCATCAACTGGACATTTTTATCTCCAATCAACTGGACCATGTTCTCAATCAGCCGATGATGGAAGGTGCAGCTCATCTTACAGGAATGGATGACTTTGTGAAAGGGCAAAAACAAAACTTCACAAGGTGCAGCAGTCAAAAAGCTGACCTGTGCATCTAAATGACTTCCGCAGGAAAATGATTCCCCAAATAGTTCATTCTCTTTCATTACAACAAGAAGTGTTTGATAGCCTTCGGAGTCATCCTTGACCATATGCACAGTTCCAGACAATATAATACCAACATTTCTGACTTCATTGCCTTCCAAAAAAATAACTTCATCTTTCTGATATTTTTTCTGAAAACTTCCCAGGCAGGTCAACATTGCCGGAAGATCTTCCTCACGAATGCCTTTGAAAATAGGAAGTAAGGTTAGTTGTTCAATATCAAGCCTCATGCTGTCCCTCCTTTCCTAATTTAAAGTATAGCATTTTGAATTATATGTTGCAAGCGCAACGCAAGACCCGTTTGTAATGTTATATTCTATAAAAAGATATTAAAATCTTTTCATGAAAGGATGATTGTCAACGTGATAAACGATGAAACTCATCTCTTGTATAACGCAATGTGCTATGAGGAAGGGCATAGCAGGCGTACACAGCACATCCTTAAGGTTTACGCATTGGCTAAATTATTGGGAGAGCAAGAGAAGCTTCCCGTCGAAGAACAGCAGATACTACAAGCAGCCGCGATTTTACATGATATTGCAATCAAGTATTGTAAAGAACATTATAACGGGGATGCCAGTCAAGATAATCAGAAGCAGGCAGTTCCGCTTCTTGTCACTCGTTTTTTAAAAGAAGCAAATTACCTTCCCTCGTATATTCCAAGAATTATCGACTTAGTTATCTGCCATCATGATTACGATGATATCAAAAACAAACTTTTACAGCTTCTGATAGAAGCAGATCTCATTGTAAACTGTTACGAAACTCGCCCAGATCGAAAAAAAGCAGAATATATCAAAGGGCTTTTCCAAACTGATGGAGGGAAAGAGTTGTTGGCACTTTGTTTAAAAGAGGAAGTGAAATAGGAGGACTTTATGAATCTGGAAAAAATAGTCGATCTTTTAACGCAAGAAATGATTGCTTTCAATCAAAACGATCCCCAGCGTATTCACCATTTGATAAAGGTGCATCGCTTTGCACAGATGATTGGCCATATGGAACAGCTGGATGAACACACCCAGTTTTTAGCCGAATGTGCAGCACTGGTACACGATATCGGAATCCGTCCGTCAGAAGAAAAATACGGAAGGTGTAATGGAAAATTGCAAGAGCAGGAAGGTCCTGCATATGCTCGAAAAATGTTAAAAAAGCTTAAGTTTGAAGAAGCAGATATTGAACGCATCTGCTATTTGGTTGGCCATCATCACACTTACACAGATATAGACGGGATTGACTATCAGATTCTTGTGGAAGCGGATTTTTTAGTGAATTTTTATGAAGATAATCTGGGAAAGAACACAGTAGAAACCACATTACAGAAGATTTTTCAAACAGAGTCAGGAAAAATGCTGTGCAGACTTTGTTATTTGAGTTACTGAGGGAGTATGGCTATGGAAGATAAAAAGCAAACTCGAATTTTACTGGTCAATGATATGGCGGGGTATGGAAAGGTCGCCTTATCTGTCATGATTCCTGTTTTATCTCACTTGAAATTTGAAACTTTCAATTTGCCGACTGCACTCGTTTCCAACACTCTGGATTATGGGCAGTTTGATATTTTGGACACAACAGAATATATGGAAAATACGCTTCTGGTATGGAAGAAACTCATGTTTTCTTTCGACGCAATCTGTACTGGATTTATTGTGTCAGAAAAACAATCATGTCTCATATATGAATATTGCAAAGAACAACAAAAATCAGGTACTTCGATTTTTGTTGACCCTATTATGGGGGATGACGGAAAACGATACAATGGTGTGACAGATCAAGCAGTCACTTATATGAAACGGTTGTGTTCTATTGCAGATGTGATTATCCCCAATATTACGGAGGCGTGTTTTTTATCCGGATACACAGTTAAAAACACCTATTCTGAGGCGGAAATTGAAGTAATCGCAAATCGACTACATATGCTTGGTGCTAAATCGGTTGTGATTACAAGCGCAAACATTAACGGAAGAATGTTTACTGTTGTAAAAAACTCTCCGAAAAATTCGTGTGTCTTGCTCCCTTATGATGAAATACCGGTGCGTTTTCCGGGCACAGGGGATATTTTTATGGCAATTGTAGTAGGGCATTATTTAAAATCAGGACTGCTTTTAGAGAGCGTAGAAATCGCAATGAGACAACTCGAAAAAATTATTTATGCCAATGTGCATGATATTGATAAATACAAGGGAATTCCCATTGAACAATTTTTGGAGGAAATCAATGATGAAAAAGCCTAAAATTAAAATCAGTTTAATTGATCAAAAAGGTCATATGGGGTGTCATCGTGGTCATCAAATTGGAGACACCTTTGACTTTGATACCGAAAGAGGCAATCTCTGTCCAATGGCCATGCATGTGGCTTTCCCTTACATTGACATTCTGCGGTACGGCGGAAAACTTCCCAACCAACCGGATGGCTCCATTGTATTCTGTTGTCCAGATGTGGATGTGATCAATGTGTTTAAAATTGAAGTGGTGGAGGAAAAAGACTGAAATGAATCCTTATATTGAACAAGCAAATCAGCAGTTTGTTCCTGTATATAACCGTTATCCTATTGTCTTGGATCATGGAGAAGGTATGTACCTTTATGATACAGAGGGAAAACGGTATCTGGATTTCGGGTCTGGAATCGGTGTGTGTGCCCTGGGATATCACGATCCGAATTACACACGCGCACTGCAAGAACAGATGGAAAAGCTGCTGCACACATCTAATCTTTTTTATAATGTTCCGGCAATTGAAGCTGCAAAGCTGTTTAATCAGGCATCAGGTATGGAGCAGGTGTTTTTCACTAACTCTGGAACGGAAGCCATTGAAGGTGCAATTAAAATTGCTAAGAAATATCATTTTTTGAAGCATAATAATCATAATGGAGAGATTATTGCCATGAAGAAATCCTTTCATGGTAGATCTATGGGAGCATTATCGGTAACGGGAAAAGCAGCCTACCAGAAACCTTTTGCTCCTATGCTTGCCCATGTTAAATTTGCTGACTTCAATGATCTGGAAAACGTCAAACGTTTGATTACTGACAATACCTGTGCAATTTTCATGGAAACAGTACAAGGAGAGGGCGGAATTTATCCTGCCACTGATTACTTCATCAAAGGAGTTCGAAAGCTCTGTGATGAGAACGAAATTTTGATGGTTTCGGATGAAATTCAATGTGGCATGGGTAGAAGCGGGAATATGTTTGCGTATCAATTGTATGATATTGTTCCCGATATTGTTGTTTCGGCAAAGGCTTTGGGATGTGGAGTTCCGGTAGGTGCAATTGGAACCAGAGGGGCAGCGACCGGTGTATTGCGTGCAGGAGATCATGGTACAACTTACGGTTCCAATCCTCTGGCAGCAGCAGCCGTTACTGCTGTATTCCAGTTTTACCAACAGTATGACATATTAGCGAACGTCAGGGCGATGACGCTCTATCTGGATAAGGCGTTATCTGAATTGGCTGCCCAAAAAGTTGTAATCAAAGAGGTGCGTGGATTGGGCCTTATGAAAGGCATTGAACTGTCTATGCCTGCTGCACACTTCATAAATGCTTTGCAAGAAGCGGGGATTATCGTAATTCCCTCGGGTTCACATGTAATTCGTCTGTTGCCTCCGTTGATTTTGCAGAAAGAGCATATTGATGTGTTGGTAAATGCACTTAAGACCATATTATAATTTAGTGCAATATATTTGTTTTATACATCATAGTTTTTATAAAAACAAGGGTGTTTTAGTGGAGAAAACACCCTTGACAAATCTCTTTCCAGTTCAAAGTTCTTTATCTTTGTACTACCAAAAAAAGCCCGGTCATTACCGAGCTTTTCCCACATACTTTATTCTCCTACACCCTCAGCATCCGATACCCCACACCCACATGTGTCTGAATATATTTCGGTTCTGATGGATTTTCTTCTATCTTTTTCCGAAGCGTCGCCATAAACACCCGAAGGGACGCCACATCATTATCCCATGCGCTTCCCCATATTTCCTTTGTAATATAAGTATGTGTCAGTACCTTTCCCACGTTCTTGGAAAGCAGACACAAAAGCTTATATTCAATAGGTGTAAGATGAAGCTCTGTATCCTTCATAAAGGCGCAACCTGCTGCATAGTCGATTTTCAAATTCCCATTTTGGAACACGGAGCTTTGCACCGTATCGCCTTTCATATCATTTAATCTGCGGAAGGTTACACGAAGTCTCGCCAGAAGCTCCTCTACGGAAAACGGCTTTGTGAGATAGTCGTCTGCCCCTGCGTCTAAAGCTTCTATTTTATCTGTGTCTTCGCTTCTGGCGCTGATAACAATAATCGGTGTCTTAGACCATGTACGGATTTTTCGGATAACCTCAATTCCGTCTATATCCGGCAGTCCCAAATCCAATAAAATTACATCAGGATTGTGAGTTGCCACCTCTAAAATAGCAGTTTCTCCTGTGTCCGCTGCCTGAAAACGATATTCGTGGGTTTCCAATGTAGTTGTAATTAAATTTCTTACTGCCGCATCATCTTCTACTACCATAATTAACGGTTTATTCATGTAATTGAACCTCCTTCGCAGGTAATGTGAATGTAAAACGTGCGCCGTGGGGCTGACAATCCTCTACAAAGATATTGCCGCCGTGGACGTGTAAAATAGACTTGCACAATGCCAATCCCAGCCCCAAACTTCTTCGGCTGTCTGCCACATGACTGCTGTCTGTATAAAACATCTCAAAAATATGCTCTTTTGCCTCGTCTGAAATTCCTTTTCCATTGTCCGACACACTGACTACGGCATTTTTTCCTTCCTGCTTTGTCTCAATGAGAATTTCCGAGCCGTTTGGTGTATATTTTACCGCATTATCCACCAGATTAACAAGCACCTGCACGATAAGCCGTGCATCTGCCTTTACCAAAATCAAATCATCAGAAAGTTTTACACGAAGCTTATGTTTTTTGCATCGCTTTTCCACATGATGAACGGCTTCCTGCACAATTTCTTCCAAAAGCTCTGCATTGAACTGAAGCTTCATTGTCCCGTCTTCAATTCTTGTAACAGACAACAGATTTTCTACCAGATTTATGAGCCATAAAGAGTCTTCGTAAATATCCTCATATAATTGCTGCTGTTTTTCCTTTCCCATATTGTCTGCATTGGAAATCAAAATTCCTGCATTTCCGGAAATAGAGGTAAGGGGAGTCCGCAAATCATGTGAAATAGAGCGAAGCAAATTTGCCCTTAGCTGTTCATTTTTCGCCATTAAAGCAGCGGCGGCTCTTTCTCTTGTCACTTTTTCATTCTGCATAGCCAGCGCACATTCGCCCAAAATGGACAATACAATGCTGTTTTCAAAGCTGTCCAAAGGCCATTCTCCCATAACAATTCCCAAAACGCCGAACACATTTTGTCCTACATGCACGGACAAATACTGACACTTGGCATTGGGATATGTCTTTGTCCCTGCCCCTGCGTGCTTATTGTTATCAAACGCCCACTTGGCAACGCTTTTTTCTGCCTCTGTCATATACTCCGTTTCTGGTTTTCCTTCCTGAAAAGGGAAAAATAATGGCTCATCTAAGGTATTTTCTATTGTTTTATAAAAGATAATATCTCTTTTTAATAATTTTTTCAACTGTCCGCAGGTAACTGATATAATACCTTGCACATCCTGTTCATTGGAAAGCTGCTGGTTGGTGTCAAAAAGTATCTGTGTGCGGTATGCTGTTTTAGCGGACTGCGCCGCCTGCTTCTTAATCCGTTCTGCCAAAGAGCTTGTAATAAACGCAGCAGCCAACATAATCGGAAATGTTGTTAAATAACTGGGATCATAAGCCTTAAAGGTAAAGCGTGGCTCTGTAAACCAGAAATTAAATAACAACACACTGATGAAGGAGCTTACAAGGCTGAAAATTCTCTGGGAGGTCGATACTGCCGTAATCAACACTCCCAAAATATAAACAGTAATAATATTTGCCTCGTTTAGCCCTCTCCATCGGAAAAACACTCCGATTGCTGTGGCTGCTGATAAAATACCAAGGGTTTTTAAAACATCTTTCACGGAATTTTGAAGCTTTGACTTTTCTTTTAATTTTCTCAAGTCATCACGCCCCTTTATCCTACTGTAATTTTTTCTTCAGGAAATCTTCCTACTTCTACATGCTTACCTGAAACGGCTGCAAATACCAGCGTCAAACCGCCCACACGTCCCCAGAACATCAAAAGCATTAAAATCAAGTGGGACACAACGCCTACTTCTCTGGTAATCCCCAATGTCAGACCTACGGTTCCGATTGCGGAGGCAGTTTCAAAAAGACAGGTTAAAATAGGAATGTTCTCTATGCAGCTTATGATAATCCCCCCTGTGAGGAAAAGTACCACATACATCAGTAAGATGGTGGCTGCATTATTCACCGTACCTTCCGAAATACGGCGATGGAAAATCTGTGCATTCTCTCTTCTTCGAAATACAGACGCAGTGGATGCAAAAAGCACGGCAACGGTAGTAGTCTTCATACCGCCGGCTGTTGAACCGGGAGAACCTCCGGTGAGCATCAGCATAATCATAATCATAATTCCCGCCTCTGTAAATAAGGTCAAATCTACGGAGTTAAAGCCCGCTGTTCTCGGTGTTACAGACTGGAATAAAGATGCCAGTATCTTTTCATACAGACTTAAATCACTCCATTGCGCCTGTGAAAATTCTACAAAGAAAAAGTATGCTGCCGGAAGCAAGATTAAAAAGCTGGTAACTGTGAGAATAACCTTACTTTGCATTCTGTATTTCTTAATATGAAGCTTATTCGTCTTAATATCTTCCCACGTGAGGAAACCAATACCGCCGGTAACAATCAATGCCATAATGGTGATATTGATAATAGGCTGGGAAGCATAAGTGGTAATAGAGGAAAACTCTCCCCTCACACCCAGCAAGTCAAAGCCTGCATTGCAAAAGGCAGATACAGAATGAAAAATCGCATACCATACGCCCTTAAAAAATCCAAAATCTTTACAAAAAACAGGCGCCATCAATGCTGCTCCCATAAACTCTATACAAAGAGTTGTCTTTAGGATAAAGCCCGTCATTCGCACAATTCCCCCTACGTGATGAGCGGAAATTGCCTCACGCATGGTGTTTCTCTGCATCAGACCGATTTTTCGTCCTGCAAACATGGCAATGGAAACAGCCACGGTCACTACGCCCATACCGCCAATCTGTATCAGCAGTATAATAACAAACTGACCAAAGTAGGACCAGTAGGTCGCCGTATCATGCAGCACCAGACCTGTCACACAGACTGCTGATGTAGAGGTAAACATTGCATCTAAAAAAGGTGCGCCTCCCGGTCCTTTGGTGGAAATGGGCAGCATTAAAAGAAAACCGCCTGTTAAAATAACAATTAAAAAACCTAAACTAATAATTTGAAAGGAAGAAAAATTTTTCTTCTTAAATTTGAACTTCATCTCGCCCTCCATGCTTATTACAGTATCTTCTACTATATATCCTGTGATATAAAGAATGTATAAATAAATCGCACGAAGTATTAAGACTATATAAAGATTTATACTCCGTTTCCGGTATAAAGCTGATAATACTTTCCTCTTTGCTCCATGAGTTCGTCATGAGAACCTCGTTCTATAATTCTTCCCTTTTCCAGTACCATAATACAATCACTGTTCTTTACCGTAGAAAGTCGATGTGCAATGACAAAGGTGGTTCTTCCCTCCATCAGCCTGTCCATGCCTTCCTGAACCAGCTTTTCTGTTCTGGTATCGATAGAGCTTGTAGCCTCATCCAAAATAAGTACGGGAGGGTCTGCAACCGCAGCCCTTGCAATGGCAAGAAGCTGTCTCTGTCCCTGACTTAAATTTGCTCCGTTTCCGGTAAGCATAGTCTGATATCCATCCGGCAGCCTGCGGATAAATCCGTCTGCATTTGCCAGCTTGGCTGCCTGAATAATTTCTTCCTCTGTGGCATCCAGCTTTCCGTAGCGGATATTATCCATAACCGTAGCGGTAAAAAGATTGGTATCCTGCAATACAATTCCCAGAGAACGTCTTAAATCGCCTTTCTTAATCTTGTTGATATTAATTCCGTCATAACGGATTTTACCGTCCTGAATATCGTAAAAGCGGTTCAACAGATTGGTAATGGTAGTTTTTCCCGCACCGGTAGAACCGACAAATGCGATTTTTTCTCCCGGTTTTGCATAGAGCTTAATATCATGAAGCACGATTTTTTCATCTGTATAGCCAAAGTCCACGCCATCCAGCACCACATCTCCCTGCTGCTCTACATAAGTGGTTGTGCCGTCTGCCTGATGATAATGTTTCCATGCCCAGTGTCCGGTACGTTCCTTGCTTTCTTTAATCTCACCGTTTTCCTTCTTGGCATAAACCAGCTCCACGTAACCGTTGTCTTCTTCCGGTTTTTCATCCATAAGCTCAAAAATCCTCTTTGCCCCTGCCAGCGCCATAACAATACTGTTTAACTGCTGACTGATTTGGTTTACCGGTCCTGCAATACTTTTATTAAAGGTCAGGAAGCTGGCAAGTCCTCCAAGGGTAAAGCCTCCGATGCCGTTAATCGCCAAAACACCGCCTACCACTGCGCAGACCACATAATTGATATTTCCAAGCTGTGCATTTACCGGTCCTAAGTAATTGGCAAATTTATTGGCATTATCTGCACTTTCAAAAAGCTGGTTATTGATTTTATCAAAGGCTTCTATGGCTTCTTCTTCATGACAGAAGACCTTTACGACCTTCTGACCTTCCATCATTTCTTCAATATAACCGTTTACCTTACCGATATTCACCTGCTGCGCCATAAAATGTTTTCCGGAAAGTCCTGCAATCTTCTTTGTCACCAGCATCATTAGTCCCAGCATAATTACCGTTACCACTGTAAGGGGAATATTTAAAATCAACATACTGATGAACACACTGACAATCGTAAGGAAGCTGGAAATCATCTGTGGAATACTCTGACTTATCATCTGCCTTAACGTATCAATATCGTTGGTGTATACAGACATAATGTCCCCGTGGGGATGGGTATCAAAGTATTTTACAGGAAGGCTTTCCATCTTTGCAAACATATCGTTTCGCAGATTTTTCAATGTTCCCTGCGTTACATAAATCATGATTTTATTGTACATATAAGCACATAAAACACCAATGAGATAAAAGCCTGCCACTCTGGCAATCGCCCATGCAAAAGGAGCGAAGTCGGGCACTTTTGCCTGTGTCAGAGGAATAATATAATCGTCAATCATGGTCTTCATGAACATGGTTCCCTGTACATTGGCAAGAACGCTGACAAAAATCCCAATAAGAACAAAAATCAAATGGTATTTGTAATTCTTTCCTACATACTGAAAAACTCGTTTTAACAGCTTTCCTGAGTCGCCTTTCTTTTTTCCGTCCTTTTTCACTCCTTTTCACCTCCCTGTTTTACATTTTCATCAAAGTCGCCGCCGCCCTGATTTTGTGACTGGTAAACGTCACGATAAATAGCATTGGTTTCCATCAGTTCTTCATGAGTTCCCATACCGTTGATTTTGCCTTCTTCCATAACAATAATCCGGTCTGCATTTTTAATGCTGGAAATCCTCTGTGCAATAATCAGTTTTGTAGTATCTGGAATTTCCTGTGCAAAAGCCTTTCTGATTTTTGCATCTGTTGCAGTATCTACCGCACTGGTGGAGTCATCTAAAATCAAAATCTTCGGCTTTTTCAGCAACGCCCTTGCAATGCAAAGTCTCTGCTTCTGACCACCGGAAACATTGCTTCCGCCCTGTTCTATGTAAGTATGATATTTCTCAGGCATGGTCTCAATAAATTCATCTGCACATGCCAGCTCACAAACTCTTTTACATTCTTCCTCTGTGGCATTTTTATCTCCCCATCTGAGGTTTTCCAGAATTGTTCCGCTGAACAACACGTTCTTTTGCAGAACCACCGCCACCTGATTTCGAAGTTCTTCCAAATCATACGCTCTTACATCCACACCGCCGACTAAGACTTCACCCTCTGTCACATCATAAAGACGGATGATTAAGTTTACCAAACTGGATTTGGCGCTTCCTGTTCCTCCGATAATTCCAATGGTTTCACCGGACGCAATTTCCAGATTGATATCAGAAAGCACAGACTCCTGACTGTCTTTTTTATAGGAAAAGCTTACATCTTTAAATACAATGCTTCCGTCTTTTACTTCTTTTACAGGGTTTTCCGGATTACAGATATCAGCTTTCTCATTTAAAACCTCTGTAATACGCTCTGCTGAAGCAAAACTCATGGTAACCATAACAAAAATCATAGAAAGCATCATCAAACTCATCATAATATTCATACAATAAGTCAAAAGACTCATCAGCTCTCCTGTGGTAAGGTCTCCCACCACAATCATATTTGCTCCCAGCCAGCTCAGTCCCAGAATACAAGCATAAACGGCAAACATCATAAGCGGCATATTTGCCACAATAATATTTTCTGCTTTAATAAACATCTTATATACGTTTTCTGCTGCTTTAAAGAACTTGTTGTTCTCATAATCTTCACGCACGTAAGCTTTTACCACACGAATACCGGAAATATTTTCCTGTACACTGGCATTTAATTCGTCATATTTCTTAAAAACCTGCTGGAAATACTTGATTGCTCGACTCATAATCAGCACAAGACAAATCCCCAGTCCGATAACTGCCACAAGATAAATACTTGCAAGCTCTGCATTAATGGTAAATGCCATTACCATAGCACAGATTAAGCTTGCCGGAGCTCTTGTAAACATACGTAAAAGCATCTGATATGCCATCTGCAGGTTCGTAACATCCGTTGTCAAACGTGTAATCAGACCTGATGTACTAAATTTATCAATATTGGAAAATGAAAAGGTCTGAATATTATCATACATCGCCTTTCTTAAATTTCTGGCAAATCCGGCAGAAGCTCTTGATGCATATTTTGCACCCATCATACCTGCCCAAAGACCGCAAAGTGCCAATACTACCATTGCGGCTCCTACTTTGCCAATATGCCAAATATCTCCCGTTTCCACACCCTTATCAATAATAGATGCCATTAAAAACGGTATCATGGTTTCAAATAAAACCTCCAAAATCATAAAGATTGGTGTCAACACAGAGTCCTTTTTAAACTCTTTTATTTGTGCTGCCAAGGTTTTAATCATATTCTCCTCTCCCTTCTTTTTTAATTGTTAGCTTCCTAACTATTGCGGTAGAACTATTATAAGAAAATCAATTTTTAATGTCAAGATACATTATAAAAAGGCTGTAAAAGAATTTTCTTTCCTTTACAACCTTTCTGTTCATTAAAATCCTGAATTTTGCACTGCTCCTGCACCCACGTATTCTTCTAATGTGAGATTTTGCTCTGTGATTTCCTTTGCTGCCTTTTTCCCTACGTAGCGATAATGCCACGGCTCGAAAATAATGCCGGTAATCTCGCTTTTATCCATAGGATAGCGCAAAATAAAACCATATTTCCAAGAATTTTCCATCAGCCATTTCTGGTCTTCGGTTTCCATCTGCGCTTCGTCCAGCTCCTGATACTCGGAGGATACAATGTCAAGGGCAAGTCCCACCTGATGCTCGCTGGTTCCCGGCTTTGCCACTACGCTTGCCGCCTTTACTGCCGCATCCTCGTAGCTTAGGCCTTCCTCCTGCATTACTCTTTCAATTTTGTTCTCATAAAGTGACACCTGTAAATCCCACGCCCGAAAAGCAGAACAAATCATAGGATTTCTCCCTGCTGCTCTGGCGTCTGCGAACATTGCCTCTAAATCTGCCATAATTCTGGCATCTACCTGATAGCCGTTGGTATCTACGGTCTCTGTGGCAACCTCCGGCACATCTGCCTCTGTCATGGGATAATCACTGTTTACCAGTCTCAAATACCACTGCTGCTTTTCTGTTTCATCTGCCAGAACAGGACCTGTGGGTTCAATATTTACCTGCGACTTTGTATTTTCTTCCTTTTTCTCCTGTTCTTCCTTCGCTATCTGCTCTTTATATGCCTGCTCTGCCTTTTTCTCTGCTTTTTTCTCATCTATGGAAATCCAAACTGTGGCTGCGCCAAAAACAACAAGACAGACCACTAAGAAAATTCTGGCGTTCCTCTGCCGTATTCTGCGTATATCTCCTTTATACCGTCTTCTTCTCATTCTCATCCATCCTTATCTATTGATAGAAGCCGTCACATTAAGTAATATTTAGGAATATTTCTTTAAAGTAACGGCTTTATTATACCACATACGCAGAAAAGGAAGCACCCTTTTCTTACATTTTTCTCTTTTTTAAGATTTCCATTATATACTTTTAATTTTGTGCTGCCTTGTGCATTTCATATTCGCTTGGGGTAATTCCCGTAAGTTTTTTAAATACCTTACTGAAATAATAAGGGTTTTCAAATCCCAGCATATCGGAAATCTCGTACATCATATACTCATGCTTTTCCAAAAGCTCTTTTGCCTTTTCTATTTTCATTTGATTGATATAATCGTTCAAATTTCCGCCTGTCTGTTTTTTAAACACACTGGATAAATACCCCTGACTAATTCCGATTTTTGATGCAATGGCAGCCAGTGTCAGCTTTTCCCCGTAGTTTTCTCTTACATATTCCTTTGCCGCCTCTACAATCTTATCGGTTTTGCTGCCGCTGTGGAAGTTTTCCATGGTATTGCCTACCCAACTGCCGAATTTTAAAAGCCAGCAGGTATGGGCTTTTAAAGTAAAACATTCCAGTAAGATTTCCATCACCACAGAAGGATAAGGCATTTCTTCCTTTATAAGAGCGTCCTCCTCCACATAAGAGAGAAAAAAGTAATACAGATTTGCACAGGCATTTACCACCTGTTCTCTTGCAGGATGAAACTCGGTAAAGAGCGCAGACAATTCTTCAAAAACGCTACTTACCTTTTCCTTGTCCTGCTGCACCAGCGCCTGACGCAAATCCTTTTTCAAAAAGCTGATATCAAAGGTATCGTGGCGGGCATGGCGTTCTTCCCAGAAATGCGCCTCCACATCGCTGACCAAAACCACAGGCTCATTGCTGTGATAATAATAAAATTCCTGTATTTTCTTAATCTGGGAAAGAGCTCTTTTACTTCCCCCCCAAATGTCCTCCATAGGCGCACTAATTGCCACTAATGTCTGGCAGCCAAAATAATCCTCTAAAATGTTACAGATTTTCTTTCCTGTATCACGATAATACTTTTCCGTCCTGTTCTGTCCCGGAAGAATGGCTAAAATCCCCATTCGTTTCCACACCAGCGTACAGCAGCCGGAATGAATACGGTTCATAAACTGCTCCATGAGACTCTGGGCGTAATCCAGCATTTCTTTTCTGTCGTCTTCGGAAACATTCTCAAACAAATCCCTGTCCTTATAGGGGCGTATCCACATCAGCACGCCGTTTTCATAAAGCTGCTCAAGCTCCATTTTCTCCACCGGCTCCTGCCACTTTTTTCGAAATTCATCGGAAAGATTTCCTGCTTTTTCCAAAACATCTCTGAAAAATCCTGTGGCAGTCTGTTTTACATCCTTTGGATGAAACTCTCTGTGGGGAATTTTATCTGTTAAAATGCGTTTTTGATTACACAGCTCTGTTGCTCGCTTTAAGCTGTTTCCCATCATCTCCTGTGTCATTTCCATTTTTACCAGATAATCTGCTGCTCCAAGAGCAAGAGCGCTTTTTGCCAGAGAAAACTCCTCTAAATTGGTTAAAAGTATGAAAACTGCATCATATCCTCTGTCACGACATTCCTGCATAAACTCAATTCCTGTCATCACCGGCATTTTAATATCTGTAATGACAATGTCGGGCATGCTTTTCTCCATTTTTTCCAACGCCTGTTTTCCGTTGCTTGCCTTATCTGTAATCACACAGTCGTAATCTTCCCAATTTATCATAGATTGAATTCCTGTTAAAATTAACGGCTCATCATCTACAAGTAAAACCTGATACATTTCTTTTCCCTCACCTTATGTCTAAATTAGTATTCTATCGGTATGCGAACTTGGATTTCTGTATATTCGCCTACCTTGCTTTCTATGGAAAGTCCGTATTCTTCCCCGTACACCAGCTTAATCCTCTGGTCTACATTCGGAAGTCCGATGCCGCTCATGGTATCGTTTTTGCTCTTTTCTTTCCCTTTTAATATCTTCTCTATTTTTTCTTCCGGAATTCCCACGCCATTGTCCCTTACAAAAATGCAAAGGGTGTTTTCCTGACTTTTCACATGAATGGCAATGACTCCGTTTTCTCCCATTGGTTCTATGCCTGAAAAAATCGCATTTTCTACCAAAGGCTGAAGCGTCAGTTTAATAATCCTTGCATTGTATAGCTTTTCATCCTCCACAGAAATTTCCACATCAAACATTTCCATGTAACGCATCTTTTCTATAATAATATAGTCTTGTAAAAAGTTCAGTTCTTCCTTTAACGTAACCTTCTCATTAAATCCCTTTGCCATATTTTTCAGTAGGCTTGAAAGAGCTGTGACCATTTTCACAATACTTGTATTCTTCTGAATAACTGCAATCCAGCGAATGGAGTCTAAGGTATTATACAGAAAATGAGGATTTATCTGTGCCTGCAACATTTTAATTTCCAGATTTTTCTTCTCCCTTTCATCCTCCACATTCTTTTTCAGAAGCTGCTCAATCTTCGTGCTCATGTGGTTAATGCCTTTTCCGATTTCTCCGATTTCATCCTCTGTCTCAATCTGCGGATTTCTGCTAAAATCCCCGCCTCCGATTTTCTTGACCTGAGCCGTAAGCAAATCAATGGGCTTTCTTATTCGCTTTGAGGAAAGCACCGATAACAGCATCCCCAGTAAAAGACAGACAAAGAACAGCACCCCTGCCATACGGACAATAATCACTCTTTCATTTAATGCTTCCTTTACAGGCATCATTTCATAGGTTAAAAT
Organism: uncultured Blautia sp.; assembly: GCA_900539145.1. Lineage (GTDB taxonomy): Bacteria > Bacillota > Clostridia > Lachnospirales > Lachnospiraceae > Blautia. The sequence goes on from UQAX01000014.1 coordinate 15,575, forward strand.
TCCTGTTTCCGGACTTTTTGCATAAGAAATAAACCACTGTCCACTGCTCGTTTTTTCTTCGATTACACCTGTATTTTCCGTTTTCTTTAAAAGCATCTCTGTAATTTGAGAAAGCTCCTTCTCCTTTAATTCCTCTGTTTTTACTTCGGCAATTAAATCTCCTGTGCCGGTAACTGCTATCATAGTGTTTCCGCTGTCAGACCGTGCCAGCTCGTCTTCAAATAATTTTGCGGATATTCCTAAGAAAACCCAGCCTTCTTTCCGCATAAGTCCTGTATTATCCAAAGGACGGATAATGGGTATCATTTTCTCCCCTTTTCCTCCGAAAAAAGGATTTTTTACCACGCTGACTTTATAATCTCCTGTTTCCTTCGCCAATTCCTGCTCAAACCAGCCGGTTTCCATAAGCTTTTCAAAATCATCTGTACTTCCCACGTCACTGCCTGTTTGAATGAAATGACCTTCCTTGTCTGCCATCATCAGCTTGGAAATATAACTGCCATATCCCGAAATCGCACAGTAATCACTCATCAGTTCATTATTCATCAACGCCTGTTTTCTCTGGGAAGGCTGCTGGGTAAAATCCAGACTTCCTAAATTCATGGATTTTCTGCCTGTGCAGTTTAGCACAATGTTCATCATTTCCTCGTAAGCTACCTGAAACTTATCGGAAACGCCTTCTATCCGCTGGCTCATAGACTGCTTGATTACTTTTTTTGAGCGGTCCAGCGCCGTCTTATACGTTACAATACTTCCCAGCAAAGCTACTGTAATTACCATAATCAGGTTATAAATGATAATTCTTCCCCTAAGCGAATGTATCCATTTCTTGATTTTCCTCATATCCGTCCCCCCACTTATTAGAATCTTACCATATTCCCCATTTTTATACAACTCCGGATGTAAATTCAATCCTCCATGCAAACACTTGAAACACTGAATTTATATTCGGAACTCTTCGATACAGCATGAATATCTATACACTTTTAGCAGATTTATCCGAAAAAAATGTATAGATATTCTGTTCCTTACCGTACCTTTTCCAGCCACTCTCTTACCTTTTCTCCCACCTCTTGGATACTTTTCCCATCTGTGTTTAAAATATCCACATCCGCTCTGTTTAGAAACCACTCTTTTTTCAAAGGTAAAAGCTTCTGGATATAATATTCAAAAAATTCCCGTGAACGGGTAGTGTCTGTTTCTTTCCGTTTTCTTAAAGTTTCTTCTGAAGCATCTAAAAATAAAATTCGCTGCGGCATACACGCCCTCACTGCATCCAGCTCTTTTTTCAAAAGATGTTCCACATCCCAGTCTGCCCCTATGGTTTTGGGATAATTCAAGGTATAAAACTCAATTTCCTCTGCTCCGAAATCCATCATGGTACATTCCCACAACTGTGCTTTCTCATACCTTTTTACCTCATTTTCCAGCCACAGCTTTTGAATTTCCAAATAATCTTCATACTTCGTTTTCTGTAAGCCCCGTCGTTTTACTTCCTCTATCACATGTCTGTTTTCTTCCCAACTGATATGTACATCAGGGACGTTCTTTTCTATATATTGCAGGGCAGTGGTTTTTCCCACGCCCATGCAGCCCTGTAAGGATAAAATCATTCTTTTTTTCCTGCAAATTTCGCATCTGACTGTCCTTTTTTTCTCACAGCAGAAGTCATCGGAAGCCCTGTTCCGTAGTCTAACTGTCTTGGCTCGTATTCCTCATTTTCTCTTTGACGTGTCATCAGTCTGCTGTCCCACGTTTTATATTCTGTGATGTGATGCCATGGACGGTCTTCCCAGTAATATCCTCTGAAAGGATCTCTTGTATTATACATATTATCCAGAATTGCCTCATGCAGTCTCTTTCTGATTTCATCATAGCCCGGCTCGTTAATCAGGTTTTTCATCTCCTGCGGATCTTCCTGCAAATCATACAGCTCATCACTGGTCATAAGGTTAATTACCATCTTATAACGTCCGTCAAAAGCGCCTCGAAGAGGCTGATAACCGCCAAATCCGTCATGGTCTACCTCATAACGACCAAATTCCATAAATACATAGTCGTTGCAGCGTATCTCCGGATTTTTTACTTCCTCAAAAATGCTTCTTCCTTCAAACATCTTTGGAATTGGCACACCAAACATATCGAAAATCGTAGGCGCTAAGTTAATGTGAGAAACCGGATTTTTATCCACACCTTTTCCAAAGCCTTTAATCATCAGCGGAATATGTGTAATTTCTTCATATAAAGCAGGACCTTTTCCTGTAAGAGAATGTCCGTACATCATGTCTCCGTGGTCGGAGGTATAAATAATAATCGGTTCTTCCTCATACTGTGCCGCCGCATCCAGAACTCTGCCGATTTCATAATCTGCAAAGGTATTGCAGCCTAAAAATTCTTTTGGACTGAGTTTAAAATCTTCACGGCATGCCTTTAAGTATTCATCCCCTGCCCAAATTCTGTGGTGCTCCGGCTTATCCTCCAACGTATCCTTCATATTCTCTTTTACCGGTATCTCATAATCTTTATACAAATCCACATATTTTTTCGGACAGATATGAGGACCGTGAGGCTCGTCTAAGGACATAACCAGAAAATAATCTTCATCTTTATGCTTTTCAATAAAATCCACTGCTCTGTCTGCACAGCGGTGTCCGTAAGTCATATCTTCTGTAATGTTGTATTTTTCAATGCTTTCTATCTGGCGGATGCGGTATCTTTCCTCCGGTGTCAGTTCATCCAAGAAGCATTTCATGTCATACCAGTAATCCTCGTCCCAGCCCTTTGGACATCTGCCCAATCCGAAATAATCTCCGCCGTCCAGATGCCATTTTCCTACATAAGCAGTGTGAATACCTGCATCACTTAGTCGCTGTCCGATGCTCTGCACATTATCGGAAAGCCCCATACAATTTGACCATCCTGCACAGGAATGAGGGTAACTGCCTGTAAAAATCGCAGATCTCGCAGGCTGACATACAGGCTGTGTGGTATAAGCTTTATCGTAACGTATTCCCTCTGCCGCAAGTCTGTCTAAATTTGGTGTAACCATTGCAGAATTTCCATAGCATCCCAGCATATCTGTGCGCTGAGTGTCTGTCATAATAAAAATAATCTGTTTTTTCTTCATAGTCTTCCTCCTGATAATACAAACAGAGGCCATTGCCTAAGCAACAGCCCCTAGATTTTACATAAGAAACGGATCCTGCTGCATATCTAAATATTCCCGCAGACGTTTTTCATAATCTGCTGCAAGCTCCTCATTCAGTTCGGTAATCATCAACGGATTTTGCTGATAAGGGTCTTTTTCATTATTATACAACATTTTCACCTGTTTTTCTCCCGGTTTATATCCATTATTTATTACAAAAGTATGTGTATGAGTCCGAATACCTCTCCACCCATAACACTTACTGTTCAGCCCCTGTTTTTCAAAGGCTGCTACCATTTCCGGCATCCCCGGATAAGAACATAAAAACGCATCCTTTGGCGCATTGCTTTCCTGTCCCAGTATTCCCGGCGCATGATTAAATCCCTGACAGGTATCCGGCACAGGAATATCCAGAAGTCCCAAAAGTGTAGGCATGTGGTCGGGACTTGCTACCAGTTCACTGTATTTTGCAGGAGCAAGGCGCCCCTTCTGGCGAATATACAATGGAATATGGATAGACTCCTCATACCACACATTTTTGCTCATACGTCCATGAGAACCTAACATTTCGCCATGGTCGGCTGAAAGTACCACAATGGTATCTTCCTCCATGTGGTTTTCCTTCAGGAAATCTAAAAGTCTTCCAAACTGTTCATCTACACCGGTAACTGCTGCAAAATACTGTCTGGTAATGGTCTCCATCTCCAGAGTCCTCTTTTCCTTGGGCACATTTTCTCTGAAATGCACCGGCATGTCTTTGTACTTTTCATAGTATTTATCCGGCACCAGTTCATAGGGAAGGTGGGGAGGATTGTAAGAGACAAACAGGGCGAAGGGTTCATCCTGTTGTTTCTTTCCTTCCATATATTCCAGCGCCTTATCTGTTTCAAATTCCGGAGACCAGCAATTCGGTCTAATCTGCTTTGGTGTGTCTGCCCAGTAATGAGGAGTCAGGTGCTCATCACAGGCGCCGTAGGAAAGCCAGTAATCAAATCCCTGTCTTCTCTCTCCCGGCGGAGTGTAAGCATCCCAGTCCTTTGCTCCTGAAACAGGATTTTTCTCAAAATTCTGCTCAGAAGCATCCAAATGCCATTTTCCGATATAGCCTGTGTGGTATCCTGTATCCTTTAACACGTTTCCGATACAGGTTTCCTGTGGCTTTAACATTAAAATTTCGCTTAATCCGATTTTGCAGTTTGTCCACATTCCTACACTAAAAGGATATTTTCCCGTCAGCAAGGATGCACGGTGTGGAGAACAAAGGGGGAAGGTGCTCACTGCCTCTGTGCAGTCTAGGCTTTCCCTTGCAAAGCTGTCCATGTGGGGAGTACACACTTCATCTTCCTTTGCATAGCCCATTGCCTGATATCTCCACTGATCCAGAAAAACATATAATAAATTTGGTCTTTTCTTCATGATTTTCCTCCTTACCAGTAAGGGTTCCATGTTCCGCATCTTCTTCGGAGGGCTTCTAAATAGAAGTAATCGCCCCATGTGTTACACTCGTCCACACCTCTGTCCTTGCAGGTGTTTTCTTCGGAGCTTCTGGCATAAGTGCCGTGTAGCAGAAGACCGTTAGACTGTTCTATGGATTTTACCGCACATTTCTCAATTAAAGCACACAGCATTTTATCTGCCGCCATGCGATATTTCTCAGCTTCCTCTTTTTCCAGATACGGAAGCATTTCATAAATGCCGCAGATAACAATAGCGGAAGAAGAAGAGTCTCTGGGCTCTGTACTTCCTGTATCAAAGTCAAAATCCCAATATGGAATTAAGTCTTCCGGTAAATGTTCAATAAAGTAATCGGTTACATCACGAAACATCTGAATGTACTCTGGATTTTGCTGATAGCGATAGCTTAACGCAACACCATATACACCCCATGCCTGTCCTCTTGCCCATGCAGAGCCGTTTCGATTTCCCTGATGGGTTACGCCATAGGAAGGTTTTCCTGTTTCCGGGTCAATATAGTAGGTATGATAAGTAGAATGGTCTTCTCTTAACACGCACTGCATTGCCGTATGAATATGCTTGCATGCTTTTTCAGCATATTCGGGATTTCCTGTAACCTCTGTTGCCCAGTATAATAAAGGAAGATTTAACAGACAGTCAATAATAAGACGATAATCCTTAGGGTCACCTACATTTCCCCATGCCTGAATAAATTCTCCGTTTTCTCTGTATCTGGTGAGCAGGTGGTCGGCTGCCAAAATAGCAGCCTCCTTTCCTTTCTCACTTCCACAGAGCTTATATGCCGCAACGCAGGAAAGACTGTAAAGAAATCCCATGTCGTGGTAATTCACATCAATTTTTTTCTGAATACGATTTAAGAAGCTGTCTACGTGAATTTCCCCTGTTTTCTTAAATGCTTCATCCTTTGTAAGCTCATAAGCCAGCCATACCACACCGGTCCAAAAACCTGTGGTCCATTCTACATTTTCTGTCTGCCAATAAAATCCATTTTCTGTATTGGGAGACTGGAAAAAGTCTGTAAAATCCTTTAAATTACCTTTTACAATAGCAGTTGCCTGATGAACTGCCTGTTCTATCATTTCCTGACTGCACCCCTGATATTTCTCAAGGTTTTCAAATGTCTGTGCCATATTTTTCTCCTTTTTTAGCCCTTGATACCACTTGCTGCAACACCTTCTACGAAGAATTTCTGACAGGCAATAAAGATAATTACTACCGGTATTAAAGCACATACAGATGCTGCCATAATCAGCGCATAATCAGCTGCATACTGAGAAATAAACATACGAATACCAAGCTGAATTGTCTTTAACTCTGTACTGTTTAAGTAAATCAATGGGCCCATGAAATCGTTCCATACGTTTACAAAAGTAAAAATCGTTAAGGTTGCAATACCGGGTTTCGCTAAAGGTAATACCACACGGGCAAAAATGCCGTATTCGCCAAGTCCGTCAATTCGAGCCGCTTCTGACAATTCCTTTGGAATACTCAGGAAGAACTGCCTCATAAGGAATACACCGAAGGCGCTGAAAGCATGAAGCATAATCAAGCCGATATGTGTATTGTTTAAACCGAATTTGGACATCATAGTAAACTGAGGAACCATGTATACCTGCCATGGAACAGCGATTGTTGTTACATAAGCAAGGAACAGGAAATCTCTTCCCTTAAACTCCAGCTTTGCAAATCCATAAGCTGCAAAACAGCTTGTTGCCAACTGGATAATGGTTGTGATAACTGTCAGTTTTGTACTGTTTTTAAAGAATGTTAAAAGCGGAATTTTTTCCCAAATTTCCTGATAGTTTTCAAAGTGGAAGCTTCTCGGTATCCACTCCATCGGAATACTGAATACGTCTTTATTGAGCTTCACAGAAGAAATCAACATCCAGTAAAAAGGAATAATCATCAATACTGCCAGAAATGTCAAACCTATGTAAATCAATATTTTTTTTCTTTTTTCTGCTTTCATATTGTCACTCCTTTACATCCACTCTGTGAATTTCTTCTCGCCTCTGAACTGAACTAATGTAATTACAAGCACGATAGCAAATAATACGATAGCACTTGCACTTGCATATCCGAATTCAAAGTTTGTAAACGCTGCGTCATAAATGTGGTTTACCATAACCTGTGTTGCACGTCCAGGTCCACCGCCTGTCATAATGTAAATCAAGTCAAATACCTTGAAGCACTGAATTGTCAACATAATTACAACAAAGAATGTTGTTGGTTTTAACATTGGAATTGTAATATATTTCAATTTTTTCCAGCCTGTTGCTCCATCGAGGCTGGCTGCTTCATAAAGTTCTTTTGAAATTCCCTGCAAAGCTGCAAGGTATACAATCATATAATATCCCATATATTTCCAAACACTTACGATAATGATTGCCGGCATTGCCCATTTTACAGATGCCACCCAACCCGGAGGATTGGAAATACCAATTGCTCTTAAAAATTCATTGATCGGACCTACGTCCTTCATGAAAAGCATGTTCCACACTGCACCTACTGCTACAAGAGAAGCAATGTAAGGGAAGAAAAATGCAGTACGATAAACAACAATTCCTCTAATCTTGCTGTTCAGTAAAACTGCGATCAAAAGTGCTGCTGCAACCGTAAGAGGTACTGTAAAGATTGCATAATAGAAGGTGTGTCCCACAGCCATTTTAAAAGTGGAGTCACTCATTAAACGTACAAAGTTATCAAATCCTACAAACTCCATTGGTGTATTGGAAGAACCGTTCCATTTCATAACGCTGAGTACGAAAGAAAATACCACAGGAACAAAGATAAACAGGAAATATCCAATAAAGTTCGGTAAAATAAATGAATATCCAATCAGATTTCTTTTTATGACTTTTTTTTGTTTTGCTGTCATTGCCATATCCTTTTCTCCTTTTCCAGAACACAGGGCTTTCCGTCTGTGTTCGTTTTACATTCAGAAAGCCCTGTCCCTTGTTATTTTAATTTATCACGGATTGGCTTCACGTATTTCTTTTACACGCTCTGTCATATTTTTCAGTCCGTCATCAATACTTTCTTCGCCAATCATAATCAAGTCATGTTCTTCTTCCACTGCTTTACGGATTTTTTCAATGTTTTTATCCAGTGGTCTGTCGAATACCATACCTTTTAATTCCAGTGCCTCTGCACAGCCTTCTGGGAAGCCTTCTACGGAAGTTACTTTTTCCATAATTGTATCGTTCTGAACAACAGTTAAAATACCCTGTTCAGCAAGTTTTTCAGCTGTTTCTACGCTTGTTGCACATTTTACAAATTCCCAAGCTAAATCCTTCTGGTCGGAGTTTGCATTGATTGCAACCGGTGTTACAGCGCCAACGCTGTTTCCTGCTTCTACGCCTTCCGGATGAGGAATTGTTGCAAATCCCCAGTTAAAGTCGATTTCGCCTGCATTCTGTGCCTGAATTAAGTTTGCGATGAACCATGTTCCCATTGGCATCATTGCACATTGCTGCTGCTGGAATACACTTGAGTAATGTAAGTTTCCTGTTTTAATTGTTGCATAGTCCTGAACAATTCCGTCTTTCTGCATACGCAGCGCCTGCTCGTAAGCCGGTTTTAAGAAGCTGTAATCGTCAGATACTAATGTGTGTTTGCCATCCTGAATTGCCCAGTTACATACTAAAGCCATCCAGTTGTGATTGTGTGTTCCGTAAATCTTTTCATTTCCTTCGCCGCTGGTCATCTTGCGTGCCAGCTCTTCGTATTCATCCCATGTCATGTCGTTGCTTGGATAAGGAACATTTGCTTTGTCAAACAAATCTTTGTTGTAGTACAGCACGTACCAGTCAGAACGATATGGAAGTGTATACTGTTTTCCTTCAATCTGAAGCTCTTCCGCAGTTCCGTTATAGATAGATAAATCTAATTTATCTTTTTCTATGTATTTGTCCAGACATTCAATCTGGCCTTTTTCCTGCATGCTAATCTGTGTTCCCATATCTTTTACAAAAATAACATCTGGGTCCGGGTCTCCTCCTGCAAGCATAACAGTCAGCTTGTTGTTATACTCGTTTGCCGCTGTATCAACGTACTCAATTTCTACATCAGGATGTTTTTCCTTAAATACCTCAACGGCTGTTTTAAACTGTGGTGATGTGTCGTTATCCCATGTAGAGATTGTCAGTTTTTTCTTTCCGCCATCTTCTTTCTTGTCATCCTTTTTGTCTCCGCCGCAGCCTGCCAGCATACCTACTGACATGGCAGCAATCATTCCCATTGCAATTACTTTTCTTGCTTTCATAATGCTCCTCCTTTACGAAAAATGTTCCGTTGTTCTTTGTAAATATAGAGTACCAAAAATCCATGTTCTCATAAATGAATTATTTATCTATTTCTATTACTATCTATATATGAGCGTATTTTTTCTTGTACTTTTTTCATATTTTATTACTTTTTTACATTTTTCATCAAGTTTTCGGGAATTTTATGTATTATTTTTCTACCACATGTGCATAAAGTGCTGCATAGTAAGAGTAACTGCCGTAATTCCTACCCAACATGCCATCCCCAGCAAAATCGGTTTTCCGCCGCTTTTTACCAGCTTTACAATATCCGTATGAAATCCGATAGCCCCCATTGCCATAACAATAAAGAACTTGGAAAGCTCTTTTAAAGGCTGAAAGCTTTCAATAGGAACGCCTGCTGCCACCGCTACGGTAGTAATCACGCTTGCTCCGATAAAGAACAGAATAAAGAATGGGAAAACTTTTTTCAGTGATACCTTTTCTCCGTTCTGATTTTCTGCTTTTTTGGCTCTGCGAACTGCCAGCACTAAGGTAATTGGAATAATCGCCAATGTTCTGGTAAGCTTTACCGTTACCGCCTTATCTAATGTCTGACTGCCTAAATGGTACATGCTGTCCCATGTAGAAGCCGCCGCCGTTACAGAAGATGTGTCATTTACCGCAGTTCCTGCGAAAACACCGAAAGCATCTCCTGATGTAGTGGAAAATCCTATGGCTGCTCCCAGTGCAGGAAAAATCAACGCCGCCAAAATATTAAACAGAAAGATAACGGAAATTGCCTGTGCAACTTCTTCTTCATCTGCATCAATTACCGGAGCAGTTGCTGCGATTGCAGAGCCTCCGCAAATAGATGAGCCTACTCCCACCAGCGTAGAAATTTTCTCAGGAATGTTCATTGCCCGATGAAGTACAAAAGCGATTACCAGTGAAGTGGTAATGGTACATATTATAATAGGAAGAGATTGCTTTCCTGTTTCCATAACCACTTCTAAATTCATTCCAAATCCCAATAATACAACTGCATACTGAAGAATTTTTTTCGAAGTAAATTTTACACCGCCTTCAAATGGCTCTTTCTTTTTCACTACAAGTGCGAGAACCATTCCTATGAGAATGGCAAATACCGGACCTCCGATAACAGGAAACATTTTTCCTAAAATACAAGAGGGAATTGCCAGTCCCAGACATAATAATAATCCTTTTCCGTTTTTTGATAGAAATTTCATCCTTTTCCTCCTTACATAGCTGCGTGAATTGCTGCGATTGTTCCATCTGCCACTGCCGTAGATACCTGACGAATATTTTTCACACGAATATCTCCCACTGCATAAACCCCTGCAATCTCTGTTTCCATATTTTCATCTACCGGTATAAAACCATTTTCTAAATTTAGCTCCCCATATAATTGTGTATTCGGAATTGTCCCTGCATAGACAAAAATCCCGCATCCCGGATCTGCAATGGTCTCAATCGCTCCTGTTTTCTCATCGGAGAGCTCTAAAGACTCTACTTTTTCTACTCCGTATACTCCGTGAAGTCTTGTATTTAAACGTACTTTAATATTTGGTGTTTTTACAACCTTTTCCTTAAATTCCGCAATACATCCCAGCTTTTCTTCAAAGTGGATAATGGTTACCTGCGCCGCATATTTTGCCAGATATAAGGCTTCCTTCACAGCGCCGTCAGCTCCGCCGATTACATAGACGTTTTTCCCCTGATATTTTGTGGCATCCTTGGCAGCATTCATACGCATCCCCCTTCCTGTCAACTGCTTTTCTCCTTCAATATTTAACATTCTGGGAGAAGTTCCATTGGCAAGAATAACTTTTTTTGCCTGATATTCTTGATTTGTTGTCCGAATTTTTTTGATTTCACCTTTTAATTCTACTTCGATTACGTCTTCTTTTCTGATTTCTATGCCTGCATTTTCTGCCTGTGTTTTCAACTTCTCTGCAAAGATATATCCTGTTTCCCCCTGAGATACCCCTACATAATGTGTCACTGTGGAAACCTTTCCGATTAAGCCTCCTACTTCATTCTTTTCTAAAATCAATGCTTTCTTTCCTCTGCTCACTGCGTAAATTCCTGCACTGATGCCTGCCGGTCCTGCCCCGATAATGATGATGTCATACATATTTTTCTCCTCCATATTCTCTGTTTTCTATACTCTTACTATATTTTATATTTATCATTTTGTAAAATTATAAATATTGATATAATCATAATTTTTTGTTATGATTAGTGCTATGAACTACTCATTCTTGGAGGTATTTTCAATGTTAGATTTTCGAATGGAAACATTTTTAACCGTCTGTGAATATATGAATTTTACCCATGCTGCGGAGAAATTAAACCTGACGCAGCCTGCTGTATCTCAACATATAAAATATTTGGAAAAGGAATACGACTCGCCTTTGTTTGTCCGTGATAAGAAAAAGCTTCGCCTTACACCTGCGGGAGAAATTCTCCGTTCAGCCTTAGAAGCTATGAGAAATGATGAAAACACTTTAAAAAAGCGTATGAAAGAAAGCTTAACACAAAAAAGAGTTTTAACCTTTGGGGTGACTATGACTATCGGAGAATATGCCATTGTGCCCGCTCTGGCAAAATTTATTCAGGTACACCCTGATACAGATTTCCATATTCGGTATGGAAACACCCAGAAATTACTCTCCCTTTTATGCGATGGTCTCATTGATTTTGCCATTGTAGAGGGATATTTTAAAGGAGACAATTACCAAACCCGTATTTTTCAGTCAGAAGAATATATTGCCGTTACATCAAAAGACCATGTTTTTCAAAAGCCCGTCACTACCTTACGTGATTTAACCTCGGAACGTCTGCTCCTTCGTGAACACGGTTCCGGTACAAGAGCCATTCTTACCAAAACTCTTGCCTTGAAAAATATGTCTATCTACGACTTTCCTCATATTATAGAGGTGGAAAATATTCACACCATTGTGTCTCTGCTGTGTGAAGACTGCGGTATCTCTTTTCTCTACAAAGCAGCGGTAGAAAAGGAAATCCAACAGGGAATTTTAAAACAAATTCCATTATCCGATTTTATGGTCATGCACGACTTTACTTTTATCTGGAATAAAGACAGCATCTTTTCAGAAGAGTATGAAGGAATATTTCAGGAACTCCTTCGGCTTTCAAACAGAAATAAATAAGAGACTACCTCATTATCAAAAAGACTTCGAGATATTTATACATTTTTAGCGAATTTATCGAGCATGCTTTGAAATTACACCCCAAAAGCGAGCACAGACTGAGCGCAAAATGTATAAACATTTTTGGTATTTTCTGAATGAAATAGTCTCAATTTTTAAATCTTATTAGCAGGTTGCTCCGCCTTTTAAATGTTTCTGAGCTTTGATATTTTCTTCTTTTCTGCTCAGTAATTCATCACCCAAAAGCTGTTCCTGCACATTTTCAAATCCAATTCTTGCAACAGTATCTGCAAAGCGTTCTCCTGTAATTCCCTGTTCTCTGAATAAGAGAATTGCTTTTTCTACAACAGACAGCACTTCTTCTTTATCTGTAAAGACTTTTTCCAGATAACGTCCCTGTGCTACCTTCTTGCCCCAGCGTCCGCCGATGTAAATGCGATAGCCGTTTGTATAATCTTCAAAAGCGTTAAACGGACATTTTCCGATACAGCGTCCGCAATGATTACATGAGTTTTCATCAATGACGATTTTTCCGTCTACGACTTTTGCTACGTTGATTGGACAGTTCTTTTCTACACGGCAGATTTTACATCCACGGCATTTTTCCATATCTACCTGTGGAATTCTCTGACCGATAATACCCAAATCATTTAAGTCCGGTTTTACACAGTTATTCGGACATCCGCCAACAGCGATTTTGAATTTATGAGGTAACTTCACATCAGAATATCCATGGAAAAATCTCTCATGGATTTCTTCTGATAATCCAAAGGTATCAATCAATCCGTACTGACAGGTTGTACCTTTACAGGAAACTACCGGACGAACTTTAGAGCCTGTTCCGCCTGTTTCCAAGCCTGCCTGCATCAGATATTCACGAAGCGGCTCAATATTGTCAAACGGAACTCCCTGAATTTCCATTGTCAGACGGGAAGTCATGGTAACTTCTCCGCTTCCGAAAAGCTCTGCTGCCTCTGCAATGGTTCTGGCTTCATCTGCTGTGATTTTACCGTTTCTTGTAATAACACGTCCGTTGAATTTATCTAAGGTTGTCTTATCTCTTAAAAATCCAAGAGCTTTTACTCTTGTTTCTTCTTCCGGAGATACGGCATTTTCTGCATGCTGTACTTTTACGTCATTAAAGAACTGTGCGCCTTCCAATACCACGGTGTTTTTATATCCGTAAGAACGTAATCTGTTCTGTAAGAAATATCCACGTTTTCCTTTTGCACATACAAGAAGAAGCTTCTCCTCTTTATCCAGACCTTCGATTTCTCCGTTTACTTTGGAAAGGTCTACATAAACTGCCCCACGAATAGATGGTGCAAGCCCTACATCTACTACTTTATAATCCTTTGCTTTTCCTGCTGCATATTCTGCCGGTGTCATGCTCACAAGATTTCCGTTTATCTTATTCAGTAAAATATAAACTGCCTGTACAAATGGATGAATAGCAGTGGAAAATGGCGGTGCATAAGCAAAATCCGCATTTTCAAAGTCTTCCAAAACAGCGCCCATGTTGATACCCATAACCGCAATGTCTACCATTTTGTCTACTGCGCCTGTTCCCAACACCTGAACACCTAAAAGCTTATGTGTATCTTTTTCTGCAATTAATTTTGTAATGAAAAATCCTGCATCCGGATAATAATGCGCCTTATCGTCCGTAGGTGCTACCACTGTGACAACCTCATAACCGGCATTTTTTGCCTGTTCTTCTGTAAGGCCGGTACGTCCGATATTCAGGTTTGGTAATTTTACAACACCTGTTCCCAGTACGCCCGGATACTCTTTTTTCGTACCTGTTAAAATCTGTGCCAGCGTTCTGCCTTCCAGATTTGCGGAAGAGCCCATTGGAGACCACTGTGGCTTTCCTGTAATACGGTTGGTAACCATCACACAGTCACCTGCTGCATAGACGTCCTCTAAATTTGTTTTCATGGTCTTGTCCACAAGAATAGTTCCTTTGAACATCTCTAATCCACAGTTCTGAAGAAAATCTGTATTTGGACGAATACCTGCTGCCATAATCAAAAGCTCACATCTTAACAATCCTGCTGATGTTTTTACTCCTGTTACATGGTCATCTCCCATGATTTCTTCTGCTTTTGTACCTGTGATAACACGAATACCCTCTTTTAACAGATGTTTTTTTGCATAGACAGCCACTTCTGTATCTACAATATTCGGTAAAATCTGAGATGCAAAATCAATAACAGTTACCTGAACGCCTTTTGCCTTTAAATTTTCAGCTACTTCCAGTCCGATAAATCCGGCGCCGATTACAACGGCTTTCTTCACCTGATTTTCTTCTACATAAGCACGGATATTGGTTGCGTCATCCGGTGTACGCATCTGAAACACACCGGAAAGGTCTGTACCTTCTATTGGCAGCTTTGCAGGAGAAGCGCCTACTGTCAGCACCAGCTTATCATAGCCGTATGCTTCTTCCGCTCCTGTTTCAACATCTTTTACAAGCACTTCTTTTTTCTCCGGATGAAGGGCAATGGCTTCTTTTCCTGTTTTTACCTCTACACCTGTAAGTCCTGCATATTTTGCCGGAGTGTTTACAATCAATTCTTCACGGCTTTCAATCAATCCGCCTACATAATAAGGAAGCCCGCAGCCTGCATAGGAAATATCTTTATCCTTTGTAATTACGGTAACTTCTGCACTTCTGTCTTCTCTTTTTAATTTTGCTGCTGTTTTTGTTCCCGCAGCAACACCACCTATAATTAGTATTTTCATAGTCCTCTCTCCCATTCTTTTGCTCCTATCTGTGGCAGCAATATTTTTTCCCTGCACATTCCGGGCGCATTTCTTCACATACGATAACGTCACCCCCGCTAATTGTCAGTCGTTGTCCGTTTACCAGCACATCTGCGATTTTCTGTCTTGCCTCGTTGTAAATGCGGGTGACTGTTGGACGGGAAATGTTCATTTTTTCTGCACATTGTTCCTGTGTCAGTTTTATATAGTCCAAAAGGCGAATGACCTCATATTCGTCATAAGTGAGGTTAATATTTCCACTTCCCGGACATCCCTCCGGTATTAAACCTGTCACTTTGGGCTTTGAACAAATACACCTGAGTTTCTGCGGTCTGGCCATGGTTGCCTCCTCTCTTGTATGGCATTGAAATAAATCTTCGTTTTTTCTTTGCGCTTTTAAAATACTCTTGTTTTGAACTTATGTCAATATCTTATTTGAAAACATTTTATGAACTTTATTAACAAATGTTCATAATTCTTAATAAAAATCTCATGACTTTTGTGGAAAACTCATCTTCACCCAGAACTCATTTCCCAAAAGCTCCGCATGAATTTCCCCTTTCATCCTAAGAACAAATTCCTGCGCAATGGAAAGTCCCAATCCGCTGGAATTTTTACTCCTTGCCCCATCTGCCTTATAAAACCTCTGAAATACCTTGGATACATCGATTTCCTCCGGATTTGTCACCTCATTGCAAATCCAGAGACAAAGCTTTTCTTCTTTTTCAAAAAGCTGCACCTTTATCTTTTCCTGTCCGTGATCCATACCATTTTTAATAATATTCTGAAGCACCCGCTTTAATCCGGCTTCGTTCCCCTCCATATAAAGCTGTTTTTCAGGCAAGCTGATTTCAGGCAAAATCCCCCTCCCTGACCAGTCATCGTAATAAGAAAAAATGGTATTCTTTAAAATGCGGTTGATGCAACAGGTTTTTAATTCTAAAACAAAGCTGTCATTCTTCAGCTTTGTAAACATAAATAATTCTTCCAGCATTTCCTTTAAGCTTTCAATTCTCTCCTGTATTACCTTCATGTAATGCTTCTGTTCTTCCGCACTTGCACTTTCCATGAGCTGAAAATAACCGTTAAGAGAAGTCAGGGGCGTGCGAATATCATGGGATAAATTTGTATAGGTATCCGCAATCATCTGTTCCTTTTCCTTAAATTCCCGTTGTTCTTTTCTTCGCATTTGAAACAACTCGTTTAACAGACTTACTAATTTTTCAAAACCGCCTGTTTTCATATTTGCGGTAATCATCATATTACTGTCATGTTTCATCAGAAACGCAAGCTGGCGGCAGATATCCCCTATCTGCCGCTGCATCTTTACTAAAAAATATGTTTGTAATAAAAGAATAAAAATTAAAATTCCAATCCAGAATTTCATCTATATATCTCTCCTTCGAAATACCAAAATCGTCAGAAGAACTGCCAAAATTCCAAATATTCCGGCTATTCCCAGTGCATTTACGCAATCAGAAGCCTTCGGTGTCATAGAAAGCAAAGAAATCTTTCCGCTGATTGTATGTTCAATAACGCTAAAATCTTTTACTCCCATGTCCAGCAGCACTTTATCCACAGCGCTGTACACAATGGTCAGTACATTTACACACAAGCACACCGACAACGTCATACTGAGCATATTGCTTCTTAAAATAATTGCCATTGCCATGCAAACCAATACCAATCCATAATGAAGGGCTGCTTCTGTCCCGAAATATCTCCAGAACATTTCCATATTTCCCCATTTTGACGCTCCGAATACTGCGTACTGACAAACTGCCTGTATACCAAGGTATAAAAATAATGTCAAGACTGTATAAAGCAACAATACAATCGCCTTTGAAAGAATAAGACTCCCTCTATCCTTTACCTGTCCTCCAATGTTCTTAATATATCCGCTTGTAAGATCCGCTGTGGAAAACAATACAGTAAAAATCACCAGAAACAGGGCAATAAATTTTGACTGCATATTGGCAAAAATCTGGTCAAAGATTGTTACTTTTTCTTCTGGCTTTGTAGGTAGCGAAACACTTAATCCAAAATTCAGCGTTCCTTCCTCTGACACGGTTTCTAATTGTCCCTTTGCCGCTTCCTCTTGCATATATTGATAGTCTTCCTTTGACATCGTAGTTGAAAAAATAACAGCTGCCCCAAGAATAATCCAAATAATATAAAAAGCCTTTGTATGAAACATTCGATATAAATCCATTTTAATCAATTTAAGCATGCTGCGCACCTCCTGTCAGGTTTAAAAAGTAGCTTTCCAAATCTTCACTGGTAATTGCAATTCCTCTTACAAAAATTCCTGCCTTTGCCAGCTCCATATTTAAAAGAGCGCTTTCTTCCAATCGTTCAAAAATATAAATACGATGCTTGTCCATGACCTGATAGTTGGTAAATCCCATTTTATCTAAGATAGGAAGCGCCTGCTCCGGATAGTCCAGTTCCAGCTCTATACGCTCTGAACACCGTTTTATCAATTCTTCCTGACTGAGTTCCTGCAATAAGCTTCCATTATGAATAATTCCGTAATGGGTTGCCAGCTTTGAAAGCTCCTCTAATACATGACTGGAAATTAAAATAGTCATATTTCTCTCATCACGAAGCTTCTGTATGGTGTCCCGAACTTCCACAATTCCCTGTGGATCAAGGCCGTTAATAGGCTCATCTAAAACCAGCAAATCCGGTTCTCCCACCAGCGCCAGCCCAATGCCTAAACGCTGTTTCATTCCCAGTGAAAAATGTTTTGTTTTTTTTCTTCCTGTTTTTTCCAGTCCTACGGTTTTCAAGATATCTTCTACATATCCTTTTTTGTTAATTCCCAGCATTTCGCATTTTATTTTCAGATTTTGATAAGCTGTCATATTGCCGTATAATCCGGGCATCTCAATTAAACAACCAATTCTGGAACGAACGTCTTTCAATTCCTTCCCTGAATAACCAAAAAATTCAATCTCACCTGCGGTAGGACGTGAAAGTCCGCTTACCATTTTCAGACAGGTACTCTTTCCTGCTCCGTTTCTTCCTATAAATCCATAAATTGCACCCTTTTTCACGTGGATATCCACATTTTCCACTGCTTTATGACGCCCATATTGTTTTGTCAGACCTCTGGTTTGTAACAAATATTCACTCATAACAGTCTCTCCTTTCCTTATCTGCTCTTATCATATCTCTTCAATCCTAAAAAATCGCAAATCAAAAGTAAAAAAAGGGTAAAGTATGAGCGGCATAATTCTTTACTGTTGTAAGCGATATCCAATTCCCCATACTGTTTCAATATATTCTTCCTTTGTAACTTCTTTTATCTTTTTCCGAATATTGCTGATGTGCACATCTAAAGTTTTTGTTTCTCCCATATATGGCTCTTCCCAAGCATATTCAAAGATATCTTCTTTGCTAAATACCTGTTTTGGATGCTTTAACAACAGCTCTAATATAGAAAATTCCTGTTTTGTAATTTTTCCCAGCAACTTTCCTCCTACTTCTATCTGAAATTTTTCTCTGTCCAGCACCATCTGCTTATGAGAAAGCACATTATTGTTTCCTCCTTGAACGCCGTGGCGAAACTGTACCTGAACCCTTGCCAATACTTCTTGTATCTCAAATGGCTTTGTAATATAATCATCAGCCCCTGCAATTAAAAGATTTACTTTATCGTCAAGTGTATCTTTTGCCGTTAAAATAATTACGGCGCTGTTTCCTTGCTCCCGTATAAATTTCAAAACCTCCTCTCCCGGTATTCCCGGCAGCATCAAATCCAGAAGTACCAATGCAAAGCTTTCCATTTTCAGTAGCATTTTCGCTTCTGTTCCCGAAAATGCCTGCACCGCAGCATACCCCTCTTTTTTTAACGCTGTAAAAAGCAAGTTGTTAATATCTGTGTCGTCTTCTACAATTAAGATTTTCTTATCCTCTTTCATTACTTTTCTCCTAAAATTCCTGATACGACAAAAGGAGAAATACCAAAAGAGGTATTTCTCCCTAATATGTACTATGTAATTAATTACTGAACAATTCTTCTAACCGCAATCGGTGATCTGTATAACGCGTTTGCAGTATATTTAATACCGCCCTTTGGATATGGAGCGCTGTTGGAAGCATGTACAATTCCACCATCTCCTGTAAGGATTGCCACATGTCCCGGGTATACGATTAAGTCTCCTGCACGATGCTGAGAATAATCAATTCTTACACCGGAACTTGCCTGTGCACCACTTGTACGTGGCAGGCTGTATCCGAAGTGTCCGTAAATCTGCTGTGTAAATCCAGAACAGTCAATACCGTTTGTTAAGCTGTTTCCGCCGTATACATAAGGATTTCCGATAAACTGTTTTGCATACGCTACAACTGCTTCACCTGTTGCACCATTGTAAGATGGTGTGGACGGAGTTGACGGTTTAGATGGTTTTTCTGCTTCCGGTTTAGAACTTCCGCCACCGTTGCTTGGCTTGTTGCTACTTGGTTTATTATTGGTATTGCCGCTGTTGTTATTTGATGGTTTGTTATTATTGCTGTTATTGTTACTATTATTATTGTTGTTATTATTTTTATTCTGTTCTGCTTCTTTCTGCTGTTTTTCCTGTTCTTTTCTTGCAGCTTCTTCCTGTGCCTGAATTTGTTCAAGCTCTGCTGTCTGCTGTGCAATCAGGTTTTTATATTCTTCAGCCTGTGCCTTCACATTTGCAATCTGCGCTTCATAATCAGATGCGTTTGCTTTTAAGTCGTCAATCTTAGTCTGAAGAGCGCCTTTCATGCCTTCCTGTTCTTCTTTGGCAGTTTCCAATTCAGATTTTTCATTTTCTAATTTTTCTTCTAAATCTTTAACTTCCTGAACAGCTTCTTTCATCTCTTTCAGCTCTGCTCTGTCATAAGCGTACATTTTTTCTGTGTTTTCCACTTTGGATAACATAGATGCAATGCTGTCAGACTCTAATAAAATCTGTGCCCAAGCATCACTTCCGCCATTTTCATACATGTACTGAATTCTCTTTTTCATTGCTTCGTACTGTTCGTCTCTGTCCTGCTCTGCCTGTACAAGGTCTTCTTTTGTCTTTTCGATTTCTGCTTCTTTATCTGTAATTTCTCCTGCAAGAATGTCAATCTGAGAAAGAACGTCTACTAATTCCTGTTCAGAGGAACTAATCTGTCCCATAATAGCGCCTTTTTGTTCTTCAAGACTGTTTGCTTTTGCTTCTGCTTCTGAAAGTTTATTCTGAGTTTCTGATTTCTGAGCCTGTACATCATCTTTTCTTGCAGCGGAAACTGGAAGAATTTGTGTTGCTGCCATAGCAAAAATCAATGACAGACATGCTAATCTTTTTTTCATACTTTTATGTACCTCTCCAATAACAATTTTATACTTACTTTTTTAATATCTGTAACATTTCTGAAACATTTTTCGAACTTCCTGTATATAATAGCATAATTTTTTTCCCTTGGCAAGTGTGAAGTTGGGATTTTTTAAATTTGTATTACAAATTTTTTCCCGGTTTTTCAATCTTTTCTTCGGTTTTTCGGGGATTTATGATATGATAAAACTATGGAATTGTTACAAATCTTTAAAGAACGAAATTACGATATGAAAGGAGAACCATGAAACGAAAACTAAATGAAATTATCTATACCATATCCAGGTACACCGAAATCGTTTTATCTGCGGTCATGCTTCTGGTAATTATTACATTAATTATTCCCATGCTTTATAATTTTATCCGTATTCCGCTTTTGGATATCAGCCCGGAACAATTTACCGAATTTTTGGGAAATGCGCTGACACTTCTCATTGGTGTAGAATTCGTAAAAATGTTGGCAAAGCATACGGCTGAAAATCTTCTGGAGGTTTTAATGTTTGCCATTGCAAGGCAAATGGTAGTCGAACACCTTAATATGGTAGAAACACTTATCGGCGTTGTGGCTATTGCCGTTATCTTTGCAATCCGTAAATATTTGCTTTTAAAAGCTCCGGAAAACAAAGAAAAAACTTACGACAAACTTTAGAAAGAGCTGTCACATTAAGAGCACTTTGAGATATCTATACATTTTTGGCGAATTTGTCGAGCACGCTTTGAGATTACAAGCTCAAAGTGAGCGCAGACTGAGCGCAAAACGTATAGATATCCTCGATGCGACTTAAAATGACAGCTCTATATCTTTTATCTTATATTTATGCAAATAATTTTGTTGCCGCTTTAATCAGATACTCAGTATCTTTTACTCCCACTGTTTCATAAGGAGAGTGCATTGCAAGCTGTGGAAGTCCGATATCCACTGCATTTAAAGCAACCTTTGTATTGGAAATATTTCCCAGTGTAGAACCGCCTAAAATATCGGAACGGTTGGTAAATGTCTGGAAAGGTACTTCCGCTTCATTACATAAATCTTTAAACATTGCAGCGGAAACGCCGTCAGTACAATATTTCTGATTTGCGCTGTGCTTAATTACAATTCCTTCATTTAAGTATGGGCGGTTTACAGGATCTGCCTTTTCTGTATAGTTTGGATGAACTGCATGAGCATTATCGGCAGAAACCATAAAGCTGTTGGCAAGATATCTTAAATAATTTTCATAGTCCTGTCCAAGAGCCTGATTTGCACGAACCAATACATCATATAAGAAAGTAGATGCTGCACCCTGTTTTGTACCGCTTCCCACTTCTTCGTTATCAAGAACACAGTGTACTGCAATATATTCTTTCTTTTCTCCCGCCAGAAAACCTTTTAAAGATGAAAATGCACACTGCAAATCATCTAATCTTCCGATAGAAACATATTCTTCATTTGCTCCCCATACAGAACCTTTTTCTCTGTTATAAAGGAATAAATCGTGACCTAAAATATTTTCTTCTTTTACATCTGCTGCTTCAGCAATAGTTTTCATAAAAGTATCTTTTGCAGCAATATCTCCGAATAATGGAAGCAAATCCTTCTGTGCATTGTATTTGTACCCATCATTTACTTCTCTGTTCATGTGAATAGCAAGATTTGGGATCATCAGTAAATCTCTGTCTACATCAACCAGCTTTGTCACCAGTTTTCCGTCTTCTTTTACAATCACACGGCCTGCTACAGAAAGAGGACGGTCAAACCACGGAGCACAAATCATACCGCCGTAACGCTCTACATTTAACTTCACATATTTGTTATCCACTGTCATTTCCGGATTTTCTTTAATTTTAAAACATGGGGAGTCACTATGGCTTGCCATAATACGGAAGCCTTTTGCTTCTCCTTCCGGTACAGAAAATGCAATCAGAGAAGAGTCATTTCTTGTTACATAGTAATTTCCGCCCTTTTTAATTTCCCATTTATCAGCTTCCTTTAATTCTGTATAACCTTCTTTTTCCAGAATTTCTTTCATGGAAGCTACTGCATGAAAACAAGTTGGGCTTTTTTCGATAAACTGAATAAGTTCTTTTGCTGTTTCCTGATACATATTTTTCCTCCTTATCTTATATACATAGTGCCCGTACTCCTGAGAGCCGGGCACTATTAAAAATTATTTGTTTTTAGAACGTTTTGCAATAACCGGCATAATAAATCCGAGTCCGATTAATACGAATGGAGTTACAATATTCATTACTAACTGGAATGGATCTTCTGAGTAAATACCCATGATGCAGGCAAATGCTGTAAACGCAAAGCACCATACACCGAAGATAATACCAACTGTTTTATTCTTAACAAAACGATATTCTGCATGGAATTTGTCTCCTGCTTTTTTCAATGCAATATATGCAACGAATACCCAGAGGTAACGCAGAGGCATACATACAGAGTTTACTTTTACAAGCCATTTTACTAACACGTCTACACTTTCGATACCGAATGCAGGAACAATAATCAGTAAGGATACGATAACCATAACTAATTTATGTCCGTTTGTATATGTGCCGTGTTTGTTCTGTTTAAACAGAGCTTTTGGAATGTAATTTTCATCAGCGCTGTCTAAAAGCATACGCAGAGGTGCGTCAATAGACAGGATTAATACTGCAAACTGTCCGATTAAGTTTGTTAACGCATAAACTACTACAAAGAAATCACCAACATGGTAATATTCTCCTAATTTCTGGAATGCGTAGTAAGCACCGTTTGTCATAAGGTCCGGTGGAATATTATTGGAATCAAACATCATACCTAATGCGATTGTTCCTAATACTGCACATACGGTAACCATGATGGCAAGTGTAATCATACCTCTTGAGAAATCTTTTGCAGGATTTTTCATCTTATTTACATAAGGTGAAATCTTCTCACATCCACCTACAGCAAATACCAGAATTGATAAGTTCAAGAAGAACTTGCTGTCAAATGTAGGCATGAAGGTCTCTACTGACCATTCGATGTCCATTACGTCTGCTCCTGTAATTGCAGGTGCAGCAATCATCATAATGATGAAAAGAATAGACATGATAAACATTGTAGAGCCTGCAAGGGATGTCAGTTTGTTTAAAACGCCAATTCCCTTAGATGCAACCCATACAGCAAACAGGAATAATGCAAGACAGATAACTGCCATTACTTTTACATCCATCTGACTGATACGTGCATCTCTGAAGATTGCCCAGCTTGTTGCAATAACTGCGCCGTTTGGTTTCTGTGAAATATATGGCATATGCACAATCCAGTAGGTCCATCCTGCCAGATAAGCCATTCTAGGTCCGATTGTTTCCAAAATCCAGGAGCTTACACCGCCGCCTGCTTCTTTGAAAGCACTCCCCATTTCACCAACCATTAACGCATATGGTACAAAATAAATGGCAAAAATTAATGCCCATGAAACAATTGCTTTTAATCCGCCGTATTCAGAAAAGCCGTTAATAACGTTTCCAAATCCCCATACTGTTGAAAAGGCCATAAAAGCAAGGCTGTACCACATGATTTTCTTTTCGCTTTTGTGGTTATTCATCACTTCTTCTCCTTGTTTCTAATAATTTTTAGCGACTTCTTATTATACCTTTAAAAGCGTCAAATTTTTGTCAAATTTTATTTTTCCAATAATCCCATGGCTATTTTCTCAGGAGTAATGGGCATTTCTTTTATGCGGAGTCCCACAGCATTGTAAACTGCATTGGCAATAGCCGGACACGGAGTATTGATAACGATTTCTCCTATGGATTTTGCCCCGAAAGGATGTGATTTTTCATAGCTTGGAGCAAATTCTACACGGATTTTCTTTACGTCCTGTCGACATGGAATTTTATACTGCATAAAGGAATTGTTTCGCATCTGTCCTTTTTCGTTATACTGGATATCTTCGTATAAAGCCATTCCAATTCCCTGTGCAAGACCGCCCTCGGTCTGTACTCTGGCAAGATTTGGATTGACAGGTGTTCCGCAGTCTACCACTGCCACGTAGTCTACCACTTCAATGCTTCCTGTCTCTTTATCAATCTCTACCTCTGCCATGCCTGCCATAAACGGCGGCGGAGAAATTTTGGAGGAGCGGTTGACTGTTACATGAAGAGACTGATTATTTCCGCAAGTTCCTTTTACCGCAATCTCCTCTTTGGAAACTTCTCGTTCCCCATCCAGCGTATAAACTCTCTGTCCGTCAAATTCTGTTTTCTGTACGGGAACGCCTAAAATCTCTGCTCCGATTTCCTTAATTTTCTCACGAAGCTCTTTGCAGGCATCTGCCACTGCCATTCCCGTAACGTAGGTAGTTGCAGAAGCGTAAGAACCAGAGTCGTAAGGAGAAATATCCGTATCAACACCGAATACCACGATATTTTCCAGCTTTGTCTCTAAAATATCTGCCGCCATTTGTGCCAAAATGGTATCGCAGCCTGTTCCCATGTCCGTAGCTCCAAGGCTTAACGTATAGGACGCATCTTCTCCCATTTTAATGGTTGCTCCGCCTACGTCAACTCCTGCAATAGAAGAACCCTGCATAGCAAGAGCCGCCCCTACGCCACGGATTTTTCCGTCCTTTGTCTCATAGCAGGGATATTTTTTGTCCCAGCCTATCATCTCTTTTGCTTTTTCAATACATTTATCCAAGGTACAGCTTGTAACCACGGGACTTCCGTCATATCCTACAAAAGCGTCTCCTTCTCTTGACACGTTTAACTCTCGAAAAGCAATGGGGTTCATGCCAATTTTTTCTGCCAGCTCGTCAATGGCTGACTCTACTGCAAAAATCCCCTGTGTTGCACCGTATCCACGATATGCTCCTGCTGACATGTGATTTGTATATACCACATCATAAGTAAAGCGATATGCCTGTGTATTTCGGTACAGGCCCAGTGGTTTATGAGCAGATAAGCCTACGGTTGTAGGTCCATGCTCTCCGTAAGCTCCTGTATTGGAAAGCGTATAAATATCAATGGCTCTTAACAAGCCCTTTTCATCTGCTCCCAAACGCACCTTTACTTCCATCTCATGACGGGGAGAGGAACAAATCTGAGACTCATAGCGGGAGAAAATCATTTTCGCCGGCTTTCCTGTTTTTAAGGTCACAATCGCCGGATATACCTCTGCCACAGAAGTCTGTTTCGCTCCAAATCCACCTCCGATACGTGGTTTTATGACTCTTACCTTGGATGCGCCGATACCCAGCGCTCTTCCTAAAATTCTTCTTATATGGAAAGGAACCTGTGTGGACGCAACGACATTTAATCTGCCGAAATAGTCCAAATATGTATAGGCACGGAAGGTTTCCATCATTGCCTGCTGGTTTGCTTTTGTATGATACGTTCCCTCTACTACATATTTACATTCCTTTAAAAGAGCCTCCACATCACCTTTGCTTTCCACACCGGACGCACAGAGATTGCGGTGATTGTCTGCGCCCACAGGAACCTTTGCCTCCCAGTTTTCTTCCGGATGTATGAGAATTTCGCTGTCCTTTGCTTTATGGAAATCCAATACAGGCTCTAAAATCTCATATTTTACTTTGATGAGTTTTAACGCCTTATCCACGGCTTTCTCATTTTCCCCGGCTACAATGGCTACTGCATCTCCCACAAATCTTAAATGCTTATCCAAAATTAAACGGTCATAGGGACTTAATTCCGGATAAGTCTGTCCCGCCATGGTAAAACGGTCTTGTGGTACGTCCTCATAAGTCAGAATACAGGCAATTCCCGGAACCTTTTTTGCTGCATCTGTTTTTATTTCTTCTATTCTTGCATGTGCGTGAGGGCTTCGCAACACCTTGACAATCAGACAATCTGCCGGAGCGATATCGTCTGTATAAACCGGCTGCCCTGTAACTAACGCTTTTGCATCCTTTTTCTGTACAGATTGATTTACATAACTCATGCTTCTTTTTTGCCCCCCTTCTTATACTCTAAAAACTTCAAAATGCTTCTGGTCTGTCCCACAAATCCGGAACAGCGACAGAGATTTCCTGCCAGATATTCCAAAATTTCTTCTTCTGTGGGTTCTTCGATTTCCTCTAACATGGCAAATACATTCATAATAAAACCGGGATTACAAAATCCGCATTGTTCTGCTCCTTCATTGGCAAGAAAATCTCCAAATTCTTCGGCTTCCTTCTGCATGCCTTCCAAAGTGACAATTTCCTGTCCGTCTGCCTGTGCCGCCAGTATGGAGCAGGAAAGTACGGACTTTTTATTCATGAGAACTGTACATAAGCCACAATTTGCTGTTTCGCATCCTCTTTTCACACTGTAACAGCCCTGTTCTCTTAACAAATCTAAAAGTATGGTATCTGCCTCTACTTCCGCTTTTATTTCTTTTCCGTTTAACTTAAATTTAATTTCCATTTTCCCCTCCTGCTTTTAACAGCGCTCTTTTCACCAAAACCTGAACAAGAAGACTTCTGTACTCTTTGGAAGCTCTCATATTTCCTGCTGTTCTCACCTGTTCTTTGGCATAAAGGGCAAAGTCACAGGCTGCTTTTTCTTTTTCTGAAGCTTCCATATTCAGAAATCCTTTTAAAATATTTTCCTTATCCTCTACCAGTTTTGCTCTGAAAGGGCAAGCTCCCACTGCCACTTTTACATTTCCGTCTTCCTCTATGGAAACGGCACAGGTCAGTACAGGAAAATCTGTGCTGCTGTTCCTCTGGCTGATATATGCCATGCGAGCAGGCTTTTTCTTTACAATCAAACGCACCAAAATATCTCTGTCCGGCTTTTCTGCTGCAAATTCTTTTAAAGAAATACGACCTCTTTTGTAAAGCTCCACTTCTGTATCCATTGCCAAAAACATGGTGAGCACATCGGAAAATCCGTATCTGCCGAAAATACTTCCTCCTACGGTAGCACGATTTCGAAACTGTACCCCTACAATATGGCGAAGACTTTCCTTCATTGCGCCGTCTGTATACGCTGCCAGCCCTTTATGTACTTCCAGCTCTCTTAAAGAAGTCATTGCCCCGATTTGAAATTCCTCTTCTGTTTCTTTGATTTCATTCAATCCCAGTTTTGACAAATCAATGGCTGTACCTACATTTCTGTTTCCCATTTTCAGCCATAACATTCCTCCTAATATGCAGGAGGACTTTTTTTGGTTTAATTCATACGTTTCTTCCAGACTCTCAGGTCTTACATAATTTTTAATCTTTAACATGTCTGCTCCTTCATCATAATAAAAAGCACCGCCTACGCAGTGCTCCCCTTGTTGTGTTTCCCTTGAATTCAGTATAACACGGGCATTTTACAAGAAGCAAGCTTTTTCTCTTTCCTTTTTCTCAAATTCGTATTAAAATCAAGGTACAGATAACCATGAAGGAGAACAAAGGAAATGAAACATCAAACAGATTTAGGAAAAGACCGAATTCCCATTCTGGTTTTAAAGCTGGCAATTCCTTCTATGATTGCACAGTTTGTCACTGTTTTATACAGTATCATTGACCGAATGTTTATTGGAAATATTAAAGAAATCGGAGATGCAGCCCTTGCCGGAGTAGGTGTATGCGGTCCTATTGTCACACTTCTAACCTCGTTTGGTACGCTAATCGGTTTAGGCGGTTCCATTTTAATGTCCATGCGTATGGGCGCAGGAAGAAAAAAACAGGCAGAGTCTATTCTCGCTCACAGCTTTGCTATGCTGGTTCTTTTTTCCGCTGTACTGACTATACTGTTCTTAGTAAGTAAAAAATATCTGCTCAACTGGTTCGGCGCAAGCCCGGTAACCTTCCCTTATGCAGATGCTTACCTTACTATTTATACTGCGGGAACGTTTTTTGCCCTGATGGCGATTGGGCTGAATTATTTTATTACCTGTCAGGGCTTTCCTGCCGTGGGAATGCTGACTGTTTTAATCGGCGCTGTTACCAATATTATTTTAGATCCTGTCTTCATTTTCCTGTTAGATATGAAGGTTGCCGGCGCTGCCATTGCTACGGTTATTGCACAATTTGCATCCTGTGCCTTTGCCTTTTGCTTTTTAATCGGCAAGAAAGTGCCCATTAGAATTACGTTATTGAAAAAGCAGTCCTTTTCACCTGTAATCGTGCAGAAAATTTTAACACTGGGGATTTCCCCTTTTCTGATACTTGCCACAGACAGTGTAATTATCATTGTTCTAAACTCTGTGCTGCAAAAATTCGGCGGTCCTTCAGAGGGTGACATTTTAATCACCTGCGCCACCATCGTGCAGAGCTTTATGATGCTGATTACCGGCCCTATGCTGGGAATTTCCAGCGGTACACAGGCAATTTTAAGCTATAACTACGGAGCAAAGGAAATCAAACGAGTCAGAAAAGCAGAAAAATACATTTTAATTCTCTGCCTTTGCTTTACCACTCTCATGTTTGTGCTTTCCCGTATTGTGCCTCAGTATTTCATCCGCATTTTCACAAAAGACGCTCTGCAAATGGAGCTTTGTACATGGGGCATCGGAGTATTTACTTTAATGATTATTCCTCTTAGCTTTCAGTATGTATTTGTGGATGGCTTCACAGCCCTTGGAAGAAGCAAGACAGCCCTGTTCCTTTCTCTTTCCAGAAAGGGAAACTATATGCTTTTCACCATTCTTCTTCCTATTTTCTTTGGGGCAAGAAGCGCTTTCTACGCACAGCCTATCGCAGATGGGATTGCCGCTGTTATGGCAACAGTGGGCTTTCTTCTGATATTTAACAAGCACTTGGAAAAACGTGCAAATTCATAACACAGGAGGTTTTGTCTATGAAAAAATTTTTACTTGTATTACTTGCAGCAACAGCCACCTTATCTTTTACAGGATGTCAAAAAGAAGATAATTCTCAAAAAGCCGAAGAAGCCGAGCTTGATGCGGTTTCCTCCTCTTTAAGCGGAACATTAGTGAAATACACCGGTACAGAAATATCCATTGAAACTTCGGAAGGTGAAACACTGTCCTTTGATAATTGTGAAAAAGCGCAGCTTGATTTGGAAAACGGCATTGTTCCCGGAAATGAAGTAACGCTTATGTATGTAGGCGCTATTGAAGATACGAATACCAATAAGGTAAAAGTAAGAAAAATCACTGCCACAGCAGACAATTCCAGCGTTCTGGCTCTGGCAAAAAAGGCAGAGGAAAGTATTCCCAACAGTACGGGGTCTCCGGTTGTCTTAGAAGAAGACGACAAGAACAACGAGGAAGATGATAAACAGCAAGAGATCGAAAAGCAGGACGATAAAAAAGAAAAACCTGATGAAAAAGTCCCTTCAAAAGAAAATGACAAAAAAGGCGACAACGAAGAGGATGAGAAGGAAGAAACCAATGGCGGTGAGTTTGCAGTGGGAGACTCCAAAGAAACTACCATTGCCAGCAGTGTGTATGTCCGTGCAGAACCAAAAAGCGGCTCTGAAATTCTGGGCACTTTATATACGGATGCTGCCGTAACTATCACAAACATAGACGGAAGCGGCTGGTATGAGGTGGATTTTGAAGGACAGAAAGGATATATCTGGAAGGATTATGTAAACTAAAAACAATGTTCTAAGTGATTAAAGATATTTAGAGTTGTCTTTTTAAGCTTATATCAAAAATAGCCATACATTTTTGACAAATTTGCCAAAAATGTATGGCTATTCTTAATTACTGCTTATTATTCTGAAAGTATTCCCTCAGCAAGTGTCTCTACGCCATCCACTGTGCGAACACCGCTGGCAAAAATTTCATTTAACATAACGGGAATGACTTTGTTATTTTTTACTGCATTCATTTCTGCAAACATCTCGTCCTGCAAAAATAAATCCATCTTTTCTTCTTTTATCAATTCCTCATCATCGTCCAAATACGGCGTATAGGTAATAAACAGTACGTCCGGATTTGCCTCGGCAACTTCCTCTGCCGTCATCACTGCACTCTCCTGCTTTGCAAGAGTTCCGCCAATCTGATTTACCATATCTCCCGCAAGACTGTCCGCACCGTAATTGATAAACCCGTCTGTTCCCTTTTCCAAAATCAAAACAGAAGTCTCTTTTCCCGTCTTCTCAACCTTTTTCTTGATTTCTTTTACCTTGTCTTTCATGGATTTTACAAGCTCATCTGCTTTTTCTTCTACCTGAAAGATTTTTCCTATATTTTTAATATCGTGATATTCGTTTTCCAGCGTATCTTTTTCAGATGCGGTATTGGTGTTCATATATACGTTCACATTCTGATTCAGCCATTCCTGCGGCTCTCCCAGCGTGCTTTCCTCAAAGTAAGAAACCCATGAAAAAATCATATCCGGTTCTTCTGCTGTAATTGTTTCTTTGGAAGGCGTAAATTCCTCCAAATTCTTCAGCTTGCTAAAGGCCTCCTGATATTCTTCTAAAACCGGCTGCTCTATCCCTGCTACTGCTGCAATCTTGTCTTCCAGACCAAGGGCTAACATCGTTTCTACATTTCCCTGATAAACTGCCACCACCTTTTCCGGCTGTTTTTCATAGACCGTTTCATATTCTTTGCCATCCGGTCCTTGGGTTTTAATTGTCAGAGGATAATAAGAAGCTTCTTCTTTTTCTGCACTTTTTGTATTCTTTGATGTTTGTTTTTCTTCTGTTTTCTCCGTATTCTTAACAGCCTCTTTTTTGCTGCTGCTTTTATCAGAAGTATTGCTGTAACAAGTTCCCACACCTATTGCCACGGCAACTGTAAGCACACCTGCAACCAGCCATTTCTTTGTCTTCTGTTCCATTCTGCTCTCCTCTATAAAATCTCTATTCCCGCTTTTTTACATGCTGTCAGAGTTTCTTCGTCCCAAATAGATGCCTGAACCTCTCCCACGTGTACTTTTCCCAAAAACAGCATACAAATTCTGGACTGACCGATACCACCTCCTATGGTAAGAGGCAACTCTCCGTTTAAAAGCTTTTTATGGAAAGGAAGATTTCTTCTCTCCTCACAGCCTGCCTTTTTTAATTGTTCATCTAAAGATTTTTCATCTACACGAATACCCATAGAGGAAATTTCCAGCGCACACTGTAAAGGCTCATGCCAGAATAAAATATCGCAGTTTAATTTCCAGTCATCATAATCCGGCGCTCTGCCGTCATGCTTTTCTCCTGATGCCAGCACATCACCAATCTGCATAATACAAACTGTTTTGTGCTCCTTTGTATATGCCTGCTCCCTCTCCTTTGGTGTCAAGGATGGATATAAATCCTCCAATTCCTGAGAAGTGATAAAGGCTACGTCACGACAAAGCTCTGTATCCAAATTCTCATACTGATATTTGATTTCATCCAACGCATTGCAGATAGTCCCCACAATACGCTGCACGGTACTTTTTAAATAATCCAAGGTGCGTTCTTCTCTTGTAATAATTTTTTCCCAATCCCACTGGTCAACATAAATAGAATGAAGATTATCCAGCTCTTCATCTCTGCGGATTGCGTTCATGTCTGTCAAAAGTCCTTTTCCCACATGAAAATCATAATGGTACAGCGCCATACGTTTCCATTTTGCCAGAGAATGAACTACCTGTGCCGTAGTTCCTGCGTCAGGAATATCGAAATTTACCGGACGCTCCACGCCATTTAAGTCATCATTTAATCCCATAGCCGGGTCAACAAACAAAGGCGCTGTTACCCTTTTTAACTTTAACGCCATACACAGCTTTTTCTGCATAAGATTTTTAATTGCTCCGATTGCCTCCTGTGTTTCGTATCTGGATAAGCATGAATGATAGTCTTTCGGTATGATTACTGTTCCCATTTACTTTCCTCCGTCAAATATTATGTGTTTTATTCTAGTACAAAACCTTCGGAATGTAAACATAAATAACATTCAAGTTCTTATTGGTTTGAACTTCTTAGCAAAATATGGTATCCTAATATCAGTATATTTTTGAAGGAAGGAGTCGCTGCATGAAAATACAGGAATCTGCTGAGAACTATTTGGAAACTATTCTCGTTATCAGCAAACGCAAGCCTCAGGTTCGCTCTATTGATATCGCAAATGAATTGTCCTTTTCCAAACCAAGTGTCAGCGTTGCCATGAAAAATCTCCGTCTAAACGGGTATATTAACGTTAATCAGGAAGGCTATATCACCCTGACAGAGTCCGGGCTTGCCATTGCAGAAAAAATATATGAGCGCCACGAACTTTTAAGTACATGGCTGATAAAACTGGGCGTAGCTCCTGAAACAGCCTCTGAGGATGCCTGCCGTATGGAACATGTCATTAGTACAGAAAGCTTTCTCGCAATTAAACAACATACACAAAACATGGCAAAAAAGCATAACAATGAAAATTAAGCAAAAAGCAACAGCTATCATCAATTTCGTTGATAGCTGTTGTTCTTTTATTTCTTATTCTTCTCCATCTGCTCCGCTACTTTTTTCTTAATCCCATTCATTTTCTGATAGGTTTCCCCAAGGCTTTGCTGTGTTTTGTTAATAATATTCACATACTCGGCAATTTTGTACTGCACTTCTGAAACAGCATTTCTTACGCCTTCATAATCTGCCTCTGAGCCAATGTTTCGTTCTGCTTCCTGCAGCTTTTCTTTTAAATCCTGATTTTCGGTACGAAGTCTTAATACTTCTCTGCCCAGTTTTTCTTTCAGCACTCTCTTTTCTGCTTCCAGTCTTGCCACATCCGAATGAGCTGCTTTATACTGCTCTTCCAGCTTTTCCAAATCTTCTTCTAACTTTGCATTTTCTGTTTCATATTTCTCAAGCTTTACTCCATTTTCTTCTATAAGAGCGGCTTCATTCGCTTCCTTTTGTACTAAAAGCGTCTCCAGCTCGTGAATTCTTGCCTTGTAGTTTGCTGCAGCTTCCTCGCTTTCCTTTTTTAAGCAAAAAATTTGCTCGTTCATGCTTTCTACGTATTCAATAACTTCATCACGTCTGTAACCTCCCACTGAGGTTCTGAATGTAATTTCATTCTCCATGTATATTCTCCCCTTTATGTATAAAATTAAAATTTTCTCCCCTGCATCTTTTATTATCTTATCACGTATTTTGTAATTCTTCCAGCTTATTTCATAGAAAATCCATATCTTTTTTTCGTTTTTTAAATTTTTTTCAAAAAAGGTATTGACATTTCTAAGCTTATACCCTATAATCAGTTTTGTTGCTGAGGCAGTCAGCTAACAAATGTGCGTTTAGCTCAGCTGGATAGAGCGTTTGGCTACGGACCAAAAGGTCGGGGGTTCGAATCCTCTAACGCACGTAAATCCCTTACATCTTAGGATGTAAGGGATTTTTTTGTTTCACAGGAAATTGCGCAACAACGCAATCTTTTTTACCTGACCTTATTATAAAAATTATTTTCAATGAAAGGATTTTAATATGTTTACTTCACAGCAGCTCAGACAACAGCTTTCTTCCATTCACCGGAAAAGCTACCCTGCCTACAAGACATTAAAAGGCATTTACGATTTCAAGCACTTTCTTCTTTCCATAGACCATGTGCAGGGAGACCCCTTTGCCTCCCCTTCTCATTTAAGTATTCAGGTTCCGGCAAAAATTGCCGCTTTCCCTGCCTTCTGCTTTTCTGCAAAAAACGTACGGATTGCTGTGCAGGATTATCTTTTGCGAAAATTTTCCCAGCAGCTTTCCATCTATAATTTTAAAGCAAAAGGCTCCGGCAAAAGCGGTTCTATCTCCACCTCTGTCTGCGGACAGGAGGTCTTAGAGCGTACTGCCTGTGAAATAAGCTCCGACTTTGTTACGGTTCGTTTTACTGTGGGATTTCCTGCTAACGGAAGAACCATCAATGCTTTTGAATTGGAAAAAATCCTTTTTGAATTTCTTCCTTCCTGTGTGGAAAAATCACTGCTTTATAAAAATCTTTCCCAAAAAGCTGTGGAAAGCGTTGTCTTCCTTGCCGAAGACCAAGAATTTCTGCGACAGGAATTAAAAAAGCGCCAGCTTGTTGCCTTTGTTGCCAATCATTCAATTCTCCCAAGAGAAAGCGGCATTTCCCAAAAACCAATGAAAAATGCAGTTCCATTTCAATCTCCCGCTTCATTGGAAACGGAAATTACGCTTCCCCATAAGGGCAAAATAAAAGGAATGGCAATCCCTCAGGGTATCACCCTGATTGCAGGCGGCGGCTACCACGGAAAATCCACTCTTTTGACAGCCCTTGAAGACGGCGTATACAATCATATTGCCGGAGACGGCAGAGAATTTGTCCTTACAGACTCCTCCGCTGTAAAGCCGCGTGCAGAAGACGGGCGTTTCATTAAAGACGTAGATATATCCTTGTTTATCAACGACTTGCCTAACGGGAAAGATACCCATTGTTTTTCAACCTTGGACGCCAGCGGAAGCACCTCGCAGGCTGCCGGAATTGTGGAAGGTATGGAAGCCGGAAGCACCTTATTTTTACTGGACGAAGACACCTCTGCCACGAATTTCATGGTACGAGATGGGTTTATGCAGCAGGTTATCAGCCGTGACAAAGAACCCATCACTCCGTTTTTAGAACGTGCTCCTCAATTATTTTCAAAAGCAGGCATTTCTACTATATTAGTAGCCGGCAGCTCAGGGGCTTTCTTTCATATTGCAGATACGGTTATTCAAATGGACCGTTATCAGGCTCTGGATATTACAGAAAAGGTCAAAAAGCTTTGTTCGCACTATCCGCTGCCCCCATCATCGGTACCGGATTTTTGTATGCCGTCTTCTAAACGTATTATGAGCAGTACAAAAAAATCCACATATAAAGATTTTAAAATGAAATGCCATAGCAAAGACAGTTTTTCCATTGGAAAAGACACTCTTGACTTAAGATATATCGAACAGCTCACAGATAAGGAGCAGACTGCTGCTTTAGGAGAATTGCTAAGATATGCTCAAGAACATCTGGTTGACGGAAAACGCACAATTTCTGAAATTATATCTGTTTTGCAAAACAAGATAGAAAAAGACGGATTTTCTGCATTTTTCGGCAATTCCTATATCCCCTGCGGTCTGGCAGTTCCACGTATTCAGGAAATCTTTTCCTGCTTTAACCGCTATCGAAGACCGTAATTCTAAAAAAGGAGTTGTCCATTTAAACATTATCACAAATATTTCCGGATAACGTTTAAAGTGACAACTCCCTCTTTTTAGATTTCACATTTTTTCAAAATTCCCAGTCCCATAGGATAAGGTCCTGTATGTACGCCAATGGTTGCCCCAATTTGCATGGTTTCCCATGTTTCAATATGGTATCCTTTCTCATTTAAGCTCTTTCTTAAATCTTCCTGAAAGGTTTCAAATTCCGGCACCATCAGTCCCACTCCTGTAACAAGTGTATATTCATTTAAATCTATTTTTTCTTTTTCTACATAATCTAAAAATTTTTCTATAATCTTATGCAAAGATTTTTTTCTTCCTCTGCAAAGCTCCGTAGAACCAAGCTCTGCATCACAAAAGCGAAGAATTGGCTTAATATTCAGCATACTTCCTGCCAGACAGGCTGCTTTTCCTATTCTTCCCCCATGCTCCAGATATTTTAAATCCTTTGTAGTAAAAAAGATTTGTCCTGTATGTCTGATTTTTTTCAGAGCTTCCACTGCTGTTTCCAAATCTACATCCTGATTTCTAAGCTTCACTGCTTCTTTTACAAAAAGTCCCTGTAATGCTGTAACAAGCTGAGAGTTTACAACTTCTATTTTCGCCTGTGGATATTCTTCCTCAACCTCTTCCTTTGCAGTAACTGCCGACTGCATGGAACCGCTGAAATTCTTGGTAAGGCATATACAGAGAACCGGCAATCCCTTTTTCACCATTGGAATGAAAGCATCTATATAATCCTGTACAGAGGGCATGGATGTCTTTGGATAGCAGTCGGGATTATCTGTCATCTTCTGATAAAATTCTGTAATTCTTGCTTCTTTACCCTCTTTCAAATAATTTTCTCCGTCAAAGGAAACATAAAAGGATACGACTGTAACTTCTTCTTGCGCTGTATAGTTCTCCGGCAAATCACAGGAGCTGTCTGTAACAATTCCAAATTTCATTTTCTTTCAGCCTTTCTTGCTTTTCCTATTTTATTCTGATATTATTCCATTAAATGTTACAATTGTAACATTATGTATTCTTTAAGACAATATCTGAAAACCCAACTGTGACAAAAAGGAGGTTTTTGTTTCATGGAAACGAAAGAGTTTACCAAAAACTGTATTATGGATGCACTGATACAGCTTATGCACACAAAAGATTACAATGACATTACCATTACCGATATTACAAAGCGTGCCGGCGTATCCCGCATGTCTTATTATCGCAACTATAAGTCAAAAGACGATATTCTGCTGGACTATATGTATCGAATTTTAAAGGAATATGTGGAAGATTTAAAAGACCCTGCCTTTTCTTCTAATTTTCAGACCTATGAACATATTTTAAGCAGTATGAAATATCTCCAGAAATACAAGGATTACGTTCTTTGCATCACACAGGCAAATCGCTCCCAAATTCTTCTATATGGGCTGGATTTGTATATGTTAGAAGTAACCCAGACACAAAACACCTCTTCATTGGAGCGATACGAGCTCTACTATTATTCCGGCGCACTGTATAATATTTTTATGCACTGGTTACAGGAAGATATGAAAGAAGACGCAGAGGTCATCGCTTCGCTCATTTATAACCATATTAAAAATCATCGTTTTTGCGAAATTCACAAAAAAGAAGAAAAGCCCACAAAATGATTGACTTCTTTTTCCCAACAGTAATAGAGTGTTAGGTGGAAAAATTAAGAGAATATAAAATTCTAAGGAGAAAAGAAAATGCAAAAGAAACAAAATTATTCCAGCCCATACCAGCTGGAAGGAAGAATTCCCTTAGGACAGGCAATTTTATATGGTTTGCAGCATGTTATGGCCATGTTTGTGGGGAATTTAACGCCTGTTCTGTTGATTACCGGTGCATGTGCTCTGGACGGGGGACTTCAGCTTCAAATCATTCAAAATGCGATGCTGATGGCAGGGATTATCACACTGTTACAGATTTTTACAATCGGACCGGTTGGCGCAAAGCTTCCTATTGTAATGGGAACAAGTTCCGGTTTTATCGGAGTGTGCAGCGGCGTAGCATCTACCATGGGGCAAGGAATTGTCACCTATGGCGCTATTATTTTTGCCAGTTTTATCGGTGGACTATTTGAGACTGTGTTAGGATTTTTCCTCAAACCTCTTCGCCGTTTCTTTCCTTCACTGGTAACAGGAACCGTAGTAATGGCAATCGGACTGTCTCTGATTTCTGTTGGAATTAATTCCTTTGGGGGCGGAAATAATAATGGAGATTTCGGTTCTCTTCCTAACCTTTTTGTGGGAACTGTGGTTCTTGTAACCATTATTCTGTTAAAGCATTTTACCAAAGGTGTTACCAGTACGGCATCAATTTTAATCGGAATTGTTGTAGGTTACATCGTCTGTGGAATTATGGGAATGATTTTACCCACAACTTATCAGTATGTTGATCCGGCAACACAGGAAACTGTCACCAAAACCTGCTCTTGGGTTCTTGATTTCTCAAAAGTAAGTGATGCAAGCTGGTTTGCAGTTCCTGCATTCATGCCTTTCGGGTTCAGCAAGGATATGATTGACCTTCGTGCTATCATTCCGATTGTGATTATGTTTATTGTAACAGCTGTGGAGACAGTTGGAGACACTTCCGCTATTACAGAAGGCGGTCTTGGAAGAGAAGCAACTGACAAGGAGCTGTCAGGTTCTGTAATCTGTGACGGTCTTGGCTCTTCTATTGCTGCATTCTTTGGTGTACTTCCTAATACATCTTTCAGCCAGAATGTAGGATTGATTGCCATGACAAAGATTGTCAACCTCTTTGCCATTTCAACCGGAGCTATTTTTCTGGTGCTTTGCGGATTATTCCCGAAGCTGGCGGCAATTATACAGATGATGCCTCAAAGTGTGCTGGGCGGCGCTGCTGTTATGATGTTTGCTTCTATTGTTGTCAGTGGAATTCAGCTTGTAACAAAAGACGGTGTCAGCAACCGTACGGTAACAATCGTATCCGTGGCTCTAGGTCTGGGATATGGTCTGGGAGCAAATACAGAAGTGCTTTCTAACCTACCGCAATTTGTAGAGCTGATTTTTGGCGGTTCAGGAATTGTTCCTGCTGCAATTATCGCTATGATTTTAAATATTGCAATTCCAAAGGATAAGGAAGCTGCATAAAGAACAATCAGAAAGTATATATAGGTAAAGGGAGCTGTCATTTTCATGTGATAACTCCCTTTATTATATCTCAAGCAATTATGTATGCAAAAAAATACTTGCAATTTTCGCAAACTATGCTATAATTCTATTTAGTCAAAATGACATGGGCGATTTCCCGAGTGGCCAAAGGGGACAGACTGTAAATCTGCTGGCAACGCCTTCGGTGGTTCGAATCCACCATCGCCCATCATAAAAGACTTGCCGCAGTGGCGGAACAGGCAGACGCACAGGACTTAAAATCCTGCGGGACTTATACTCCCGTACCGGTTCGATTCCGGTCTGCGGCATTAGTAAAAAAGTGTCTTCGACACTTCAACTCCCCTGCCCCTCAATCTTTGAGGGGTTG
>UQAX01000015.1 GCA_900539145.1 uncultured Blautia sp.
CTGCCTTTCGGCATCTCTGCTCTTTTGCGACAGCCATACTAGATTATCACATCTGTATCTTTCTGTCAAGAACTTTTTTAAACTTTTTTCAGTCTTTTTCAACTGTTTTGTTGTCGTTTTGCGACAGCTAGATTAGATTATCACATCTTTCCAACTTTGTCAACAACTTTTTTCTTTTATTTTACATATTTTTTACCAGCAATCCGCTGATGGCATTCACTATACCATCTTCTGACATTTCTGTCAATAAAAAAGCAGAAAAATTCCGCAAAATTTTCCTACTTTTTTATTTCATAATCCCTTTCAAAAAATATAGAAACATATTTTCATCATATAAATAACTGACAATGGAATTTCCCCTTATCAGATGATAACAATTCTGCGCCCAAGCATTATCCCAAAACACAGCTATTATCAAAAAGAAAATCCATACCATACATATCCCTTTTGCCCCGCCTAAAACAGCGCCGCCCATTCTGTTCATCATACTGAGTATAGGAAAAGAAAAAATTGTTCCCAGAACTTTCCCTAATAACCCCACTAAAACATTCACGAGCAGAAATGTTAAAAACAAGCTGATTGTTCCTATAATAAAATCTGCAAGATAGCCTGCCAGATATTTAATAAAATTCTCTGCTAAGATACCTCCATATCCATCCTCTGAACTTTTCGAGAAAAGAGCTTCTGTTATATTCTCAGGCAAAGGAAGCTTTTGAACAGCTTCTTTTTGCTGCTCTTCATTTATTTCCCCATCTTTCTGTATTTCCATTACATCTATAAGATAATTTTCACATTTCTCTTGAAGACTTTCATAAATTTTTGTTTCCTGTTTCAGCACTTTTTCTATATGGGGATTGAGAATAAGGCAAGCCGCCAAGGTTATAAATACCGACAGAAATGAAACTGCCATTTTTACCATTCCCTTTTGAAATCCCTTAAAAATATACATAACAGGAATTGCCAAAATTATTACGCATAACCAATTCATCTGTACCCTCACTATTTTAGACTGATTGTATGAATTCCGTTTTCGGAGATTACCATATAGCGTTTGGAAGACATCTGGAACACATTTTTTACTGCTCCTTCGCCTATTATTCCGTCAAATTTTAAAATGCCTTTTAAATTATACATCCTCACCTTAGAGCCATCACACAGTATAATCATCTCTTTACTGATATCAATGCTTTGATATTCATGCTCAAATTTTTCAGAAAACATTTTTTTGCCGGAAGGTGAATAAAGCTGCATCATGTACCCTTCTTTTTTACCTGTTCCTTTTAAAACCAATCCAAAATATTTTTCGTTATGGAATGTACTGACAATTTCTTCTTCTATGGTTTCTTTTACCTCTTCTTTCGGATTTTCTATTCCCTTAAAAATGGAATACCCGTTATCTCCAAATGCCACTGCTGTTGTATTGTCCAGATAAATAATCTGAGGAATAACAATATTTTCATATTGATACTCAGCTACAATATTATCTTCTTTATTCTGTCCCGCATCGCCAAAATTATAAAAAATAACTTTGCTGATTAAACGGCTGTTTTCCACCATTAAAAAACTGACTGCAATATTTTCACCGCCGGGAGAAACCGTCATATCTAACGGATAACCAGGATTTTCTATACGTGTCTGATTTTCCGCTATAACGCTTCCGTCAGATGCGTAATAATTAATCCATGTTTTTTCGCCATCCTGCAAGACAGCCGCCACAGAACCTTTTTCCGTAATTTCCGCCTGCAAAATAGGAAACTTTGTCTCCATATCAGATATTGGCTTATTTTTATCCAGGACAAACATTTTTGTACCTTTTTTATCATAAATAACCGCTTTTTCTCCTCTTACATCCGCAGAGGGATTGCTCATCTCAAAAGTATAATTCCAGAGAATTTCGTGAGACTGAGACAAAAGATAAGCTCCATCATCCCCATATTTCAAAAGTCTGTCCCCCAACGGAATATAGCCTGATGATTGTGTATCTTCATTGCCGGAGGATGCAAGCGTGCGATAATTATGATATACATGATATTTGATGCCTAAAATAACCATCAATATAAAAATCAGTATTCCCAAGGGAATAAACCACTTCCGGTTCCATTTATTTTTATATAGCTGTATTACTTTATTATTTTCAGAAGTATGTTTTTTTACATTCATAAATTTCTTCCTTAATCGTATTTTTCATAAGTATAGCACAAATTGTTATGGTAGTAAAATTGTTTGTCCCGGATAAATCAAATCGTTTTCCTGTATTTGGTTTAATTCACAGATTTCTTTCACCCGCTTTGCATTTCCGTAATTTTTTATACTGATTTTTGTAAGAGTATCTCCCTGCTGAATGATATATGAATTTTGAGCAGATGCATTTGCGGGTTGAGAATTTTGAACTTCTTCTTTGGGAATCTCTTCCTTCACTTCTTCTGTTTCCTCAGACTTTGTGTTTTCATCCGGTGTACCGTTTACCGGTGTTACTTTTACCGGTTCTTCTTCCTTCTCTTTTATGCTGGCAACAGCGGTTTTGCTACTTTTTTCTTTTTTATAGTCATTCGCATAAAGAACTCCTACTGCCAGTGCAGCTGCCATCGCACAAACACCCACTGTCTTAAATACCGGAAATTTATATTTTTCTTCTGTCTCGCTTTTCATCTCCACTTTTTTGCGGAAGGTATGTACCGCAGAGTCGTCTACTTCTTCTGTCTTTTTCTCCTGTTTGGCATTTTGAGAAATCAAAAAACTTCTCATAGGCTCATTTTTTTCATAATATACATAAAAACCGGTCTGCCTTGACATCTTTCCGTCTTCATAGCGATAAAAAGCTTCCTCCTTTTCCAACGGCTCTCTCACCAGCAGAATTTTATCGTTCCCGCCAAAATGGTTTAAGTGCGTCTGGCAAATAATCTCATGAAGCTCCATAGAACACCCCGGTATAGATAAAAACCAGCCCACTACCTCCTGCTCCGGAAAATATTCTTTATTCTTCTCATATACATGGTTCCAAATTTCCTGCGTAAACGCCAAATGTTCTTCGCTGACTTCCATTTCTTCCAAAGCTACTGCACTTTTTATAAAAAGATAGGAGTTTCCATCCTTCCAATTCGACTGCCCCATTAAAATTGCAGCCATTCCCTTGTGAGAATTTTCAGTAGCTATTCTACAAAGATAAGTATACGCATAGTCTTCTATATAGATTTTTTGTGTTCCTGTAATTTCCCCTATCTGGCGTATGTTATTTGGAATACGAAAATATCCTTCGTTTCCCTCAGGCTTTTGTTTTTCCTTTTCATAAACAATCTCTATCATAATCAGTCACCCCTTTTTGAATGAAAGGATAACATATTCCGGTTGCGAAATTTAGCGCATTTGGTGGGCTATTCTGCTTTTTTTACGACATTTTTTTCAGGATAAAATTCCAAAGAAACGGACAGAATAACAGCAATAGGACAAAGAAAGGATTTAAGATTATGCCAAATGAAACACAGCCTGTTTACTATATCGAAAATAAAAATTCCGGTGCAGATACAAAACTGGGCACTGTGCTTTATGATTTATTTACCTCATGCAGGAAAAATTTTGACGAATTAGTTATTTTATGTATCGGAAGCGACCGCATTACAGGAGACAGCCTTGGTCCGTTGGTGGGACACAGTCTGTCTAAAATGCCTTTAAAGTCCACTTACATCTATGGAACTCTTGCGCAGCCTGTTCACGCCTTAAACTTAAATAAGACCATAAGCATGCTGAAAAACCGGCATCCTCACAGTCTTATGATTGCTATTGACGCTTCTTTAGGAACAAAAAGCCACGTGGGCTTTCTCACTGTTTCCAAAGGAGCTCTGGAACCGGGATTAGGTGTACACAAGAGCTTACCGCCTGTGGGCGATATCTCCATCACCGGAATTGTAAATATCGCCGGAGCATTTGACCACTTTCTTCTGCAAAGCACCCGCCTTGCCACCGTGGTACAAATGGCCGACTCCATTGTCTCCGGCATTTTACTGGCTCACCGTCAATACTTTGGTCCTCGTCTGTTTCCTGCCGGTCCCTTTTTCCAGTTACCTTCCGAACGCACTCGAAGCTTTACAAAATTCACACCGCTGTCTGCTGCTGCCGCTTCTTCCTTACCAAAAGGCAGAACATAGTCCTCATATTCATAGTCCGGACCAAATACTTTTTTCACAATCCCCTTAATTAAGGCATACGCGCCTCTCGGGAACCAGACTTTATAATAATAACGCCCAATCTCACAGGTTCCGCAATATTTATCCGTAAGAGTAATAATCCAGGTTTCCCAGTGCATGGGAGGAATTGGTGTCACAGGAAACATGTGTTTTACAATCATTTCCTCCTCTAAAGGGTTTAAATGAAAATATTTCTTTGCATTATGAAGGGCTCTGTGAGGATGCGTCATAGCATGTACCGGGTCCCCGGTTTTCTTTCTGTGCCCTCTCCAGTCGTATAAAAATAAATCGTGAAGCATTCCGGCACGTGCCGCACTTCTTGCGTCTAAATGAAAAAACTTGCAAATCCGATAGTTATAATAAGCCACATTCAAGCAGTGCTGATAGCAACTGGTCTCACAGTGATGAGGAAATTTCTTCATTTTCAGTACATAGGGATGATGCACCAAATCCTTAATATAACTGTAAAATTCCTCATTTCCGGGAGAAAGCGCCGTATGCTTCCCCCTTTTTCTTTTTTTACCCGCTCTCATTGTATCACTCCCCTTTTTATTTCACAAAATCCCCGGCATAAAAGCCGAGGATTTTTCATACGCAGAAATTTATACAAAAGCTTTTACTTTTTCATAAATGCCTGCTGCATCAATTCCATATTTTTCTAATAATTTAAGCGCCGGCCCGGACTCGCCGAACACATCGTTAATTCCGATACGAAGCATTTTTGTAGGCGCTTTCTCAGAGAGAACTTCTGCAACAGCACCGCCAAGACCTCCGATTACAGAGTGTTCCTCTATTGTTACAACTTTACCTGTCTCCATTGCAGCTTTTACTACTAATTCTTCATCTAACGGTTTAATTGTATGGATATTGATTACTTTTGCGTCAATACCGTCTGCCGCCAGTTTTTCTGCTGCCTGCAACGCTTCATTTACGCATAAGCCTGTTGCAAAGATTGTAACATCTTTACCTTCTCTTAATACAATTCCTTTACCGATTTCAAATTTGTAGTCTTCTCTTTCATTGATTACCGGAACTGCAAGTCTTCCGAAGCGCAAATATACCGGTCCTTCATGATGATAAGCAGCTTCTACTGCCGCTTTCGCTTCCACGTCATCAGATGGATTTAAGATAACCATACCAGGAATGGTTCTCATAAGAGCGATATCTTCGTTACACTGGTGTGTTGCACCGTCTTCCCCTACGGAAATACCGGCATGTGTTGCGCCGATTTTCACATTCAAATGTGGATAACCCACAGAGTTACGAAGCTGCTCATAAGCACGTCCTGCCACAAACATGGCAAATGTACTTGCAAAAGGGACTTTTCCTGTTGCTGCAAGCCCTGCTGCAATACCTACCATATTACTTTCTGCAATACCGCAGTCGATGTGTCGTTCCGGGAAAGCTTTCTGGAATGTAGCTGTCTTTGTAGCACCTGCCAAGTCAGCATCTAAAACCACCAGATTTTCATATTTTTTCCCTAATTCTACCAATGCGTTTCCGTAGCTTTCTCTGGTTGCGATTTTCTTTACTTCTGACATAATGCTTCACCTACCTTTTCCAAGTCAGCCATTGCAATGGCAAATTCTTCATCATTTGGAGCTTTTCCATGCCAGTCGGCATTGTTTTCCATAAAGGAAACGTCTTTTCCCTTTACTGTTTTCATAATGATTGCCGTAGGCATTCCTTTTACTGTCTTCGCTTCATCAAAAGCCGCTTTTAACTGTTCAAAATCGTTTCCGTCTTCCACATTGATTACATGGAAATTAAACGCTTCAAATTTCTTGTCAATCGGATATGGAGAGCATACATCTTCAATATTTCCGTCAATTTGTAAACCATTGTTATCTACAATTACTGTCAGATTATCCAGCTTTCTATGTCCCGCAAACATAGCAGCCTCCCAAACCTGTCCTTCCTGAATTTCTCCGTCACCAAGCAGTGTATATACACGGTAAGACTCATTGCTCAATTTTGCTGAAAGCGCCATTCCTACTGCCGCAGAAATACCCTGTCCCAAAGAACCACTGGACATATCAATCCCCGGAATATGTTTCATATCC
The DNA here is from genome assembly GCA_900539145.1 of uncultured Blautia sp. Taxonomy (GTDB): domain Bacteria; phylum Bacillota; class Clostridia; order Lachnospirales; family Lachnospiraceae; genus Blautia. The sequence continues at coordinate 6,245 of UQAX01000015.1, forward strand.
GGATGTCCCTGAAGATAAGAACCGATATGACGTAAAGTCACCAAATCCTCTACCGGAAAATATCCTTTGTGTGCCAAAGTAGAATATAAGCCCGGTGCAGTATGACCTTTAGAAAGTACAAAACGGTCACGGTCTGCCTTTTTCGGATTTTTCGGATCAATATTCATTTCTTCAAAATACAGATAAGTGAATAACTCTGTTGCGGACAAGGAGCCCCCCGGATGTCCGGCTTTTGCAGAATGGACAGCTGTTATAATTCCTTTACGAATTTCGTTAGCCATCTTCTGAAGTTCTAACTTGTTCATTTTTTTCCTCCTGATATACAATAAAAATCCAAAATCTGATTTTCCATGTCATTATAGCAGATGATGACAGGTCTGCCAACCTTGATTATTCACCAAATACCGCAATATAATCTTTTTTAAACTTTTCAATTCCTGCATCTGTCAGCGGATGATGCAGCATCTGCTCAATTACTTTATATGGTACGGTGGCAATATCTGCCCCTGCAAGTGCGCAATCTGTTACGTGCATAGAATGTCTTACGCTTGCTGCAATAATCTCGGTCTCAATACCTGCCACAGCAAACATATCGGCAATGGTGCGGATAAGCTCTACCCCGCTTGTGGAAATATCGTCCAATCTTCCTAAGAATGGGGATACATAAGTTGCTCCTGCTCTGGCAGCCAAAAGCGCCTGATTTGCTGTAAAAATCAAGGTAACATTTGTTTTAATCCCTTCTGCCGTCAATACTTTTACTGCTTTTAAGCCTTCTGCTGTCATAGGAATTTTCACAACCATATTCGGATGAATGGCTGCAATTTCACGTCCTTCTTTAATCATGCCTTCTGCGGAAGTCGTGGTAGCTTTTACTTCTCCACTGATTGGTCCGTCTACAATCGACGCAATCTCTTTGATTACTTCTTCGAATTTTCTTCCTTCTTTGGCAATTAAAGACGGATTTGTAGTTACCCCGCAAATAACCCCCATGTCATTTGCTTTTTTAATATCTTCTACCTTTGCTGTGTCAATAAAAAATTTCATAATAAATACCTCCATATCACGCCCCACAGGCAACTTTATTTGATATTTACAGTTTACTCCCCTTAATGAGGTTATGCAAGCTGCGGTTTTATTATCAATAATTTTATTTACTAATAATCTGTATTTTTATTAACACTTTTATCCAAATTCTCATTATTGCTACACAACAAGCGCAATATTATTAGTAATAATTTTCACGCTTTTATTTAATTATTTTTATACTTTTTCTCCTTTGCTCTGACATAAGAAGTTGTCTTTCTCACAATCAATTTTGGTTCATATTCGATGTGATAAATACTTACAGGTGCAATTTCCTGACACAAATGGTCATCTGTTTCAATCTTCTTCATAATAATATCGCAGGCATCTCTTCCCTTTAAAGGAACAAAATGTTCGATGGTAGTCAGCGCCATGGGCATCATACGGGAAAAGATAATATTGTCGCATCCGATTACGGATACATCTCCCGGAACCCTGTATTTTTCCTCGTGCAAGGCATCTATAATGCCAAAAGCAATCATGTCGTTTAAACCGGCAATCGCTGTGACATCAGGTCGTTCCTTTAAAAGCTCTTTTGTCAGATTATATCCAATGCGATATTCCGAGTCTACACTGGGCAATACCTCGTCCCAATGGTCGTCTGCTGCTTTTATGCTCACAAATTGGGATAGGTTTTCCTTTTCAAATTCTTTAACAAAGCCTTCTACCCTGCGAAAACGCTGTGCCTGTCTCTTTGTAAGGGGCGGCGCTATAAATGCCACCTTTTGGTGTCCTAACTCCAACAAATGCCTTGCCATAAGGCTTCCAATTTTTGTATTATCTTGATTGATGGCATCCACTTTTACTTTATCCCTGTTGCTGATAATGACTAAAGGGATTTTTGCGGCAATTTCCTCCACCTGCTCCATGAATTGATTACTGGGATTGCAAGTATAAATAATCCCTGCCGGAGAAACACTGTGCATCATTTTCAAATACTGTTCCTCCAACTTCAGTTCCCTTTGCGTATTACAAACAAAGACGCCGTAACCATTTTCTTTTGCAACGGTTTCAATCCCTTGAAGTAGCATAACATAATAGGGATTAGTAAGAGTTGGACAAAATACCACCAGAAGTCTGCTGTCCTTCACATTCTTTCTCTGTCGTCTTTTCGGAATTGTATACCCAAGCTCGGCAGCAGCCCGCTCCACTTTTTCTATGGTTTCTTTTGAAAAAGATACATTGTATTTCTTATTCAGCACCATAGAAACTGTTGCCTGAGAAACTCCCGCTGCTTTCGCAATATCTGTTGACGTAACTTTTTTTCTCATAACTCCACTCTGCCTTCTAAGGCTCTTAAAAGTGTCACTTCATCAATATATTCCAAATCTCCGCCTACCGGAACTCCGCTGGCAATACGGCTGACTTTAATTCCCGCAGGTTTAATCAATTTGCTGATATACATTGCCGTGGTTTCCCCTTCCAAACTGGAATTGGTGGCAATAATCACTTCTTCAATATCATTTTCCGATATTCGCTGCATCAGTTCTTTTAATTTAATATCATCCGGTCCTATTCCAAGCATAGGGGAAATTGCTCCATGAAGCACATGGTAAACACCATCAAATTTCCCTGTCTTTTCATAAGCCGCCAAATCTCTAGTATTTTCCACCACCATAATCACATGATGATTACGCTTTGGGTTCTTGCAAATCGGACATATTTCCTGATCTGTGAGCGTATAGCAACATTTACAATACTGTACGTTTGCTTTGGCGTTGGTAATTGCTCCGGCAAGCTGCTCCACCTGCTCCTTCGGCATGTTTAAAACGTGGAACGCCAGGCGTTGTGCAGATTTTGCACCAATGCCCGGCAATCTTGAAAATTCTTCTATCAGTTTGTTAATATGACTGCTGTAATATTCCATTAGAACGGGAAGCCTCCGCCCATACCGCCAAGTCCACCTGTTAATTTAGACATAACGGCTGCTGACTCTTCTTCCATTTTACGAAGCGCTTCATTTGTTGCAGCTACAATTAAATCCTCCAGCATTTCAATATCGTCCGGATCTACTACTTCTTCTGCTAATTTTACTTTTAACACTTCTTTTTTACCGGAAACAGTAACTTCTACTGCTCCGCCGCCTGCTGCTGCTGTAAATTCTTTTTCTTCTAACGCTTTCTGGTTTTCTTCCATCTGACGCTGCATTTTCTGCGCCTGTTTCATTAAATTGTTCATGTTCCCCGGCATCATGCCACCCGGAAATCCACCTCTTTTTGCCATAATAAATTCCTCCTATTCTTCCATATCTTCTACCGTAATTTCCATGTTAATATTTTTATGAATTAAATCATCTACGGAAATCTCCGCCAGTCCGCTTTTTCCGTGACCGGTTTCACTGTTTTTCAGTATCATCCTTATTTCTACTTCTTTTCCGATTTTCTTTCGAACTGCATTTTTCAGCATTTCCAGATTTTCGGGATTATCAATACAGGTCTGAGCCAGAAAATTCTGAAATTCCACATAAAGTATCGGCTCTCCTGTATTTCCATCGTACTTCGGTACAGAGTCTAAAAGCATTTGCTGTAAAAGTCCCTTCGTATCACGAATAATGGAATTCCAGTTCTTTTTTACATACTGCAAATCCTCCGGCGCTGCCTTTTCAGGCTTTACCGCTTCTTCTGCCGGAATTTGTTCCTGTACGTTTTCTGTCCTTGTCTGCCCGTAGTTTTCAACCGGCACGCTTTGTACTGTCACACCGTTTTGTAGCTTTTCTTCTAAAACCCGAACCCTGTCGTAAAGAGAGTCTAAATTCATCTCCATAACCGGCTGGCAAAGCTTAATCAATGCAATCTCTACCAATACCCTCTTTTGAGAAGCGTATTTTATTTGATTGGAAAGCTCTGAAAAAATGCGGATATAACGCATAAGCGTTTCTGCATCTACCATATTGCTTTCCTCTTTCATTCTCTCCAGATTTTCCGCCGACGCATCTACCGCCTCCTCCGGATGCTCTGAAGTAGAAATCAAAAGCAAATTACGCAGATACCAGATAAAATCTGTGACAAACTGTCCCAGTTCCCTGCCCTGAATAATAATGTCATCTAAGGTTTTGATTGTGCCTGCCGTATCCTGTTGTAAAATTTGACGAAGCAAAGAGCTGAACACTTGCGTATCCACTGCTCCTAAATTCTCTAAAACCTTTTCATAAGTGAGCTTTTCTCCCAAATAAAAAGCAATGCACTGATCCAAAAGAGAGAGAGCATCTCGCATAGAACCGTCTGCTGCCTTGGCAATATAACGAATTGCCTTTTCTTCCACATCGTTTCCTTCTTTGTCCATCAGCTCCTGCAGACGTGCCGCAATAGTATCTGCCGTAATCCGCCTGAAATCATACCGCTGACAACGGGATAAAATAGTAATGGGAATTTTATGCGCTTCCGTAGTCGCCAAAATAAAAATAACATAAGACGGCGGTTCTTCCAAGGTTTTTAAAAGTGCATTAAAAGCTCCCGTTGAAAGCATGTGTACCTCGTCAATAATATAAACCTTATATTTCCCTGTTGTTGGGCGGTATGCTACTTCCTCACGAATTTCACGAATATTATCCACACCGTTATTGGATGCGGCATCAATTTCAATGACATTCATAGAAGCGCCTTCATTAATTGCCCGGCAGGTTTTACAGGTATTACAGGGGCTTCCGTCAATCGGATGCTCGCAATTTACTGCCCTTGCCAGAATTTTGGCAATGGTGGTCTTACCTGTACCTCTTGTACCGCAGAAAAGATATGCGTGCCCGATCCTATCAGCTTTTATCTGATTTTTCAATGTAGTTACAATATGTTCCTGTCCCTTTACATCTTCAAATTTCTGAGGACGAAACTTACGATAAAGAGCTGTATAGCCCATGTGAATTCTCCTTTTTCTTTTAATGTGCCTCTTATATCAAAAAGAAGGCTTTTTCTATTATATAATATTTTATATTACCTCACAACTTATATTTGACATTTTCTTAAAAAGCCGTTATACTGTTAACATCGTGCAGCCGGGGAGATAGCGGTGCCCTGTACCTGCAATCCGCTAAAGCAGGGGTGATGCCAATCTGAGGAGCTTCTTTTTGTGAAGCTGCCCTTTATAAGTGGCGTTGACGTTTGGGTCTTACGCAACAGAAATCTGTGAACCGTGTCAGGACAGGAATGTAGCAGCACTAAGCAGAACCTTCTGTGTGCCGTGAGGGTGCCTGGGCCGAGTTAACTGTAAAGGTAACGTTCATGAAAAAGTTTCGATGGGCGGCGCACGATAAAAAAATAAACAATCTCTTACCTGTTCTTTTTATATCTGCCGAATATCCGGCATCCTTTTCGCATAAACATAGAAAAAAACAATGGTGACTTTCGCATGAATGATTTGCTGGTAGAAATTCTGAATACTTACGGTTATCTGGGCATTGCCTTTCTCATTATGATTGAAAATATCTTTCCCCCTATCCCTTCCGAAGTTATCCTTACCTTCAGCGGCTTTATGACCACTTTTACACAGATGAATTTACCCGGTGTCGTCGCCTCTGCTACCGTAGGCAGTCTGGCAGGGGCTATATTTCTTTACGAATTGGGCAGTATCCTTTCTATGGAAAAAATCCAGTCTCTGGTAAACGGTCCTGTTGGAAAAGCCCTTCATCTGGATATCCATGATATCGAAAAAGCCATAAGCTGGTTTGACAGCAAAGGGAACTATACTGTATTTCTATGCCGCTTCATCCCTATTGTGCGAAGCCTTATCTCTATTCCCGCAGGCATCGCACAAATGCGTTTAGGTCCTTTTTTCCTTATGACAACTTTAGGCAGTCTGATTTGGAATTTTGTCCTTATTTTTCTTGGGGCTGCCGCCGGTTCTTCTTGGCGAAAAGCAATACAGTATTTTCATAGTTATTCTCAGGCTGCTAAAATTGTCCTTGTTTTATTTTCTTTTGTGGGACTTCTTCTTTTTCTGCGTCGTCAGTTTAAAAAGAAGACTTCAACTTAGTAAGTTGTGCGATATACGCAGGAGTTGTTCCGCAGCAGCCTCCCACAATATTTGCTCCTGCATCTATGAGGCGTTTGATATGACATGCAAATTCCTCTGCACCCATAGAATATACAGGATTTCCTGTGGCATCAATCACAGGATTTCCTGCATTTGGCTTTACAATTAAAGGAATACTTATTCTTTTTCCTATATTTTCTACCACACTCAAAAGCTGATCCGGTCCTGTGGAACAGTTAATTCCTACTGCATCTGCTCCCATTTCTTCTAAAAGCTCTGCTGCATCATAAATATTTCCTCCAAAAAACAGGCTCCCGTCTGACTCCACTGTCAACGTACACATAACCGGTAAATCACATAACTCTCTTGCAGCATCTAAAACCGCCATGGGCTCTGTCACTCCCAGCATGGTCTCTGCCACAAGCAAGTCCACTCCTGCTTCTAACTGGGCTGAAATCTGTTCTTTATAAGCTTCCAGCAAAGCTTCATATTCTGCGTCCTGCTTACCCGTAGTTGTCAAGTCTCCTGCTACCATGCAGTCTGTCCCCACTGCACTGCGTGAAATTTGAACAAGCTGTTTATTCAAACGATACACCTGTTCTTCCAAACCATGATTGGCAAGACTGATTTTATTGGCTGAAAAGGTAGGCGCATAGACAATCTGACTTCCCGCCTGCTGATACGCTTTCTGAAGCTCTGTAAGTGGTTTCGGATTTTCACAAATCCACTTTTCCGTGCAAATTCCTCTGGGCATACCGGCTTTCATTAAATTAGAGCCTGTTGCTCCATCTAAAAGAACAATTTCCCTGCTACTTAATTCTTCAAATTCTTCTCTTGTCATCATACACCCTCTCTTTCCTGCTGTTTTTTCTTTGCTTTTTCTTCCCGAAGCTCTTTAAAAAATCCACTGAGCATGCTGCTGCACTCTTCCTCCAGAACGCCTCTTGTTACCTCTGCTTTGTGATTAAAACCATCCATTTCCAGAAGATTTAAGACAGAACCTGCGCAACCTGCTTTTGGGTTCATGCTTCCAATGACTACTCTGTCTACCCTCGCCTGTATAATAGCTCCGGCACACATCTGACAAGGCTCTAAGGTCACATACAACGTACATCCCTCTAAACGCCAATCTCCCAGCTTTTTGCTGGCTTTTCTGATTGCATTTATTTCTGCGTGAGATACTGTATTTTTATCTGTATTACGGCGATTATAGCCTCTTGCAATAATCTTTCCCTCATATACAATTACGCAGCCGATAGGCACTTCCCGAAGAGCATAAGCTTTCATTGCCTGTTTCTTGGCTTCCCGCATGAATTTTTCGTCTTCTGTCATTTCTGTCTCCTTTTAACTCTTCCGATACGCTTCTATGAAAAAAGGAGCTGTCGCTTTTAAATCTTCCGGTAATACACTTATTGCGACAGTTCCCTTATTCTAAAACGGAGATAGTGGGATTCGAACCCACGTGCCCTTTCGGACAACCGCATTTCGAGTGCGGCTCGTTACAGCCACTTCGATATATCTCCAACGATTTATATTATATAACTTTCCCTTCTTTACGGTCAAGTAAATTTAACACTTTAAAATGAAAACAGCCTGCCCAACAAAAAGCCACCTGTTGGACAAGCCTGCATTTATTTTGTATCAACCACACGATACCAATATCCACGAAGCTTCCCATCCGCCTGTCTTTCCCCTGTTTCTTTGAAATACGGAAAGCCTAACATTCCTGCCATTAAAGCCTCCTGTCTTTCATAAATACCCGGCACACCCAAAATATGTTTGTTATCTTCCTGTTTCATTCCCAACAATAAATGTCCATATTGAGAAAAACCATGACGTAAGAACTGATTGTTCAAAAGACCTCTGTCCTGATTTGCCAAAAGCTGATAATCCATAGGAGTAATCCTTTTACATTCCAGTACACTGCCGTCAGAAAATGGCATAAATTCTTCTGTTTCTGTCATTTCTGTCTCCAAAGCAGGTTCTGCATCTTTAGGTTCTGCGTCTGTTTCCTCTTCCGATACTGTTTCCCGTTGTGTCTGAGCTTCATCTAATGGTAGTTCCTGCTCTGTCTCCTCATTTTCTTCCTGTATGATAGGCGCTTTTTCTTGTTCTACTACTTCCGCCTGCATATCTGTTTTTTCTTCTTCCCTTTCTTGGATTGGCATATCGATATTTTCTTTCGGAAAGCGAATAGCATCCAGTTGAATTGGCTGGTCATCCCAACCGCTTCCATAGGTTTCACCTGACCGGCACAAAATTACCAGTCCCTTAATATCCCCCAAGCCATAGGGAGTACCTCCTATGTTAATCTGGGGTATCTCTAAGGTAAACTGAACGCTGCTGCCTGCCAAATCACACTCTCCCAGCAAGATTGCAATACATTCTCCCCCGTCCCTCACATATCCATAAATGCGGGCAGGTATATATTCTTCACTGCATATTCCTGTAAGTTTATATTCCATTCTGCAAAGTCCGTCTTTTGCTTCTACACGAATAAACCCCTTCCCATTCCCCTTTTTCCCGTATGTATACTCATATACGTATGCAATAAATCTGCGATATCCTGACATAACACATTTGCCCTTTTCTTTTATTTATCTTTAAAATATATGTATACAAATTTTATTTAGAACTTACCATTGACATATTCATATATTCCGTGTATAATATTTTTCGTTGGTAACAACTGAATAACGAAGCGTGGCTCAGTTTGGTAGAGCGCTGCGTTCGGGACGCAGAGGTCGCGTGTTCGAATCACGTCGCTTCGACTGGTGGTGAAAAATGCTGAATTTTCTTATTATCTTATAAGAGTTTCAGCATTTTTCTTTTTTACAAAACGAATTATTTTTCCATTTTAAGGGCGTTACACTGAATTTTACACAAAATTCCTTGTATCACGCAAACAGATATGTTATATTGATAATAGAAAAGGGAAAGTCATAAACACACGGTCTACCACCCTCAACTAACGATTACTTTACCTCAAATGAGGTCAGCCGTCACTATTTGCGGTAGTGGCGGCTATTTTCTTCCCTTGAAGATTGTATAACAGACATCTTTCCTTCTATCAATTTTTATTTCTATTTTTCCACAAATACTTCTCCTTGCCTCCATTGATTTATTTATCACTAAAGATTATACATTTGCCTATATACTGAATAAATGTTATAATTTGATGTAATTTCATAATTATTCAAGTTTTATCTGGATTTCATTTGCAATGCGCTATATAATAAAAGAGTTATAGATATTTGCATTATAGCACATAGGAGAAAATAGCGTATGGATCAAGTAAGTCTTTTTAATAGAGATAATGTACTGGAACAAATTACTTTTTACAGCCTTTGCAGCACAGAAGATCGTAAGAAAATTTTAGGCGAGCTGCCTATGACCTTCAGCGACTTCAGGCGTTTTTCTTTAATTTCCGATTATCTTCAATTACATACCTTTCATGAAATGCTTTGGGATTTATATTCTGATATTTATCTCGATGATATTTTCGATTTAATGGAAAAATGCAAGGATAACCATGAAGATATTCCTTATCTTCTTTCAGAAGCAAAGCAATGGCTTGTGGATTTTCGTACACAAGCCCCCAACGAAACTGTAGCTTTTCTATTAGAAAAGGTCTTCTCCAGAAAACTTGAAGCAGAGACTCTTTTTTAGTAGAAAGGACTTCATACATGAAACAACTTCCTAAAAAATTTTTATCCCGAATGGAAACTATGCTGGACAATGAATTTCCCGCTTTTTTACAAAGCTACGATTTTCCCAGAAAGTTCGGATTGCGGGTAAATACGAATAAAATTTCTGTTCAAAAATTTTTAGAAATCTCCCCTTTCCGTTTAGAATCTATTCCATGGATTGACAATGGATTTTTCTACGATGAGAACGACAGACCATCCAGACACCCTTATTATTTTGCCGGGCTTTACTATCTGCAAGAGCCCAGCGCCATGACACCTGCAAACCGCTTTTCGGTAAACCCCGGAGAGTATGTACTGGATTTATGCGCCGCTCCCGGAGGGAAAGCAACGGAACTGGGCGCAAAGCTTCAGGGCAAAGGATTTTTAGTTGCCAATGACATCAGCAATTCCAGAGCAAAAGCGCTTTTGCGAAATCTGGAGCTGTTCGGCATAAAAAATTCTATGGTGACAAACGAAACACCTGCGAAGCTTGCAAAGTATTTTCCGGAGTTTTTCGATAAAATTCTGGTAGACGCTCCCTGCTCCGGTGAAGGAATGTTCCGTAAAGATCCCGATGTTGCCAAAACATGGGACGAAACCCGTCCGGAATTTTTCAGCAAACTGCAAAAAGAGATTGTCACACAGGCAATTTCCATGCTAAAGCCGGGGGGAGAGCTTCTTTACTCCACCTGTACCTTTTCACCGGAAGAAAATGAAGGAATGATTTCTTTTATTTTGGAAAATTTTTCCGAAATAGAACTTTTAAATCTTTCTGATTACGAAGGTTTTACGAAGGGTAATCCTGCTTGGGGAAATAACGACAGTCGTCTGGAAAAATGTGTGCGTATTTTTCCTCATCACATGGATGGAGAGGGACATTTTCTTGCTCTCATGAAAAAAAATGGATGTTCGCTTTCCAATAGAACTTCATCGTCAGCAAAACCCGATAAAACGTCTAAAAAACTCTTAGAGGAATTTTTTAAAGGTATGTCAAAACCTTTCGACTTTAACAGAATTGATATTCGAAATGAAAATGTTTATTATCTTCCGGATGCGGATACATCTTCTTTAAAGGGAATTAAATTCCTCCGCAACGGACTTTTCTTAGGCGAATTAAAGAAAAACAGATTTGAACCCAGCCAGCCTTTTGCCATGTCCTTACAGAGGGAGGATTTCCATAATATTGTAAATCTTTCTTCTTCTGACGAGAGAGTCATGCGTTATCTGAAAGGTGAAACTTTAATTCTAAGCGAAAATGAAGCTTCACAAAAAGGATGGCATCTTGTCTGCACAGACGGCTTTCCTTTAGGCTGGGGAAAAGTTGTAGGTACAACACTGAAAAATAAATACCCTGCCGGTTGGAGACTGCATTATTAAAAAGAGACTGTCTCTTTGAGTACATATCCGGAATATTTCGGATACTGCTTAAAGAGACAATCTCTTTTATTTTAAGTTTCTTTTTATTCTAAGCCTCTGTTTCTTCCACAGGCTCCTCCGCCAATACTTGTTCGTATTTTTCCAGAATAATATTCTGGATTTTTTCTCTGGTCGCTGAGTTAATCGGATGTGCGATATCTCTATATTCTCCATCTGTTGCCTTGCGGCTTGGCATAGCAATAAACAGTCCCTTTTCGCCTTCGATAACCTTGATATCATGTACTACGAATTCTTCATCAATGGTAATAGAAACCACTGCTTTCATTTTGCCTTCCTTTGCTACACGTCTTACTCTTACATCTGTGATGTTCATAATGTCCTTCCCCTTTCATTGCCGCCTTTTGCAGTCGTATTTTTCTGTCTTTTATTTTGGAGTCTGTTCCACTCAGGCATTTTGCCTAAAGAACATAGCGGTCATTCCTCTCAATTACGATTTTGATACCGTCTTCTCCGCTGTAATAGGAATTTGCATGAATAGTATCCCTGCTTTCCACAATACAGTTCTCAATGTGTGTGTTATCCCCTAAATATACATCGTTTAAAATAATAGAATTCTTAATCACACAATTATTGCCAACAAAAACTTTCTTAAACAATACAGAATTTTCTACCGTACCGTTGATGATACATCCGCTGGAAATCAAACTGTTCTTTACAGATGAACCCGGATTATATTTTGCCGGTGGTAAATCATCAATTTTAGACTGTACTCCCGGATACTGACGGAAGAAATAATCTCTGATTTCCGGCTTCAAGAAATCCATATTTGTCTTGTAGTAAGACTCTACCGTAGCGATGTTGCTCCAATAAGAATTAATCTTATAGCCATAAATACGTTTCAGATTTTTATAACGGATTAAAATATCTTTAACAAAGTCATGACGACCTTCCATACCGCATTTTTCAATTAACTCGATAAGCTGTCTTCTTCGGATAACATAAATACCGGTAGAAACCGTATTAGACTGCGCTACCATTGGTTTTTCATCAAATTCTTCAATTCTGCAGTCTTCATTCATTTTCACGCAGCCAAAACGAGTAGCGTCTTCCCCTTGTACATCTGTACATACAACGGTGATATCTGCTCTTTTTGCAATGTGATATTCCAAAACTTTATTATAATCCAGCTTGTACACACAATCGCCGGAAGCGATGACTGCATAAGGTTCATGGCTGTTTTTCAGGAAATCCAGATTTTGATAAATCGCATCTGCCGTACCACGATACCAAAAGCTGTTATCCGGTGTAATCGTAGGAGTGAAAGTAAACAAGCCGCCCTGTTTTCTTCCGAAATCCCACCATTTGGAAGAGCTTAAATGCTCATTTAAAGATCTTGCATTATACTGTGTCAACACTGCTACCTTTTGAATATGGGAGTTTGACATATTACTGAGAGCAAAATCAATGCTACGATAGCTTCCCGCTACCGGCATAGCTGCAATTGCTCTCTTATTTGATAATTCTTTCATTCTGTAATTATTGCCGCCGGCAAGAATAATACCTATTGCTCTCATTCTGTCTCACCTTCCTTGTTCAAAATTTCTCCGCTTGCCAACACTCCGTCAGGATAATCTTCCGCTGCGGTTACTCCTACAACTGCCGTATTCTTTCCGATACTTACATTTGAAGGAATGACTGTATTTGCCCCCACTGTTGCCAAACCAAAGGAATATACATTCGGTTTTATCTGATTCGGAACTTCCTCGCCGATACCCATGACTACGTTATCGCCTACGGTTACATTCTCTGCGATAATTGCTTTGTCAATTACATCGTTTTCTCCAATGGTTGTTCCCTTCATGATAATGGAGTCACGGATAACCGCTCCTTTTTTAATAGTAACGCCTGCACCGATTACAGAATTATGTACTTCGCCGTAGACCTCAGTTCCTTCTCCGATAATGCTCTTTTCTACAACAGCATCTGCGGCGATATATTGCGGAGTAATTACATCACCCTTTGTGTATATTTTCCAGAATTCTTCATACAAATTAAATTCAGGAATAATATCAATGAGTTCCATGTTAGCTTCCCAATAAGAGCCTAAAGTACCTACGTCTTTCCAATAACCGTTATACTCATAAGCAAACAATCTCTGTCCGTTGTCTTTACAATATGGAAGAATGTGTTTACCAAAGTCACAGCCTGACTGGTCTTTCAAAGCGATTAAAGCTTCTCTTAAAACCGGCCAACTGAAAATATAAATTCCCATAGACGCCAGATTACTCTTAGGCTCTGCCGGTTTTTCTTCAAATTCAGTAATTCTTCCTGTTTCGTCCGTAATTGCCAGACCAAATCTAGACGCTTCTTCCCACGGTACCGGCATACATGCAATTGTCACGTCTGCCTTGTTTGCTTTATGGAAATCAAGCATAATTTCATAATCCATTTTATAGATATGGTCACCGCCCAAAATCAGCACATAATCAGGATTGTAGCTTTCCATATATGCCAAGTTCTGGTAAATCGCATTTGCTGTACCTGTATACCATTCTGTATTTGTTTTCTTTTCGTAAGGAGGCAAAATGGAAACTCCTCCTACATTTCTATCCAAATCCCATGGAATTCCTATGCCAATGTGTGTGTTCAAACGCAAAGGCTGGTACTGAGTCAATACACCAACTGTATCTACACCTGAATTGATACAGTTACTCAGTGGAAAGTCGATAATTCTATACTTTCCTCCAAATGTTACTGCCGGTTTTGCTACCTTTGCAGTGAGAACGCCAAGTCTGCTGCCCTGACCGCCGGCCAAAAGCATCGCAATCATCTCTTTCTTAATCATGCCATCACCTCTTGTATCTTTCTATGATGTTATCATTATACCACACTACATTTAAAATGTGAACATATTTACCAATTTTTTTTCGACATTTTTATACTTTTTGTTACATTTTACCTATCCTTAACAGGCGTTTTTCAAATAAGGGGTTTCCATTTTAAAGAAACTTGATTATAATAGGAAATAAACTAAATTTAAAAGAAGGGATTATTATGTATCAGATTGATTTTCATAAACCGCTTCACATTCATTTCATTGGTATCGGCGGTATCAGTATGAGTGGTCTTGCGGAAATACTTTTGGGAGAAGACTTCCCAATCTCCGGTTCCGACTCCAAAGTCTCTGAGCTTACTCAGCATTTGGAAGAAAAGGGGGCAAAAATTTATATCGGTCAGCGAGCTTCTAATATTACAGACGACATCGACCTTGTGGTATACACAGCGGCAATTCACGAAGATAATCCGGAATTTGCCTGCGCCAAAGAAAAAGGACTTCCTATGCTTACCCGTGCAGAGCTTTTAGGTCAGATTATGAAGAACTATCAACTTCCTATCGCAGTAGCTGGAACTCACGGCAAAACAACCACAACTTCTATGATTTCCCATGTGCTTTTGGAAGCGAAAGCAGATCCTACCATTTCCGTAGGAGGTATCCTCCCTGCCATTCACGGAAATATCCGTGTGGGAAATTCGGAAACCTTTATAACAGAAGCATGTGAATATACCAACAGCTTTTTAAGCTTTTTCCCGAAAATCAGCATCATTTTAAATATTGATGCGGACCATCTGGATTTCTTTAAGGATTTGGATGATATTCGTCACTCTTTCCGTTTATTTGCAGAAAAACTGCCTGCTGACGGCACTTTAATTATTAACGGCGATATTTCAAATGTAGAAGAAATTACAAATAATCTTCCATGTGAAATCATTACTTACGGGCTGGAAAAGGATGCCCAATATACTGCTGCAAATATTACCTTTGATGAAACAGCTCACGCCTCTTTTGACTGTCTGCATAATGGAGAGTGCATCGGCAGATTTTCTCTTGCCGTACCCGGGCTGCACAACGTATCCAACGCACTTTCCGCCATCGCTTTAGGTGTGAAAACAGGCATGGACTTAGATACTGTAAGACGTGGAATTCTGCATTTTGGCGGAACAGACCGCCGTTTTCAGTACAAGGGCAAGGTAGCCGGCGTCACGATTATTGATGACTATGCCCACCACCCAACAGAAATTGCGGCAACTTTAAAAACAGCGGCAAATTATCCACATAAAACAACATGGTGTGTATTCCAGCCTCACACTTACACACGTACAAAAGCTTTAATGGACGAATTTGCAGATGTGCTTGCAACAGCAGAGCGTGTCATTTTAGCAGATATTTATGCTGCCAGAGAAACAGATAATTTAGGAGTTTCTTCCTCTGATTTATGTGACAAAATCAACGAAAGAGGGGGAAAAGCTTATTACTTCCCTACTTTTGATGAAATCGAAGCATTTTTATTAGAAAATTGTATCAACGGAGATGTGTTGATAACTATGGGTGCCGGAGATGTGTATAAAATCGGTGAAAGCATCCTTGGTCAATAGAGTTATCCACACTATCCACTAAGTCTTCCACATGTTCATACCCTTGAGCATGTGGATTTTTTTGTGTATTATGTAGTTGACATAATTCGACAGCAGTTGAAGCAAAAATATGTTAAATTCCTTATTTTTTCGACAATTTCAGGTTTGCAATAAAAAACCGTCCACTTTTTTATCCACATTATCCACATTTCCCACAAATTTCTTTATCCTCTTGTGTTTTTTACTGTCGAAAAAAAATCCGGTTCTCTTTTCAAAAGTTCTGTGCTATACTGAACATGATTATAAAAGATAGTATGGAAACGTAAAGGAAGTGTAACATGGGACAATTTAAAGTTTATAACAGCTTTCCGGAGGAATTTACCTTTATTTCTAATTCTTTTCTGGATTTTTATATGCCGTCCGCTAATGGAGAATTTGTAAAAATTTATCTCTATCTTCTGCGCCACGCATCCGGAAAAGGAACTGCATTAGACTTATCCTCTATTGCTGATGCTTTTAATTGTACAGAGGCAGATATACAGAGAGCGCTCCGTTACTGGAAAAGCTGCGGTGTACTGGATACGGTTTTTGACGGAAATGGAAATCTGAAGGAAATTGTATTTCATTCTCCAAAGGAAAAACAGACTTTTGTGAGCGAAACCGCAATCACTGCCGAGAAACCGGTCTCTGTGGATTTTTCCCTTACACCGGATAAGGTCAGAGAACTAAAGAGCAATAGCGAGGTACGACAGCTTCTGTTTATTGCAGAACAATATCTGGGAAAAAACCTTTCCCCTACCGATATGCAGACTTTACTCTATTTATACGACGAGGTAAAGCTTTCTTCCGATTTGCTGGAATACCTGATTGAATATTGCGTATCCAAGGGCAGCACCAGCATGGCATACATTAAGAAGGTGGGGCTTGCGTGGGCAGAACAAAATATTACAACTGTTACTGAAGCTAAGGAAGAAACAAACCTTTACAATAAAAACTATTTTACTATATTAAGAGCTTTTGGTATTAAAAACCGAAATCCTCTGGACAAAGAAATCCAATACATGAATTTATGGCTGAACCAGTATGGATTTACGCTGGAAATTATCTCCGAAGCATGTAACCGCACGGTTCTTGCAACAGGAAAAGCAAGCTTTTCTTATGCAGACAGTATTTTAGAGAGCTGGTTTAAAAAAGGTGTTCATCATTTATCTGACATCGATGCTTTAGACCAAAGCTTCCAACAGAAAAAAGCGACAAAAGCTTCGGCGTCCAAGTCTCAGCCTGCTTCATCGAAAAATAAATTTAATAATTTCCATCAGCGAAATTACAACATGGCAGAGCTTGAAAAACAACTTCTGAACAAATAAGGTAAGGAGATTTACTGTGTCACTTAAAAACTTTCAATATGACGCACTTATGCGCAGCTATAATCAAAAGCAGCTTCTTCATAAACACGAACAAAGTGAACGAATTGCACAGGCAGAAGAAAAAATGCCGAGATTGGCAGAAATCCGCAAAGAAATTGCGGCTCTGGGACTTTTAAAGGCTCGCATCGTTCTTGGGGCTGTAAAGGAGGATGACTTTGATCTCTCTGAAAAAATACAGCAGCTTTCCAAGGAGCGTGCAGCAATTCTTGCACAAAACGGTTATCCAAAGGATTATCTGGATATGCACTACGACTGCCCTCTTTGCAAGGATACCGGCTATATCGGCTCTGAAAAATGTGCCTGTTTCCAAAAGGCTGCCGTTGACTTACTGTATACCCAGTCCAACATCCGAAGCATCCTGAACACAGAGAACTTCAGTCATTTTTCTTTTGATTATTATTCTTCTGATTTTACAGATGCCTCCAGCGGAATTACTTCTTTAGACTCTGCGAAAAATGCTTATGAAAAATCATGGGATTTTATTGATGAATTTCCCTGTGGCAATAATCTCCTTATTTATGGAGATACCGGTGTGGGAAAGACTTATCTTACCCACTGTATTGCAAAAGAACTTTTAGACCGTTCTTTTTTTGTTTTATATTTTACTTCTTTCGATTTATTTGATTTGTTGTCTAAAAATGCCTTTGAAAAAGACGCAGAAGCAGCCGATATGGCACAATTTGTTTTCGACTGTGATTTGCTCATTATTGATGATTTAGGAACAGAGCTTACCAACAGCTTCATTTCTTCTCAGCTCTTTTGCTGCATCAACGAGCGAATTATCAATAAAAAATCAACTGTCATTTCTACCAACCTTACTATGGAAGATTTTCTGGACGCCTATTCAGAAAGAACCTTTTCCAGAGTCACCAGCAACTACACTATGCTGAAGCTGGTGGGAAATGACATAAGAATTCAAAAAAGACTTTTAGGAGGAAAATGAAAATGTCACCAATGCCACCAAAAACTGCAACCCCTTTAAATTCCCTTCCTGTGGGCCGTCTTGGTATTATTCCGTTAAAGAGCTGTGAAAAGCTGGGAAACAAGGTAAACGATTACATTGTCAACTGGAGAAAAGACCGAGACCATCAGGAAAAAAATGACCTGAAATTTGAAGGCTACCAAAGAGAGTCCTATTTAGTAAATGCACAGACTCCTCGTTTTGGCTCAGGAGAGGCCAAAGGTGTTCTGGGCGAGTCAGTACGTGGTGATGACCTTTACCTTATGGTAGATGTATGTAACCATTCCCTTACTTACAAGGTTTGCGGACAGGAAAACCACATGTCACCGGATGACCATTTTCAGGATTTAAAGAGAATTATTGCCGCCGTAGGAGGCAAAGCCCGCAGAGTAAACGTCATTATGCCATTTCTCTATGAAAGCCGTCAACACAAAAGAACAGGCAGAGAGTCTTTAGACTGTGCTCTGGCGCTTCAGGAGCTGACACACATGGGAGTTGACAATATTATTACCTTTGACGCTCATGATCCCCGTGTGCAGAATGCAATTCCACGCCACGGCTTTGAAACAGTTCAGCCTGCTTATCAGTTTATTAAAGGACTGTTTCGTGCAGAACCTGATTTAGCTGTTGACAGCGACCATTTAATGATTATCAGTCCGGATGCAGGCGGTACAGGACGTGCCATTTACCTTGCAAACGTTCTGGGTGTAGATATGGGTATGTTCTATAAACGCCGTGATTATTCTACAATCGTAGACGGAAGAAACCCGATTGTTGCTCACGAGTTCTTAGGCGCTGATGTTTCCGGAAAAAATATGATTATCATTGATGATATGATTTCTTCCGGTGACAGTATGTTAGAAGTAGCTGCTCTCCTGAAAAAAAGAGGCGCTGCAAAAATCTTTATGTGCTCTACTTTTGGTCTTTTCACCAACGGTCTGGAAAGATTTGACAAGGCTTATAACGAGGGAACTTTTGACCGTCTGCTCACTACCAATCTGGTATACCAGACAGACGAGCTCTTAGAAAAACCTTACTATGTAAACTGTGACATGAGCAAGTACATCGCCTTAATTATTGATACTTTAAATCACGACGGTTCTATCAGCAAGCTCTTAAACCCTGTGGAACGTATCAATAAACTCCTGCAAAAGCATAATGAAAGTCTGAAAAAATAAAATCTCATCTTGAAATTAACAGATTTTAGGATTATAATAAAAGAAAAAGTTCATATATTTTTCAGCGTCAGGAGGTGCCACTATGAAAGATAAATTTATCCCTATTTTAAGTGTTTGTACTGCGTTATTTGCAATTCTGTATGCCGGCTATGTTTATCAAGTTACACAGGATATCAGCCTTGTAACCATTGTTCTTTTAATTGCTGGTCTGACACCTGCAATTCATACGGCATGGAATTATGTGAAGATCAAACTGGAAGAATATGAAAATATGCACTTTAAACATCATTATCACTGCTAATTTTTTTCTTCATACTATATCGGAGTCAACACCTCCTTTCTAACGGGAAAGAGCCTCGGCTACATAGCCGAGGCTCTTTCCTTTAAAGCTTTGATACAGCAAATGGTATTCTTGCCTTCTCTAAAGCCTGTATTTCCCGTTTATTACTGCTAAATAAGATTACCTGAGATTTCCTTTGGCTAATATATTTCAAAGCCTGTATCAGGCGTTTTTCGTCATACATGGCAAAGGTCTCATCAAGAACAAGAGGAAGCTCCTCCTCCTGACATAAAATTTCACCGCATGCCAGCCGAAGGGCTAAATATACCTGTTCCACCGTTCCGTAGCTGACCTGATAAAGCTGCAGATATTTTTCTCCTGTATCCAGATAAATTTCGAAATTCTCTGTCAAAAGAACTCTCTTGTACTTCCCCCCTGTTATCTGTGTAAAAATTTCTGAGATTTCATCTTGCAATTTTTGCCCTGTAAGCTTCTGAAGATTTCCTGCTGCTTCTTTTATCTTGGCTTCCGCAATAGAAA
This sequence comes from uncultured Blautia sp., assembly GCA_900539145.1. Classification (GTDB taxonomy): domain Bacteria; phylum Bacillota; class Clostridia; order Lachnospirales; family Lachnospiraceae; genus Blautia. The sequence goes on from UQAX01000015.1 coordinate 26,158, forward strand.
CCGCCTTGATTTCCCTGCGTATCTTTTCTATCTCAGTGTAATCGTTCCTTCTCTCTACTGCTTCTTCTTTCAGGTTTTCAAGCTTCATCTGCCTTTCCTGAAGACTTTCCGTCAAAAGCCTTTTCCGTTCCTCTGTTTTAACCTTCTTCTCAGTTCTCTGCTCCTGTTTCTTTTTTTGTAACAGCAGGCGGTACACCTCAAAATACGCACCACACAGCAAAAGCGGAAGTAGAATAGCCATAAGCAGATTTTTCCAAACCAGCGCTCCCAGCGCCGCTCCGGTTATAAACAAAGCTGCAAAAAGAAGGCTCTTTCCTTTTCCATTTTCTCGCACTTCTCTTACAGGAGCGTCTCCTGACGGCTTTTCCTTTAATTTTCTCTGAATATTTTCTATTTCTTCTTCCTCATGGCGGATTTTCAAAGCAATTTCCCGCTCCAGCTTTTCTTTCTCTAAAAGAATGTCCTTTTCTTTTTGCTCCAGCTCTTTTCTACGTTTCTTTAAAATTTCCACTGCCTGCTCCGAATGGAAGCGAAAATCTCCCGTTCCCTGAAACTTTGACAGATAATCACGAATTTCCGTCAAAAGTCCTTCTTCTGTTCTGCTTTTTGCCTGTCCTATGGAAACTGTATTTTCATAAATATTTTCTGTAACGCCTCCCAGAAGCATGTCCAAATCTCCATGCTCCACGGAAAGTATCTCTCCGTCTGTTTTACAGACAAGAATAGGCGCTTTTGCAAATTTTCCAAATCCTCTTTCCAGACGAAACGTTCTTTCTCCACAGGTAAACACCATACTGCCTTCATACCAGTTCCCGTTTTCCCATGGCATATAGCGGCTGTAAATATCTGTCTTGGAAGCTTTTCCTCTGCCTCTTTTCATGCCAAACAGCATACTTTGAAGAAATACGTGAATAGTGGACTTCCCGCTTTCATTCTCGCCGAAAAGAATGTTTATTCCTTCTTTTAGCTCAATTTCTTTTCCTTGAAATTTTCCAAAGTTCTTTAAAATCAGACGATTGATAATCATAATAGCTCCTCCCCTGACTCTAAAAGCGCCTCTACGCCATATTGAAATGCCTTTTCTATTTCTTCTGTACGCTCTTCCTTCTCAAATAATGCAAGATATGCCTCCATAATACTGCCCTTATAATTTTCCTTTAGCTGTTCCTTGGAATATGCCATTGTGGTCTTATCTTCTATCTCTCTGACATTCCCCAGCTTATAAAAAGCATCTGTAAAAAATTCTGTATGGACAGGCTTTTTCCCTTCCAAAAGAATGGTATAAAGATGCTCCTCTCCCTGTTCCCCAATAGCTTTCCGTATTTCATTTTCTAAAGAAAACTGTGTGGTATCTTTTCCTACCTGTATGGAAACAGTTCTATATTCCCTTATAGATGAAGATACAAACTCTGTGTAAATTTCCTTTTTTCGGATTTCTCCTTTTATATAACCGTGAACGCCTGTCTCATTTTTATCAAGAGGCTCTAAAGAGCCTGCATAAATCACTTTATTCTTCTGTAAAACCTGCGGTTTGTGAATGTGCCCCAACGCTACATAATCAAAGGGTGTATACAAAAACGTATCCCCTGAAATGGGAATATGCGTTTCGTCTCCTCCGTGAGCCAGCAAAATATTCACAGGCATAGGAGAAGAAGAAATTTGCATCTGATTATATCTTGCCTCTAAAATTTCTCTGCTATGGTAGCTGAAACCATATACTCGAACACCCAAATCAGCAAAATCCACATGGGAAAGCTCTTCCTTAGAAAGCCAGAAAACGTTTTTTGCCCATGAAATCTTTTTATAAAAGGAATTTTCCTTTATGTAATCGTGATTTCCTGCAATGAGAACAATTTTAGTATTGGGAATAGATGCAAAGAGAGCGTTTACTTCTTTTAATTCTTTTAACAAAGGCTGTCTGTGGAATAAATCTCCCGCAATGAGAAACAGACCGACATTTTCTCTGCCGGCCTGCCTGATAACATTTTGAAAACTTTCCCAGATTTCCCTGCCTCTGTCATAACTCCAAGGGAAGCCTTTATCCGGCGTTGCCCCCAGATGTACATCTGCTATATGGAAAAATTTCATAATACTCCTTTATAATTCACAGTTGTTTACAGTTCTTGGGAACGGAATAACGTCACGAATGTTCTGCATACCTGTTAAGTACATAACACATCTTTCAAATCCCAGTCCAAAACCGGAATGACGAGTAGAACCATATTTACGCAAATCCAGATAAAATCCGTAATCTTCTTCGTTTAAGTTCATTTCTTTCATTCTTTGGCTTAATTTTTCGTAAGAGTCCTCTCTCTGACTTCCTCCGATGATTTCACCAATTCCCGGAACAAGGCAGTCCATAGCTGCAACTGTTTTTCCATCCTCGTTCTGTTTCATGTAGAAAGCTTTGATTTCCTTTGGATAATCTGTAACAAATACAGGGCGTTTGTAAACCTGCTCTGTTAAATATCTTTCATGTTCTGTCTGTAAATCACAGCCCCAGTATACTTTATAGTCAAACTTGTCGTTTGCCTTTTCCAGAATTTCAATGGCTTCTGTATAAGTAACGTGTCCGAACTCGGAATTTAATACGTTGTTCAATCTGTCTAAAAGTCCTTTATCTACGAAAGAGTTAAAGAAGTTCATTTCTTCCGGTGCGTTTTCCAGAACGTAACGGATAACATATTTCAGCATGGACTCTGCCAGCGCCATATTGTCATCTAAGTCTGCAAATGCCATTTCCGGCTCAATCATCCAGAATTCTGCTGCATGACGTGTTGTATTGGAGTTTTCTGCACGGAAGGTAGGTCCGAAAGTATAGATGTTGCGGAATGCCTGTGCAAAAGTTTCTCCGTTTAACTGTCCGCTTACCGTAAGGTTTGTAGCTTTTTTGAAGAAATCCTGTGAAAAATCTACTTTTCCTTCTTCGGTTTTCGGAATATCGTTTAAATCCATCGTTGTTACTTGGAACATTTCTCCGGCGCCTTCGCAGTCACTTCCTGTAATCAGTGGTGTATGCACATATACAAATCCCTGTTCCTGAAAGAACTGGTGAATGGCATAAGCGATTAAAGAGCGCACTCTGAACACAGCCTGAAAAGTATTTGTTCTCGGTCTTAAATGAGAGATTGTTCTTAAATATTCCATGGAATGGCGTTTTTTCTGCAACGGATAATCTGCTGCGGAGTCACCTTCTACCATAATCTCTGTTGCCTGAATTTCAAAAGGCTGTTTTGCCTGTGGTGTTGCAACTAAAGTTCCTTTTACTACAATCGCTGCTCCTACGTTTAATTTTGAAATTGCCTGAAAGTTTTCCATTGTATCATGGTATACAACCTGTAATGTTTCAAAAAAGCTTCCGTCATGAAGCACAATAAATCCGAATGTTTTAGAGTCACGGACACTTCTTACCCAACCGCCCACAGTAACTTCTTTATCCAGATATTCTTCTCTGTTTCTGTAAATTTGTTTTACTGTTGTTAACTGCATATCTTTATCTCCTTCTTATCAATCCGTATGCTAAAAGCTTTGCAATTTCCTTATAGTATATCTCATTGCCCTGTTCAACGCAAGGCTAAAAAGAATGGAACAACTATTTTAAGTTCTCCGGATTGAGACATTCCAGCTCAGGAACTACAAATCTTCCGTCTTTACGAACCAGAACATCATCAAAATAGATTTCTCCGCCGCCGTATTCCGGTCTCTGAATTAACACCAAATCCCAGTGAATGGCTGAATGATTTCCGTTTGGCGCATCATTTTCATAGCATCTGCCCGGTGTAATGTGGATAGAGCCCTGAATTTTCTCATCAAAAAGCGTATCCTTCATAGGGTTTAACACATAAGGATTAACTCCGATGGCAAACTCTCCTACATAACGTGCTCCTTCATCAATATCAAAGACTTTGTTAATTCGCTCTGTATCGTTAGCGGTTGCCTTAATAATCTTACCGTCTTTAAATTCCAGACAGATATTTTCATAAGTAAAGCCCTGAAATGCAGATGGTGTATTGTAGGATAAGGTTCCGTTTATAGAGTCTCTCACCGGAGCTGTAAATACTTCACCGTCAGGAATGTTACATTCCCCGCTGCACGGAACAACCGGAATATCTTTAATGGAGAAGGTCAGGTCTGTTCCCAGTCCTGTAATGCGCACCTTATCTGTCTTTTCCATATATTTTACAAGAGGTTCCATAGCCTTTGCCATCTTGCCGTAGTCCAAAGTACATACATCAAAGTAGAAATCTTCAAAAGCTTCCAAGCTTGTATTGGAAAGCTGTGCCATAGAAGCATTTGGATATCTCAAAACAACCCATTTTGTCTTTGGCACACGAATATTTCCGTGAACCGGTGTGCTGTAATACTGCTCATAAAGATTTAATTTTTCAGCCGGAACATCGGATTTTTCCGATACGTTATCGCCTCCACGAATGCCGATATAGCAATCCATTTGAGACATCTCCTGTCCGTCGATTTCAGCCATAAGCTGAAGCTGCTCCTTTGTACAATGTAAGAGCATTTCCCTTTCCACCTGTGCATCTGTAAAATGTGGGAACGGAATTCCCCCTACCTCATACACTTCTTTTATCAACTGTCTTGCAAGTGTTTTTGTTTCATATCCCACATAATGAATATAAACTTTTTCTCCTTTTTGAACTCTGCAAGAATGGTTTACTAATACTTTTGCTAATTTTTTAATTCTTTCATCCATAATTTTTTCCCTTTCTTTTATTCACTGATTTTTTCCATATAACAAATAAAAACATTTCCGTTTTCTTCAAACGCCTTTGTACTGTCATTCATTCCCATAGGGGCTGTTATCTGAGAGGAGGCATCGTATAAATAAGTGTTATATCCGTCAAAGCCTACTATAACCTTGGCAGCTCCGCCCTCGCCTTTTACAATCACAGGTCTTTGTGCACCGATTTGATATAAAATCTGAGAAAGTGTGCAGCCTGTCATATCAACAGCCTGTCCCTGTTTTTGTATCTCTTTTTCCAGTTCATCTGCACTTAGAGGAGCTTTTTTCACTGCATCGGGAATGTCTCCCAAGGCAATCGTTGCCTTATCGGCTGTATTTCCTCTTTCCCATACATACTGCTGCGCCTGATTTAACACAACACCTGCATTGGTATCGGCTGCATTGATTGCCTCTGCTGCATTTCCGTAAATCCCCCATAGTTTTCCCATGGCGTATACATAATATTCTTTTTTGTCTTTCTCTTTCTGCTCCATATTCAGGACAACATCTTTGGTATTCTCCATGAATTTCGCTTCCATAACAAGAGGCTCTTGTTTGCTGCCACCCTCAAACTGTAAGCCGATAATATTTGCCTGCCTGTCTGTGGTCATCAGCGCCACGGCAAAGGTCTTATCCTGCTTATCTCTTACATTATTTAAAATCTGGCTGCTGGTAACTGTTTGGTAGCTTTCTCCATTCCACTGCGCCCTTACGATTTCTAGCAGATTATCCTGAAATTTTACATCCATGATATAATATCCGTCTTCATGGTAGGTTTTCTTTACTTCACCCTTTAAATTCTGAATTCGGACTTCATTCATGGCAAACTGTCCGCCTACAATATCGTTGTCGCTGGCAATGCCGTAAACAAGGTCTTCATTCATAAATCCAAACACCCGCAGCTTTGCGCCGTCTCCTGCCTGAATTTTCTCCTGCTTCTGTGTTTCCATGTCCATCATGATAATAGACGTACCGTTATTTACATCCATACCGTCCAGCCATGCCACATATCTGCCGCTTTCTGATACCTGGAAGCAATCGTCCTTTACATCTTCCTGTAAAACCTTATACTCTTTATCTTCTATATGGAATTGGTATAAATCTCCGTTTAAAAGTCTGTAAAAATATCCGTTTTTGCTGATATAAGCAAACTTTTCAAGCTCCTTCTTCAAAAACTCAAAGGACTTTGTGCTGGTGAGGAAAAATCTTTCTTCTACTACATTCTGCTCGGCGCTGTAATGGTAAACAGCCGTTCCTACTTTTCCCTCATGCTGTCCTCGGTTCATGTAGCCGTATAAAACAAAGTCCATGTCTCCGTTTTTCTCTACCCGCACAAGGTCGATATCATGCTGAGAATAATCATTTCTTTCATCATTGCTTCCCAAATCACGGAAGCTGAAAATACAGCTTAATTTGTTGGTTTTTAAATTATAAGACCATAAATCTCCCTGCTGTACAAAGGCTACAATCTGACCTGTACTGTCGGAAAGATACTGCACGTCCTTATCCGTCACGCCTAAATTCAACTGACCTTCTGTTACAACGGACTGCTCCGTAGTCAGCACCTGCTTTGCGCTTCTATGGAAATCAAGAAGCCTTATTCTGGTCTGGTCATAGCGCATACGGTAAAACTCATCCACCTGATAACGCTCAATCTCGCCTTTTTCATTCTCCGCAGTCATATAATACGTTATGGAAAGGCTTCCTGTATTGGCATTGATTTCCTTAATAGAAGGAATTCCCGGTCTGCTGATTTCCGGCTCCAGCTCTTTCCATGTAACCATGTCCAAGGCAGAATGAATATTCAAATCATTAAAGCTGTTATTTCCTCCGGAATTATCCGTTTCCAAATAAGTTCTAAGCTCGCCTTTTCCTTCTTCGTCAAAAGTTTTTGTATAAAAGCTATTGACAAATTCAATGTATTTCTCTGTGCTAAGCCCTGCTCTTTGTATCAGCCTTGTATAATAATTCCAACTGCCATGCTCTGTTTTTAAGGTAAAATTCAGCGCATACTCCTGATCCATCAATATGGATTTCTGCAAAGTAAAAGCAGCGCTTAACGTTCCGTCTTCCTCTTCTTCAAAGTGGTTAATCTTATTATTTTCTATGACCTTGCTGCCATCGGAAGTGCGGACTTCATATACCAGACTTTCTATCTTCTGGTTATAAGGTGTAATACTGACCTGCAAGGTCTTGTCCGTTCCCAGAGGTGTCAGAGTATCACGCATAAAATCTGCCTGCATATCATCTTTATATCCATACATACGATTGACCTGCATGCCGCCGATTTTCATTGCCATACAGGGAATAGACGCCGTCTGCAAATCTGTTTTATTGTCTGTATTCTGGCTGTTCATAAGGCAGCTAAAGCCTGCCACACCAAAAATAAAGACAAAAAACAAAATTAAAATTCTTCTTAGCTTTTTTCTCATTTAAAATCCTTCCTGTCTATTGCTCAAACAACAGCTTTTGGAGAGTGGGCTCTACATGAAATTCCTTTGCACATGCTTCCCACTTCTCCTGCTGCTGTATATCATTCTTCTTATTTTCGTTTTTCACTGCACGGATGAGGAGATTTTTCGGTGTATGTTCCATATCGATAAACTCCAAAATCTGTGTATCATATCCCTTACTTTGAAGCATCTGTGCCCGAAGTCCGTCTGTCAATAAAGCTGCAAAACGCTCTTTTAAAATTCCGTATTCCAGCACCGGCTGTAACGCCTCATTGGAAACCTGCCTGTTTAATTCATGCTGACAGCAAGGTACAGAAAGAATAACAGACGCTCCCCATTTTACAGCCTTTGCCAGTGCGTAATCCGTAGCCGTATCGCAGGCATGAAGCGTCACTACCATATCTACCTTGTCTGCACCTTCATAAGAAGCAATATCTCCCTGAAGGAAACGCAGTTTTGTATATCCGTATTTCTCCGCCAGTCTGCTGCAAGTTTTAATAACGTCTTCCTTTAAATCCAGCCCTGTGACACGAATATCATACCCTTTTAATTCTTTTAAATAATAATACATGGCAAAGGTGAGGTAGGATTTCCCGCATCCAAAATCAATAATCTGCACCTCTCTGTTCTTAGGCAATTTAGGCAGCACATCTTCGATAAACTCCAAAAAGCGGTTTAACTGTTTAAATTTATCGTAACGGGCATTTTTCACCTTGCCATCCTGACTCATGACGCCTAAGTCCACGAGCCAAGGGACAGGTACGCCTTCTTTTAAAAGGTAATTCTTGGTTCTGTTATGAGAAAGCATAGGTGTATAATCTTCCTTTGCCTTTCCTTTATTTTCTTTTACCTTGATAGTTGCCTTGCCTTTTTTGCTTACCAGCGCAGATACGGAAGCTTCCCTTGCCTCCAACTGAAGCTGTTTAAAGTTCTCCTCCATCTGACAAACTAAATATGCAACCACACTTGCTTTGTCAAAGTTCTCATGAAGCTCCTTTTGTCCCTCTGTTCTGGTTACCTGATAGACAAGCTCCCCTTTTAACAAAATGGGACGCACCTGAAGCTTGGAAGCTCCGTCTTTTTTTCTTGCATTACTGATTACGACCTTTTTCAGCCCTTCATTTATATATTTATCAAAAAGTTCTCTTAATTTATCCATGTTTTTCCCCTGTATCTTGTATTTCCCCAATATCCTGCACAAATGTTCGTAGGTTATTACTATTGTAAAAGCTTTGCATCAAATCCGCAACCCCAAAACAGGCAGTTTTGTAAATTTACCTGCATCGTTTTCTCCTGCAGCGTCTCTGATACATCTCCTGACAGAACAAAGTCCTGATAAATTCCCCCAACAAATTTTCTGAAATGCTCTGTGCCTGCATTTCCATCCGACTTTCTATTCTTTGGCAGGTTCTTTCTATACTCCATTTATCCGGATATTCGTCATATAAAAAGCTTCCTTCATAATCTAATCGGTCGCAGGCATCTTCCACCATTGCCTGTATCATTCCCGCTGTCTTGGGATAATAAGTACGCATAAGACTTTTCTCCTCCTCCATAGGGGCTTCCTGCTTATATAGTTTGCCTTTTTGTGCTGTTTTATAGAAAGGTTTTTTCTCTTCCATGGATAATCTCCAGATATTTCTTCCTATTAGTATATGAGGAGGGGAAAAGTATTGTTACGATAATATATAGGAATATCCCTGTATTTTGCGCTCAGTCTGCGTTCCCTTTGAGCCTATGGTCTCAAAAGGTACTCGACAAATTCGCTTAAAACACAAGGATATTCTATTTATATTTTGTAGCAATTCATTTTCAATATAATGCCACAAAGTGAATTTTCAGTCTGTAAGGCGAAGGAATGAGGTGCTGCGCTGACATCGTCGATTGACGGCAACGCAGCAGATGAAATGTGAATGATACAGTAAACTAGTTGGATTTTGTTTGCAGGGAAGTAAATCTTACGTCTTCTACGAAGATGGATTGTTCTTCTAGGTTCTGAAGATAGGTCAGTATATTGTCTTTTTTTCCTGATACGCAGTAGTTTTTGCTTTCCAATGTTTTTAGTTTCTGTGCGTCCTGATATGTTTTTTCTAAAACACCGACTTCGTCTGTCCATGCTTTTCTGCCGTCACATAATCCTAAGTCTGTCCAAAGCTCAGGATTATCTAAAAGATTTTTTAAATTTGACAGATATACTTTTTTTAATTCTTCTTCTGATAAAGTCTCTCGCTCGTCTTCTTTTTCCATACATACGGTACGGTTGCTTAACTGTAAACCACCCTGAAATTCTGCATTTGGCTGATATACCTGTATCCAATCTACCTGAACAGGCAGATTTTGAAGCTCACTTAAAGTCTTTACCTTGCTGTCGCTGACAACTAAATATATCATAGCGGACTCCGGCAATTCTTTTATTTGCTCCACGATTTCCTCTTTATTACTATATGGCTGCTCAAATCTCCCGAAAATATGGGTAAAGTATAATTGATTAGGCTCTATCATGTCTGTATATTTTCCACGTTTTACATGAAAACCTGCGTTTGGAGTTCCCAACTGTACCTTTGATTTTCCATCTGTCACCTGTACCTGAACTTCATAATTAGCAAAGCCTTTTGGCGTAACCTCCATATCCACGATTTCTGTATAAGGTTTGGAAAGCTCCCAATAGTCCCGCATCACATTTGTATAAGTTTTATCCGGCTCTTTGTTCAGCTTATAGGGATTGAAATATAAATAATTCATGGCAGGACTGATAATGGCAAAAATCAAAAGCAGGAAAATAAGCGTTGCCGAAACCGTAGTGATTACGATTTTGCGAATTCTCCTATTGATACTTTGGTTAATCTTCTTTTCTAAATCCTCTTTAAGCGGAAGCTCCTCCACAAGAGCATTTAATTCTTCATCTAATTTTTTCTCGTTCCAGTCTTTCATCTACATCCCCTCCTTCATACTGCTGATTAATTTTTTCTTTGTCCGACAACGTATCTGCCTTACATTCTCTTTTGTCAGCCCGTGAGCTTTGGCAATCTCCTCATCGCTTAATTGAAAATAAATGCTTTCCATTAAAATTTCTTTCATTTGCACCGGTAAAGCTGCAATCTCCAAAAACAAAGCTTTTCGCTCCTCCTGCTCAATCATGCCTGCTAATAAGTCCTCTTCTGAACTCGAATACTCGCAAATCAGCTCTCCATCATCTAAAAGCTCTTTCTTACGCTTGTAGCATAGATTATAAAATTCATTTCTTAATACCTTTACCAGCCAGCCTTTTAAGCTCCCTGTGTTTTCGTAGGACAGAAATGCTTTTACAAAGGTCTCCTGAAGCAAGTCTTCTGCATCTGTCCGGTTCTTGGTAAGAGACAGAGCATATAAATATACAGATTTATGGTATTTTTCGTAAATCAGTTGCCATTCATCCTTTTTCATACGCTCCCTCCCTTCCTTCTATTATTAAAACATATAACGGGGGGGATTTGTGACAGTTTTTATGGAAATTTCTGTAACAAAAAAAAGAGGAAAACATTATTTTTCAAAATGTCTTTTCCTCCATTTCCTAAGTATGCAAAAAATGATTGCAATTTCCTTTTCTCTATTCTATAATGAAGAAAAGGAGCAATCGCCCACAAGGGGTTGACCAATATTAGACTAGCATAGAAAATGCCACCCAAAACCGGTCAAAGTTTTTATGAGGGTGGTATTTCTATGCCTTAAATTATCAGTGACAAATCAAATTCCCTTTTTATAAAGTACGAAAGAGTATACCATCGGTACAACTGCAATTAAAATAATCACCGCAAACAGCACTTCTGTCATCTTAAAAAATCCATTGATACAAAACAGAATACCGCCGATAATAAACAGCCATGAAGACATACGGTGTGTTTTATTCCAGTTTGCTTCGCTGCTTAAAGTCCATGGGATTTTTATACCAACCGTGTAATTCTGTTTGATTTTGTGCATGTAATTTCCAATACCGATAAATACAATTCCCATAAGGAAATTGACTATCATTCCGATATCAATGGAATAGCCAAGAGCCATTGCATAAGTTGACATCATCGTAATTAAGGAAATAATGGGAACAAGCCATAAAACAAAGGTAAACATCTTTTTATTGATGTTTCTCTTTTTCGGGTCATTGGATGTAATAAGGAAGCAAAACCACTGTAATGCCAACATCAAGAGAGGCATTCCAAAAACAGTCATAGGTTTGCTGCTCCATCCGTTTGCCTGATTATCTGTGCCAAAATGTGTTGCAATCTCACTTGGGAGTTTATCCCACAAAACAACTCCTATAATCATAGGAAGTAATATCATAATTGATGTTATTATCATAATTCCTTTATATTCACTTTTCTTCATCATTTTCATCTTCCTTTCTTAGCTGCGCTAACCACGCCATAATTTCTTCTACTACCGAGGTATTCAAATCATAATAAACAAAATTTTTCTCCTTTTCCTCCCATACCAGTCCTGCTTTTTTTAAAACATTTAAGTGATTGGAAATCGTTGCACCGGTTATGTCAAAGTGACCGGCGATTTCTCCTGCGGACATCCTCCCTTTCTTTAGCATTTGTAAGATTTCTCTCCTTACGGGATTTGATAACGCTTTAAACGTATCTGCAAAACTCATTTGCTCACCTCTCCTTCTTGTAAGTATTTAGAAAATAATCTAATTAGATATTTTTCTAAATAGTAACAGATTTTTTTAATTCTGTCAACAAAAATCGTAAACAGAAAAAGAGCCATTATATTCTCCCGAATATAATAGCTCTTCCTATCTTATTCCCTATGCACTTACTTTTCCAAGTCCCATTTCCTGACCGATATTTAAAATATGGTCGCCAATTCGTTCAAAGTCTGTCAGCATCTCTGCATAGATAATACAGCCTTCCTCTGAACAAGTTCCTTTCTGCATACGAATTAACTGTTTCTTTCTGTATTCCTCTGTCATATCATCAATTTTCTGCTCGATATCTTCGATGGCTTTTACGTTTTCCATTGTGTTGTCTTTAATCTGACCTAAGAAATCCAATGCTTTACCACAGATATCACGCATTTCGTCAATTTCCTCTTTTACTTCACTTGAGAAGGAAATCCCCTGACTTTCAATCAGATTTGTATATTCGCAAATATTCATGGCATGGTCGCCAATTCTTTCTACGTTACCGCAAACCTTAAACAAAGCGCTGATATACTGAGAGTCATCCGGATTACTTTCATTTACCAGAACCTTGGAAATATATTTGGAAATTTCCTTGTTCAGATAATCAATGTAATCTTCACGTTCTCTTACTTCTTCTAAAAGCTCTTTCTTTCCCTCCTTCACGCAGAGGAAGCTGCTGTCTACATTCTGTTTTGCCATATCAATCATACGGTGTAATTCGTTTTTAATACCTGTTAAAGCAATGGCAGAAAGACCAATCTGTGTGTCTCTTTTTGTTTCCATTGGATGAATAAATTCCATGTGCATAACGCCGTCCAGTTCTTCCTTTTTCTCCGGAAGAATTTTCACTGCCAGTTTTGCAAGATATGTTCCAAATGGAATTAACAATAAGGTTGTTGCAATGTTAAATAATGTGTGCATATTTGCGATTTGCGCAGATACATTGCCCGGTGTAAAGCTCTCTACCAGTGATGTCAGCGGTGTCAGCAGACATACGATTGTAAAGATTGTTGTACCGATAATGTTAAATAACAGATGAATAACTGTTGTACGTTTTGCGTTTCTGCTTGTACCGATTGCCGCTAATACAGCAGTAATACAAGTACCGATGTTCTGTCCGAACAATACAAATACTGCATTTGGCAGTCCAATCAAGCCGCTGGATGCAAGCGCCTGTAAAATACCCACTGATGCGGATGAGGACTGAATAAGCGCTGTAAAAATCATACCTGCTAAAATTCCCAATACAGGATTAGAGAATTTTGTCATAAGAGAAACAAAAGCTTCTGACTCTCTCAACGGCATCATTGCGCCGCTCATCATTTCCATACCGATAAATAAAATGCCAAGACCTGCTACAATTAAACCATAATGGTGTACCTGCTGTTTCTTTACAAAGACAATGGCAGCTACGCCAAAGAAAGCAAATAACGGTGCTAATGCGCCTATGTCAAGAGCAATGAGCTGTCCTGTTATGGTTGTACCGATATTGGCACCCATAATAATCCAAACAGCCTGCTTCAATGTCATCATTCCTGAGTTAACAAAACCAACGACCATAACCGTGGTTGCGGATGAGGATTGAATAACTGCGGTAATACCTGCACCTACTAAAACTCCTAAAATACGATTTGCTGTAAGCTTTTCTAAAATTTGTTTCATGCGGTTTCCGGCAGCTGCCTCTAAACCATTGCTCATCATCTGCATTCCATAAAGGAATAACGCCAGACCGCCCAAAAGGCTGAAAAAATCTGTAATCTTCACTTTGTTCCTCCCATTTTGCTTTAACAAAATTTTTATTGTTTTTTTAAGCTTTCCTTACATTTATACCTTTTATGAGAGAATACTGCAAGATGTTAAGCGAAAATTTTACATTGTTTTACATAGATTTAACATTACAAAAGGCTATACTCCCATTCCGATAAACACGCCGAGTATATAAGGAACCAGCCAAATCAGCCATACAACAATGCTGAATTTGTGGAAATTCTCCATCTTTTTACGATTTTGCCCCTTAAAGACAACAGTTGCCCACACCGCATGAAACAGCATGAGAATAATTGCCAGTGCACCGGTAATTCCATGAGGGCTCAAAAGACTGCCGCCCTTTGCCATAGAAGACATAATGGTTGTTCCCACTGTATCAAAAACAAGACCCATCCAGAAAATAATCAGATGCGGTTTCTTTAAAATACCGCTTTTTCTCTCTGAAAATACACCAATAGTATAAAACACCAGCGCCAATGTAATTGTAATAATTGCCATAATTAATTTTGTGCTCATTTTTTCTACCTCCTTAAACTGAACATTGTTCATTATAGTTTTCATATCATTTCTTGTCAATAGGCTTTTTTATAATTTTTATTGACTTCATTCTCAAAAAAGCATATAATGAACATTGTTCAATTATATAAATAAAAGCACAAGGAGTTTTTATATATGAATACAAATAAAATACTGCATGATAAAATTCTTGCCGCCAGCAAAGAAATTGCTGCTGACAAAGGGTTTCAGGCTATCAATATCAGAGCCGTGGCTTCGAGAGCAGAAATTTCTGTAGGCTCTGTATATAACTATTTTCCGGACAAATCCGCTTTATTACAGGCTACTATTGCGGATATCTGGTGTGATGTCTTCCATCGCACAGGACAGTGCACTGCTTTAAGCTCTTTTCACGACTGTCTGCTTTGGCTTATTGTTTCCATTGACAAATGCAGCTGCCAGTATCCGGACTTCTTTGCTTCTCACGCCGTCTGCTTTCAAAAAACAGACAGCATAGAAGAAAGCCGTGAAAAAATGAGCGAATATCTGGAACATATTCACAAAGGAATGAAACTTATTCTGCAAAAAGATAAAAAAATAAAAGCCGGTATATTTTCCGAGACTTTTACAGAAGATGATTTTATTGATTTTATATTCTCCAATATTATTTCCGGATTAAGCGGAAAAGACAAATCCTGTTCCTTTCTGCTGAAGCTCACGGATAAATTATTGTATGACTAAGGAGGTTCTATGATTTCTAAAAAATATTTATTGTTTCTTGCCGGAATTGTATGGTCTGTTGCCGGATATAACGTGCTTCATATTGGTTTACAGGCTTATGCGGGTTATTTGTCACCTGTCTTGTTTTTCGGCTCTGCTCTGGTGTTTCTCTTCTTCCAGTTTATGATATTTGGCAAACTGGTGAAAAAACATACGAAACGTATTCAGGGCTATCAGGAAGAAAAAAAGTGGTTCTGGAATTTCTTTGATTTAAAATCCTTTCTGATTATGGCATTTATGATAACAGGAGGAATTCTCATTCGCAGCCTGAGCCTGTGTCCGGAATGGTTTATTGCCTTCTTCTACACCGGACTGGGGACATCCCTGTTTCTTGCAGGACTTACTTTCTTTTATCAATTCTTCCACTTACGCACTGTAATTTAGGAAGTAATAAAAAAGGAGATGTCATATTAAGCAGTAATTCGAGAATATTTATACAATTTTAACGAATTTGTTGAGCACGCTTTGAGATTATAAGTTCAAAGTGAGCGCAAACTAAGTTTAAAATGTATAAATATTTCCGGATATACACTTAATATACATCTCCTCTTTTCTTATATAATCATGGTAATCACACGGAACACAAACAGTGCACATACCACGTACATAATCGGATGAATTTTCTTAATCTGACCTGTACATACTTTAATACCAAACCATGCCAGCATACCGAACATAATTCCGTTTGCAATAGAATATGTAAGCGGCATGATTAAAAATGCCAGATATCCGCCTACGCAGTCTGCGGTATCTCCTTCAAAGTGCATCTTTTTAATAGATGACGCCATGAAAAATCCTACAATAATCAGCGCCGGAGCTGTTGCAAATCCCGGAATTGCAAGGAAAATCGGTGATAAAAATAGGGAAACTAAAAACATAAATCCTGTTGTCATAGCTGTAAGACCTGTCTTTCCGCCTTCTGCAACGCCTGCACTGGACTCTACAAAGCTTGTAATGGTAGAAGTACCCATCATAGAACCTGCTACCGTACCTACCGCATCTGCCATAAGCACACGTCCTACACGGGGAAGCTTACCGTCTTTGTCCAGAAGGTTTGCTTTATCGGCAACGCCGATAACTGTTCCGATTGTATCAAACATATCTACAAATAAGAATGAAAATACAATAATTACAAACTGTGATAAGTTTTCTCCAATCCAACCAAAGTCAAATTTAAAGAATGTCGGTGCAATGGACTTTGGAATAAAAGAAGATGCTGTAAAAGACGGAATTAAGGAAAGAGCTCCCGCTTCCGGATCGACTACATACCATCCTATCATTTCTGCGCCAATACCTAAAACCCAAGTAATAAGAATTCCCCACAAAATATATCCCTTTACCTGAAAATGATACATCACCGCAGTAATCAATACACCAATCAGACACAACGCCACTCCAGGTTCAGAAAAGTCGCCTAATTTTACCAAGGTAGACTCATCTGCTACCACAATGCCTGCGCCCTGAAGTCCGAGAAATGCAATAAATAAACCGATACCTGCCGTAATACCGTATTTCAGGTTTGCAGGAATTGCATTTACAATGCTTTCACGCACTTTAAAGAAAGATAAAAGGATAAAGATAATTCCTTCTACTAAAACGGCTGCAAGCGCCACCTTCCAAGGAGCGTCCATTCCCTTTAAATCGCCGCCACATACGGTAAATGCAAAATAAGCATTCAAGCCCATCCCAGCGGAAAGAGCAATGGGATAGTTCGCCCAAAATGCCATAATAAAAGTTGCCAGAGCAGACGCCAATGCTGTTGCTGTAAAGACCGCACCGGAGTCCATACCACATACAGGATTTCCCAGTAAGCTTGGGTTTACAGCCAGAATATACGCCATGGTAAGGAATGTTGTCATACCGGCCATAATCTCTGTTTTCACAGTGGTATTATGCTCCTTCAGTTTAAAAAATTTCTCCATGTTTTTCCTCCTAAAATATGAAATGCTGCAACCTCTCCATTCTATTAGGAAAAACAACTTTCGTCAAGCATTCTGAACGATTTAACGAATTATTAGGCTTTTTGTCAAAAAACTCCTTGTATAAAAATTTCTATTCCTATCAATAACAAAATAACTCCGCCAAAAATCTGAGATTTTCCGGAAAGCTTTGTTCCGAATTTGCGCCCAATCCGAATACCGGCTGCACAAATCACGAAAGTAACTGCTGCAATCACAGCTACTGCCAAAAGCATCATTCCCCAGTTATATTCTGCAATGGTAAATCCCACAGATAAGGCGTCAATGGAAGTAGCAATTCCTTGTATCATAATTTCCGTTGCTCCCACAGTCTTTGCCTGTTGTGTGTCACCATCCTCATGGCGCCCTTCAAAAATCATTTTTCCACCGATATATGCCAGCAAAATTAGAGCTATCCACGGGATACACTTCTCAAAAGCTGTAAAATACTGCACAATGGTATGCACGCACAGCCATCCAAGAAAAGGCATTACTCCCTGAAATACTGCAAAAACTCCTGCCATGCCGTACATCTTAGTTTTCTTCATTCTAGGCTCACTCAATCCATTTGCCATAGAAACAGAAAAAGCATCCATGGCAAGCCCCACACCCAGCATTGTGTTGTTTAACAAAAACGATATCATGTTCTTCCTCCTGTTGTAAAATTACCTTCCTATGAAATAAAAAAAAGACCGCATGTATAACCTGACAGTTACACATGAGTCTTGCAATTTAAAGCAAGCCAGACCACAAGGTCAGTATGTTGACTTGCTGCGTTTTCTTACGCCTGCTACTCCCTCAAGGAAATCACTTTCCACATTATAAGCTTTTTCCTTGAAAGAAACAAGGCTTTTTTACAATACAATTCCTGTTAATTCAATGAGAATTCCCCAGAAAACACTGACTCCGTAAAGCAAAGCCGCAATCTGTAAATTTTCTTTCACATTTCTGTTGCTCTTAAACAACACCAAAATTCCCACGCCTGCCCCGGCAAGTAAGCCCGCTATCAGCTGTCCCACTCCCAGAATACCGCCTAAATACATCTGGGTAATAATCACAGACGCAGCACAGTTTGGTATCATTCCGATAAGCGCTGCCAGAAATACCCCTATAATCGGCTGGCGACTTATCAACCCTCCAATTCTGTCTGCTCCGATACTTTCCACACAAAATCCAATGGCTGCGGAAACCAGAAAAATAAACAGTACAATTTGCAAGGTATGCCAAAGAGCTGATTTTAAAATACTTCCCTGCTCACAGTGACAGTGCTCACTTTCACACAAGTCATGAATATCCTTTTCATGATGGTCGTGATGATTATGAGGACTCTTCTCATATTTTCTCCACAAAAAATCAATACTGAAGCCGGACACAATACCAATTCCTACCTTCATGGCAAGCACCTTAAAAATCACACTCAGACTGACTGCCTCTGATATAAAAATCGGAAGCATTTCATCAGATGTGGAAAGAAAAATTGCCAAAAGTGTTCCTACTGATATTACACCGCCTGCATAAAAGCCTGAGGCTGCCGCCGAAAATCCGCACTGGGGAAAAGCCCCCAGAACACCGCCCATAAAAGGTCCGAATTTCCCGGCTTTTTTAATC
This sequence comes from uncultured Blautia sp., assembly GCA_900539145.1. Lineage (GTDB taxonomy): Bacteria > Bacillota > Clostridia > Lachnospirales > Lachnospiraceae > Blautia. The sequence continues at coordinate 44,623 of UQAX01000015.1, forward strand.
ATACTTTTGGATTTTTCTTTTGTTTTATGTTCAAGGTACTCCATTAAGAAATACGTAAGAAACAAAAAAGGAATTAGCTTTACCGTATCCAGTAAGGCATCTACTAACACATCCACAATCATGGTAAAAACTCCTTATTCTAAAACTTTAACCACAGAGTTTGAATTTACCACAAATTCTGTGAAAATACAACCCTACCTTTACTCCAGCATAATTTTAATAATTTCTTCATTAGTTCCCTTCATTCCGTCTTTGCCTAATCTGCCTACACTTTTTAAGGTATCTTCAATGCCTTTCTTTACAATTCCGTCACCGCCGTAGAACTGCTGTCCCTGCATATACATATTATAGCCTAAAATTCCCGCTTCAACGGCAAAGGCAATTTTTCCGGCACAGGAAGCCTTTGCGCCGTCACAAATAATGCCCGATACAATCGCCAAGGCATTTACCACTGTATGAATAACCGCTTCATAATCTCCCCCTGACAAATAAGCAATGCCCGCTCCTGCTGCCGCCCCTGCATTTACAGCGCCACAATAGGCAGACAGTCTTCCAATGGGGGTTCTCTGATGAATAGCCGTTAAATTAGACAGCGCCAGCGCACGATATAACTGCTCCTCTGTGCTTTTTAATTCCTTTGCATAAGTAATTACAGGAACAGAAACCGTAATTCCCTGATTTCCGCTTCCTGAGTTAATAATAACCGGCAATTCACAGCCGTTCATTCTGGCATCGGAACCTGCTGCTGCCATAGCTGCTGCTCTGGATTTCAGACTGTTGGCATCGCTGGAAAGAATAACTTTTCCGATATTTGCACCGTAATCGGACTGCAAGCCCTTCTCTGCAATCGCCATATTATAGGCAATCTGTCTGTCCAAAAGTTCTTTAATGTCATCTAAATCCACATGATTAACATAATCCCAGATATCCTTCATATTCAACAGCTCGTACTTTGCCGTGTCAGACGGCATGTCATTCAAACAGTCTGAGCTTTTCAAAATTCGGTGATTATGCTCCACCAAAACTACGTTTGTATGAGAATTGATAATATGTACCTTTGCATAATCCTCGCCTTTATACAGAGTAATTACAATATCAAAAATAAAGCCTTCGTCAAGATGCTCAACAACGATTTCCTTCTCCTGCATAAATTTCTCAATATTTTTTATATCCTCTTTTGAAACGTCTGCAATAACTTCCAGCTCTTTATCCGGATTTCCTGCTACAATTCCTGCGGAAACTGCTGCCGGAATACCCTTTAAATGCCCTGTATTCGGCACAATTACAGACTTTACGTTCTTAATAATACTTCCGCTTGTCTGCACCAAAACTCTGTCCGGAAGGTCATTTAATTCCCTTCTCGCAATAGATGCCGCATACGCTAAAGCAATAGGCTCTGTGCAGCCCATTGCAGCCATCAGCTCCTCTTTTAAAATTTCTGTATATGCACTATAAATTTCCTTCTTCTGTTCCATATTCTGCTTCCTTTGCTTTGATTTCTGTTTTTTACTATTCTACCATGATTTTCTCTAACTGACTATTGAGTTCTTCATAAAATCTGCCAATATGAAGCCCATCCACCAAAGCGTGATTGCAAAGCACGGATACAGGAAGGATAACCCGCCCATCCTTTTTGGAATATTTCCCCCATGTAATTCTGGGATTGCTGTCTGCCGGTGTAGGAACCGGCTGGGTCAAAGACGTATAGGACACCCACGGCAAGGTAGAAATAAAGAAAAATTCTCTCGCTTCTTCTTCATCCTCCTCAATACCATGTCCCTTTTTTGCTTCCTCCTGTTTCTGAACGGCATAAGGCAAATAATCCTGAAATCCCATATCCGAATTAAGTGTACAGTAACAGTAGCTTCCGTCTTCCAATGCTACTGTATGTGAGGTTCTGCAATCATCGTACTCTATAATTTGATGATTTACTATTCGCTGTCTGAATTCCTTTACCTGATTTGCCGCCCTTGCTGCACAATAGCAAAAGGTAAGAAAAAATGGCAGCTCTTTTTCTTTTATTACAGAAAGAAAAGAAGTAATATCCACTTCTGACGTTACTCCCACGTAAGGATACATCATACTGTCAAAATATGAAAAATGACTTTTTCTGGGGTACTTTTCCATATCAATAAAATGAAAACTCATTTGTACTGTCTCCTCCCTTTAGTCTATAACCTCTTCCTCATAATGCAGAATTTCCTTAGTAACAGCATCTACTTCCACGTCAATTTCTTTATTGCCATCACGAATTTCAATTTCATATCGAATACTTCCGTCATCTCTGTCCAGCTCGCATCTTACTACACTGCCTGCTCCGCTGCGTGCCAGTGCAGCTTCCTTTGCCTCATCTTCTGTAATAAGTTCCTCGCTGCTTTGCGGCTGAGAGTTCTCCTGTGAAGGTCCCTCTGACGGCTGGCTTCTTAATCGGTTATCTTCCAATTCACTTTTTAAAACCTCACCTGTATTTCCATCGATTTCTACCTCACATCGGTTTGGTCCGTTATCGATAGTAAATTCGTATACTACTCTGCCGTCATCTTTGTCTGTATTAGACTGTATAATATCTCCCTGAAATTCTTTTAATGCTGCCTCTTTTGCTTCTTCCATTGAAATTTTTGCTTCTTTTGTTCCACATCCGCCCAGCAGCATTACTGCAAGTAAACCCAATGCTAATTTTTTCATCTGCTTTTCTCCTGGTCTTCCCTAAAATTTTTCTATTATAACTATTGTACCCATTAGACGCTTTTCCATGACCGGTTTATGCTGTTTTCTCTTTCTAAATTCAACAGATATCTTTTTGCCTCCACACCACAGGCAAAGCCTGAGATGTCTCCGTTCTTACGAATAACTCTGTGGCAGGGAACAACAATCATAATGGGATTTCTGCCATTTGCCTGTCCGATTGCCCGCACTGCTTTCTGGTTTCCTATTGCAACGGCAATATCCTCATAACTTCTTGTTTCTCCATAAGGAATTTTCTGTAATTCTCTCCACACTGCCTTTTGGAATTCAGTGCCTTGCCCATTTACCGGCAATTCAAAAGCTTTGCGTTTTCCTGCAAAATATTCGTTCAACTGCCGATAAGCCTCGTACAGAAAATCCGAATGACGCTCAAGGCTTTGACCATTCAAACTTCCTCCATCCTGATTGTTTAAATATAAACGTGTAAGCTGATTGTTCTGCTCACAAATGGTTAAACGTCCAATAGGACTTTGAAAGGTATAACTGTTTTCCATATTAACACCTCCGGTCATTTTCATAGAGTATCTTTTATTCTTTTCGACTGTCTAAAATCTCTTTTATCGTCTCTTCGCTTTCTTCCAATTCCTCCGCAATCTCAGTTATGGTTTTTCCTTTTCTTAGCTTTTTCTCTGCAAGTTTCCAAAGCATATCACGCTTTCCTGCTTTTCTTCCTTCTTCCCAAGCCTCTTCCCGCTCTTGCTTTATATGCCTTTCCTGATCATATTCAAATATGCTCATATTCTTTGCCTCCGCTCGATTTTTTTCCAGAAATTCTTTGAGAATTCCTTCCTGAATACACTCCTCTATGGCTCTCTCAACTGCTTCTTCCAGTTCCATCGTTTCTGTATATTCCCGCACTCTTGCCGTATATTCTGCATATTCCCACAGAGTATGGCTCATCTCCATCAGTTCCTTATTATGTCCGCTATTTACATTCAGCATTACTGCTTCCAATTCTAAACTACATTCCTCGTTTATGGTATACAAATCAGATAATTTCAATATCTGCCTGTCCGGCTGCTCGTCCTTCCCATTATAAAAAATCACAAAACGTGGCGGTGGCAGCTCTATGGCTTTTGTTCCATATAAATTAGCGTCTTTCGTCATAGACGAATATAGTGCGGAAATATAAAGCAGAAATCGAAGAGGTAAATTTGGACTGTATGTAGACTGATGCTCATATAGAGATAGTCTGGCATCTATAAGAAAAGAAATATCATTCCTTATAGCCATATAGATAGCATTCTCCAATGTATTAATCTCCAACATTTCCGGATTAGTATAATGTTTACCGCTAACTGCATTATAAAGCTCCAATAAATGCTCCTTGTCTTCAAACAGCATAGCAAAAATAGTCGCTTTGTATGTTCTGTTCGGAATATTGTTTAATGTTTTCATAAAATCACTGCCTCCTTTTTTATATTCGCAGGAGATTTTCTGAAATCACTCATTCCTAATCATTTCTGATATGTCTGTATTATCCTTTACAGCACACGCTTAAAATCTCTCTGCACTTTTCCTTTTTACTATGAATAAAAGCATTGAGATTTTCCTTGATATGCTGTTAGATTTTCAGACACGGTTTGATACCGCAACAGATGTATTAGACTATCGAAAATATAATGCTTTGGAAGTATTGTAGCACATTATAGCAGGAATTTCCATAAGGTTTTGGAGTATTTTTATTATGTAGTTTCAAATATTACTTTTAAACAGGTTTGTGTATTTTGTTTTTTCGGGATTAATTACAAAACATTCATTCTCTGTTTAGATTAATTGCTAAAGGAATAAATTTAAAAAGGATAATATAATGCAGAAAACTATCATATATGCTATGATAAATACATGAAACACAGCACCCTCTTACTTAACATAAAAATATCATCTATCTATTAATTTCTAATATTATATTTAAAATTGTTTACGGAGGAAAAATATGCTAAAAATAAATATGAGTTCCAATCTAAATGAACTGGATACTGAAATCCATAACCAACTTTCTAAAGAATGTAAATCCAACCCAAAACTAACCATCGTTGAAGCTGCCAATTTATGCCATTGTTCCCCCTCTAAAATATCAAAATTCGTGAAAAAAGCTGGTTTTGAAAACTACAAACAATATGTTAACTATATTTGTAATCGCGTACCAGTTCCAAAAACTTTTTCCAGTGAATTCGAACGCATTCATCATTTTTTAGATACTTTTGACCTATCAATTATTGATGAGTTTATCGCCAAAATATCCAACTACAAAAAAATTATTCTGGTAGGATACGGACCATCTAAATATTGTGCGCTCTACTTTCAGTTTAAGCTCCAACTGTTTTGTCAGCAAACCGTTTTAGTAATCGAAGATGAACTTTCTGCCCCCTCTCTTCTTGACAGTAATTCCATATTAATAGTATTTTCCGCAACGGGAGCCTATCATTCATTTCGTCACTACCAGACTATTGCTCAGGAAAAGCAGTCCGCATTTTTACTTCTTGTTGAAGAATACAATCCTTCCGTTATTCCTGATTATGGTGAAATTATTTTTTTAACAGATAGTTTCCAAACTATTTCTACTATTCCATACGAAAAATCCAGAATTGTATTTTTTATATTTATTGAAGAGGTAATTTCCCATTTTATCCAAAACAAGTCTTGATACCCAAAATAACAGGTGGGATTTCAAAAAATCCCACCTTGCTTATTCATTCATAATTCCGGAATGGCTTCGTGTACCGTCATATTAATTGATATCGGTATAACCGAAGTTACTCTCTCTATATATATTGCGTAAACATCGCTATCTTTCTCCAATGAGTCTTTTTTTATTCTGCGTATTGTTTGTAATTCATAGGCTTTACTAAAATCTCGCTTTCCAGGTTTTAAAAACTCAAAATAATTTTGCCTACTCTGAGTTGTCCATTTCCATTTACCCATCGTTTCATTAGGAACATTAATATTTAATACATCGTAAGCGCAAAATATTGCTACGCTGCCCATGAATCACGCTTGCACCAAAATGATAGATGCAAGCGTTTTACTCTATGTTTAGTTTTGACAGTTCGCTT
>UQAX01000016.1 GCA_900539145.1 uncultured Blautia sp.
GCATACATTTTTGTGTTACCCACTCTTTCAAGATTATCTTAACTTATTGACATTGTTTATACAACAGCCCCTCTTTTCGCTAAAAATTATTTATTTTCTTTTGCAGCCTCTGCCATTTTCATAGCACGAACTTTTAACGGCAGACCGAATAAAGTGATAAATCCGTCTGCGTCATGGTGGTCGTATAAATCACCTGTCGTAAAGGATGCAAGAGACTCATTATACAGGCTGTAAGGAGAAACAGTACCTGCTTTAATGATGTTGCCTTTATAGAGTTTTAATTTTACTTTTCCGGTTACATACTCCTGTGTGCTTTCCACAAATGCCTGAATTGCTTCACGCAGAGGTGTGAACCATTTTCCTTCGTAAACGATTTGAGCAAATTGACTTCCTAATTTCTTTTTCATTTCCATTGTGTCACGGTCTAAAATCAATTCTTCCAGCTGTGCGTGAGCTTCCATAAGAATTGTTCCGCCGGGAGTCTCATATACACCACGGGATTTCATACCTACAACACGGTTTTCTACAATATCAATAATTCCGATACCATTGGCGCCGCCTAATTCATTTAATTCTGTAATAATTTCAGATACCTTCATGGATTTTCCGTTTAATGCAGTAGGAACTCCCTTTTCAAAAGTAAGAGAAATTTCAGTTTCTTTGTCAGGCGCTTTCTGAGGAGTTACGCCCAGAACCAGTAAATGTTCATAATCCGGTTCAGCAGCAGGATCTTCCAATTCCAGACCTTCATGGCTGATATGCCATAAGTTTCTGTCACGGCTGTAACTGTTGCTCATATTAAACGGAAGGTCAATACCATGTGCTTTACAGTATTCCATTTCATCTTCACGGGACTGCATGGTCCATACATCTGTCATACGCCATGGAGCGATGATTTTTAAATCGGGAGCAAGCGCTTTAATTCCTAATTCAAAACGGATTTGGTCATTTCCTTTTCCCGTAGCTCCGTGACAGATAGCGACAGCGCCTTCTTTTCTTGCAATTTCTACTAATTTTTTTGCAATAGGCGGACGAGCCATAGAAGTGCCTAACAGATATTTATTTTCGTAAACAGCGCCTGCCTGAACGCAAGGAACAATGTAATCATCACAAAATTCATCTACAATATCTTCAATATACAGCTTTGAAGCGCCGGATAAAGCTGCACGTTCTTCCAAACCATCTAATTCTGAACCTTGGCCACAGTTGATGCAGCAGCAGATAACCTCATAATCAAAATTTTCCTTTAGCCAAGGAATAAGAGCTGTTGTATCTAAACCGCCTGAATATGCTAAAATAACTTTTTCTTTCATAACGAAATCCTCCAAAGAATTATTTTGTATGAATGTAATATACACCTAAATAAATAATTATGCAATAGTTTTTTTAAAAAAATAGAAAAAAACTTATAAAACAGATAAAAATAGAATAAATATACATTGATATGCAAGGTTAGATATGAATAAAAAAAGAAATACAGGTAAAAATATGAAGAGAAAATAATGGAGGAAAATGAAAATGTGGGGAATTTTAATTGCATTGCTGTCAGGAGCGCTTATGAGTGTACAGGGAGTTTTTAATACGGAGCTGACAAAGCAGACAAGTCTTTGGGTTTCGACAGGGTGGGTGCAGATTTCAGCATTTCTTGTTTGTGTGGCAGCATGGTTGTTTACGGGACGTGAGTCCGTGGGAGCTTTGATGAAGGTCGAAAATAAGTATATACTTTTGGGTGGAGTAATCGGAGCTTTTATTACTGTAACAGTTATTCAGAGTATGTCCTCTTTAGGACCTGCCAAAGCGGCAATGCTGATTGTAATCGCACAGCTTGCAGTGGCATATCTTATTGAATTATTTGGGATGTTCGGTGTGGAAAAGGTGGATTTTCAATGGAGAAAGCTTTTGGGAATGGCAATCGCTATTGCGGGCATCGTTATTTTCAAATGGGAAAAATAGACAAAAACAGCCGGTTGCTTACGGCTGTTTTTTGGATTGCAGGAAAAAAAGAATAGTGCTATACTGAAGCTACATTTCAAATAGGCAAATCGGTGTTTCTGCCGTAATACCCATAAAACGTATTAGAACACAAAAAAGTTTATGTATTTTTTAGAAAAGAAGTTATCAATTTGATATTGTAAAGAGATTGCAAATTCGTTACAATAGACATAGTTGTACGAACTCCTCTTTACAAGCTCGTAAGGAGGTAATTGTATGATGAAAGCAAAAAATATCTTATTTATAATGCTTATGGGCATAATATGTCTTGTTTTTAGTTCCTGTAATTCCCCAAAAGAGGAAACGGTTGTGATAGAGCAGTCGGAAGAAAAACAGAATAAACCAAAAACAGAGGAACATTCTGAACAAGAAGAAGCTTGGATATGGGTAGATGTCAGCGGAGCAGTGAGCGCTCCGGGGGTATATCGTCTGAAACAGGGTTCCAGAGTATTTGAGGCAGTTCAGGAAGCCGGAGGCTTTTTGGAAAATGCAGATACAACGGGAATTAATCAGGCTTCTGTTTTATCAGACGGGGAAAAGCTTCAAATCTATACAATAGAAGAAGTACAACAAATGGAAGTACAGCCTGAAATGTTTTCCGGCTCATCGGAAAATGCAGAAAGCGGTGGTAAAGTTAACATAAATACAGCCGATTTGACAGAGCTTCAGGAAATTCCGGGAGTAGGAGAAAAAAAGGCACAGTCCATTATGGAGTATCGGGAAGCCTGCGGAGGTTTTCAGAACATTGAACAGCTTCAGGAGGTACCGGGGATTAAAGGGAAAACATTTGATAAAGTCAAGGATTACATAACAGTAAAATAAGGAGAATATAGATGAGCAAGCGTGTATTAGTAGTAGACGATGAGAAACTGATTGTAAAAGGAATACGTTTTAGTCTGGAACAGGAAGGAATGGAAGTGGATTGTGCTTATGACGGAGAAGAAGCACTGGAAAAAGCTAAAGAGAAGGAATATGATATGATTCTTCTGGATATTATGCTTCCAAAGCTTACAGGACTGGAGGTCTGTCAACAAATCAGAGAGTTTTCATCTGTCCCCATTATTATGCTAACTGCAAAAGGGGAAGATATGGATAAAATTCTGGGGCTTGAATACGGTGCGGATGATTATATCACAAAGCCTTTTAATATTCTGGAGGTAAAAGCACGTATTAAAGCGATTATGCGAAGAATGCGTAAAGAAGAAGCAAAAGAAAGCTTTGGAAAAACATTGGTATCGGGAGACTTGAAATTAGACTGCGAAGGCAGAAGAGTATTTATCGCAGGGAAAGAAATTAATCTGACTGCAAAAGAATTTGATGTATTGGAGCTTTTGGCAAAAAATCCAAACAAAGTATACAGCAGAGAAAATCTCTTAAATTTAGTATGGGGATATGAATATCCGGGAGATGTGCGTACCGTTGATGTACATATCAGGCGTTTAAGAGAAAAAATAGAAGCTGTTCCAAGTGACCCGAAATATGTTCATACAAAATGGGGAATTGGATATTATTTTCAGGGCTAAGCTAACGCCGCAGTAGATAGATGCTATTGCGGCAATTCTTTTCTGAGGCTTTTTGAAAAGCCCTATTGATAGAGTGAGGAAATTAGAATGAAGATAAAGATGAAACTGTCATTTTTGAAAAGTCTTAGGTTTCGAGTTATGGTACTTCTGGTGATTATCGGAATTTTGCCGTGTATCATTGCAGAAAGCGTAATTGTAAGCAGTTACGAAAATCGGGCAGTAGAGCTGAAAAATATCAGCGTGAAAAATCAATGCGATATTCTGGGAAAACAGCTTATGAAGGAGGAATATTTAAAATATCCCCAGTCAGAGGTTATTAACAGCGAGCTGGCTATGTTTTCTTCAGTTTTCAGCGGAAGAATTTTAGTGATTAACCGAGACGGAAGGATTGTAAAGGATACCTATGATATTGATGAGGGAAAATATGTTCTTTCAGAGGCTGTAATTAAGTGTTTTGAAGGAGAAAATACAGGATATTATGATAAAGATAATTCTTACATTGTACAGACGGTTCCGCTGAAAAACATGATAAATAAGCAGGTAGAGGGTGTAATGCTCATTAGTATTTCTACCAGCGATATTAAAGACAGTATCGCTATTTTAAGACACAGGGCAAATTTACTGCTGCTTATTATTTGTGTATTTGTTTTAATTTTAGGTTTTGTATGGTCAAAAACATTGGTTCGCCCGTTTGCACGAGTTGGAAAAGCTATTGAAGAATTGACAGACGGGTATTTAGATGAAGAAATTTCAGTGCCGGATTATACAGAAACGGAGATGATAAGCAGTGTTTTTAATAAAATGCTGAAGAAAATGAAGGTTTTAGACGACTCCAGACAGGAATTTGTGGCAAATGTGTCTCATGAGCTGAAAACACCGATGACATCGATAAAAGTTTTGGCGGACTCCCTTGCAGGACAGGAGGATGTTCCCGTAGAGCTGTATAAGGAATTTATGCAGGATATCGCAGTTGAGATTGACAGGGAGAATAAGATTATTACAGACCTGTTGTCTTTGGTGAAAATGGATAAAAAGGCATCAGAGCTTAATATTGAGAAAGTAAACATCAATGAGCTTATGGAAAATATTTTAAAGAGACTGAAGCCGATTGCTGATAAAAAGAAGGTGGAGCTGGTACTAGAAAGTTATCGTCCGATTGTTGCAGAGATTGATGAGGTGAAGCTGAGTCTGGCATTATCAAATTTAGTAGAAAATGGTATTAAATATAATGTGGAAGACGGATGGGTACATGTGACTTTAAATGCAGACCATAAATATTTTTATGTTTCCGTAGAAGACTCGGGAATTGGTATCCCACAGGAGTCCATTGACCGTATTTTTGAAAGATTTTATCGTGTGGATAAGTCACACTCCAGAGAAATCGGCGGAACAGGTCTGGGACTTGCTATTACCAGAAATGCCATTGTTATGCACAGAGGTGCGATTAAGGTAAAGAGCGAGGAGCATAAAGGAACTACGTTTTCAGTGAGAATTCCGTTAAATTATATTGGATAGGAGGCATACAGGTGAAAGGAAAAAGACATGGCATCCTGTTTCTTTTGCTCTGCTTTGTTATAGTGGCTGTAACAGGGTGCAGCAAAAAGGAAGAAAAAAATGAAAAAAGAGAATATCAGATGTATTACTTGTCGCCTACGGAAAGTTCTTTGGAAACGGATGAGTATAAGCCGACAAAAAGGACAACAGAGGCAATGGTAAAGGAAATCGGCGAGATGCTGGATGAAACACCAAAAAAAGAGGAACATTTTCGGCTGCTTCCAAAAGATGTAAATATTTTGGAGTGCAGTTATGATGGAGAAAAGGTTGTTGTCAATTTTAATGAAAATTATAAAAAAATGAAAAATACCAGAGAAATTCTGGTAAGAGCAGGTATTGTAAAAGCATTTACCCAGATACCCGGAGTTGAGTATGTGGAATTTACAGAGAACGGAGCGCCCATGACAGACTCAGAGGGTGTGGAAATCGGGAAAATGGATAGGAATACCTTTGTGGAAAATGAAGGTGAAAATGTAAACTCTTATGTACACAGTAATCTGAACCTCTATTTCGCAGATGAAAGCGGAAGCAGCTTGGTGAAAGAGACGGTTTCGGCATATTATAACAGCAATGTTCCGGTGGAACGGGAAGTGGTGGAAAGATTGCTGAAAGGCCCTAAGACAGAGGGGTTAAAACCGACCTTATCACCGAATACAAAAATTTTAGGCGTTTCTATTGTAGAAGGAATTTGTTATGTAAATCTGGATAAGAGTTTTTTGACAGACTCCATGGATGTGCAGGAAAAGCTTCCGATATACTCTATTGTCAATTCTCTTACAGACGCATGTAATATTCGTGCTGTGCAGATTTCGGTGGAAGGAGAAACGAAGGTTACGTTTCGGGAAACCATGAAATTAGACGAACCGTATCATGCAGATTATGGATTGCTAAAGGAGGAAGAAAGTGAGTAAAAGACCATTATGTGGGGCTGCCCTTTTATGGGCAGTCATGCTGTGGCTTTTGGGACAGATGCAGGTTTCGGCGTTCACTTTTCAAACGCCGAAGCTTCCTCTTAAAATTCCTCTGGAAAAAGCAGCAGTAAGCGGAGAAATTTATAAGAAAGAAGAATTTACTCTTTATACAAATCTTTATATCAAGAATGCAAATCTAACTATAAATTCAAAACAATATTCCATAGATAATGTAAAAGTTCATATAAAAAGAGAAAAGTGCAGCACTGCCTTTCGCTGTGGGTACAAGGTTTTCGTAAAAGGAAGGCTGGAGGAAATTCCTTTGCCTGCTAATCTGGGACAGTTTAATGAAAGGGTTTATAACTATGCCAGAGGGATAAAATGGTATCAGTCCGGCGAGTCTGTACAAGTGTTGGAAAAGAATTTTAATCTGTTTTTAAAATGGCAGAACAAGATTAAAGAAATGTGGATAAAAGGAATTTCAAAAGTTGTTCCGGAGGATAAAATTGGATTTTTTGAGTCTGTTTTGTTAGGAGAAAAAAGAAATTTGGACAGTAGTCAGAAGATATTGTTTCAAATTATGGGATGCTCTCATATTTTAGCCATTTCAGGACTGCACCTTTCTATTATGGGAGGAGGACTTTTAAAAATTTTGCAGAGACTTTCCGTTCCCTTTTGGGCAGCAGGGAGCATTTCTATGATTGCAATGATTTTATATGGAGGTCTTACAGGCAGCGGAGCGGCAGTCATGCGGGCGGCAATTATGTTTTCAGTCTGGATTGGAGCATTGATATGGAAAAGAACGTATGATTTTTTATCTTCAGCAGCCTTAGCCTGTATTTTACTCCTCATAAAATCGCCACTGTATTTATATGACAGCAGCTTCTTATTGTCTTTTGGTGCAATTTTAGGCTTAGGTCTTGTTCAACCCGCACTTTTTTCAAAAAAAACGCAGAGAGGAAAGAAGACATTAGGAGAGAAAATCAAAAAGCTTTTTATGGATGGAATAAAGGGAGGAATTGCAGTATGGGCAGTGCTGTTGCCTATGATGATGTATTTTTTTTATGAAATCTCCGTGTTTGGAATAATTATAAATCTTTTGGTTCTTCCAACCGCAGGAATTTTACTGATATCCGGTTGTGCAGGAAGTCTTTTGGGAATGTGTGGAATTACTCCCTTGGGAAAACTTGTTACAGCGCCTGCGCTGTTGATTTTAGAAGCTTACATAAGTGTAGGAAAGGCCATTCAGAATATTCCTTTTGCAGTATGGATTACAGGAAAACCGGCTTTGTGGAAATGCGTATGCTATTATATGTTTCTTATTCTTTTGCTGTGTGTGAAAAATTGTAAAAAAAGCAGTAAAAGGCGGAAAACATTTTGGAGCGGGATATGGATAGCAAGCCTCCTTCTGTTGTGTGTGAAGCTTCCGTGGGAAATAAGAGATATTACCTTTTTGGATGTAGGGCAAGGGGATTGCATTTGTATTCATACGGGTAACAGAAGTTGCTTTCTCATAGACGGCGGCAGCAGCAGTGTGTCCGGTGTGGGAAAGTACCGAATTCTTCCGTTTTTAAAAGCCTGCGGAATACAAGAAATAAAGGGAATTTTTGTTTCTCATACGGATTTGGATCATATTAGCGGGATACAGGAAATTTTGGAAAGTGTGCCAAGAAAGGAGACACAGATAAAGCTTGAAAGACTTTTTTTATCGGAATGTGAGGAGAAAAAGGAGAAATTAGAGGAATTGGAAAAGAAGGGGAAAAAAGCAGGCTGTAAGGCAGTATACATAAAGAAAGGAACAAAAATAAGGGAAGGAAAAGTACAATTGGAATGTTTGGCACCTGACAGAAAAGATTTAGAATGTAATGAAGGTTCTCAGGCATTTTGCATGACAAAAGGAAGCTTAAAGGTACTCTTTACCGGAGATATAGAGGGAGAAGGCGAAAATGAACTTTTTCAGGAGATAAAAGCAAGAGGTGAGGAATATGATGTGTTGAAAGTGGCACATCATGGTTCTAAGAATTCCACAAAAGAAGAATTTTTGGAAATTGTCAACCCTAAAGCATCTGTAATTTCCTGTGGCAAAGATAATTCTTATGGGCATCCTCACAAGGAATTATTGGAAAGATTGGAAAATTATACAGAAAAAATGTTGTTTACTATGGAAGAGGGGGAGATTAGATTGACAGAAAGGAAAAATAGTTTTTGTATAGAAAGCAGATTGGGAAAGAAAAGGTATCTTTTCATGGAAAATGAACCGTGATATAATCAGTTTACCGCTGTGGAATGTGCAGGAAAAGTAAAAAAGGTAAGAAAAGAGAGAAATATGAAAAGCTTACAGGAAGATATTAAAAATCAGGATTTTAAACGGGTATATTTGCTTTATGGAGAAGAAAATTATTTAAAACAGCAGTATAAAGGGAAATTGAAAAAGGCGCTGATTCAAGAGGAGGACTCCATGAATTTCTCTATGTTTGAAGGGAAAAAGACGGAGCCCAAGGAAATTATAGATTTGGCAGAAACTATGCCTTTTTTTGCAGACAGACGAGTGATTTTTCTGGAAGATACCGGTTTCTTTAAAAATCAGTGTGGAGATTTACCGGAATATATGGCGGAGTTGCCAGAATATATCTGTATGGTTTTCATTGAAAACGATGTAGATAAACGAAACAGAATGTATAAGGCTGTAAAAAAATACGGTCGAGCAGTGGAATTTAATGTGCAGGACAGTAATACGATTATGCGTTGGGTTTTGGGAATGATGAAAAAAGAAGGAAAAAAAATCACACAAAGGGACATGGAGCTTTTTCTAAGTAAAGTCGGAACAGATATGGGAAATATAGAAAGAGAATTGGAAAAGCTTTTATGTTATACCATGGACAGAGAAATTATTACAGCACAGGATATTGAGAATGTATGTACAACACAGATAACCAATCATATTTTTGAGATGATTCGGGCTGTAACAGAGAAAAATCAAAAAAAAGCATTAGATCTTTATTATGAGTTGCTGGCATTAAAAGAGCCACCTATGAGAATATTGTTTCTTCTTGCAAGACAGTTTAACCTGATTATGCAGGTAAAGGAATTATCAAAATGTGGATATGATCAATCGCAAATTGGAAAAAAAGCAGGAATTCAGCCGTTTGTTGTGAAAAATTATCTCACCTATGCAAGAAAATACAGTACCGAAGAATTAAGGGCAGCAGTGGAGGAATGTGTTGCGGCAGAAACAAAAGTAAAAACGGGATTTATGACAGATACTATGAGTGTGGAACTGCTTTTAGTAAAATTCAGCAGTATATAGCAAAAAAGCCTTGGCTGATGACGGTCAACCAAGGCTCTGATTTTATTTTAATTCTTATGCAAGAGTGTTCACTGCTTTAGATAAGCGGGAAACTTTTCTTGCAGCTGTGTTTTTATGATAAACACCTTTAGAAGCTGCTTTATCAATAGTAGAAATTGCATTTAATAATGCTGCAGATGCTGCCTCTTTATCTTTTGCTTCGATAGCAGCTTCTACTTTTCTGATAGAAGTTTTCACAGCTGATTTGATAGATTTATTTCTTTCAGCTTTTTTTCTGTTTACTAATACTCTTTTTTTTGCAGATTTAATGTTAGCCAAAGCGTACACCTCCGAATATAATCTTTTTCCAATTTGTTATTTTCTATTATTTATCGGAGAAAGACACGGAACTCTCCGATACAACATGCTTTTTTATTGTAGAATATTTACCCATAAATGTCAATACATAAAATCTTCTAAATTGCGAAAAATACTTAAAAAAGGCAGGGAAAGGAAGAGTAAGATGTCATTGCAGAGAATTCATACGGATTTGGCATTGGAGGCAAAGGAAAAATTTGAGGAAGATAATGTAGAAATCCGAGGCGTTGTAATTGAGGAGGATTATAATCAGGAGAAGGATATTAGAACAACAGTTGTGCGAATTGAGACAGAAAACGGAGCAAAAACCATGGGAAGACCGCAGGGCGTGTATATTACCATAGAAGCCCCCAATCTGTCTGTGCCGGACGAGGATTATCACAGAGAAATTTCAAAGGAGATTGCACATCATGTAGAGAGCCTTTTGCCAAAAAAGGAAGATATTCGAGTTCTGGTGGCAGGTTTGGGAAACAGGGAAATTACGCCGGATGCACTGGGACCAGAGGTAGTGGCAAATCTTCATATTACCAGACACATTATTAAAGAATACGGTATACAGGGAATGGGAGAGGAGCATGCCAGCAGCATAAGCGGAATTGTTCCGGGAGTCATGGCGCAGACAGGAATGGAAACATTGGAGATTATCAGAGGAGTAACAGAGGAAACAAAGCCGGATGTAATTATTGCCATTGACGCTTTAGCCGCCAGAAGCATCAAGCGTTTGAACAGAACCATTCAGATTACAGACACGGGAATTAACCCCGGCTCAGGCGTGGGAAATCATCGAAACGGTTTAAATGAAGCCGTGCTGGGAGTAAAAGTAATTGGAATTGGAGTACCTACGGTAGTAGATGCGGCAACCATTGTGCATGACTCTATGGCGCATCTTTTGGATACTTTAGAGGAGGCAGAGAAGAAGGAATTTTTAGAAGAGATGATAGCGCCTTCTCTTTATAGTATGTTTGTAACGCCAAAAGATGTAGACGATACGATTAAACGGCTTTCTTATACCATTTCAGAGGGACTGAATTTTACATTTGAAAAAGACAAGGCATAATTGAAATATATTTTCTCATATATAGATATGAGGTGATAAGGTGAAGAAAAGAGATGTAGAACAGGGAATTTCAATTTTGCTTTGGATTTTAATGGTTTTGCTGGCGGGATATATTATTGTAAAGGGACTGGCTCTTGAGAAAAAAGATATGGAATATATGATGGGGAATATCCAACATCAGGCATTAAAGACGTATCTTCCGGGAATAACAGAAACAGAAGAGGAAAAGAACGGAACGCAATGGTTATTGGATAAAATAAAGGCACAAATCCCTGCATGGAGGGATTATCTCAAAGAAGAAAAAAAATCGGAAATCGATACAGAAACCAGCAGCCGGATTATGAGGGAAAATACGGAGTTTCTGGAGGCGAAGCTTTTGGAAGAAAATCAGGAAGCAGGACCTCCATCTTCCAGTTATGAAAATACAGAAGATGAGGAAATACAGGGAGATACACCTAGTCAGGAAGCTGTCAGTCCCATACGAGCTCCTGTTACGGATATTCCGCTGGAAAAGTTTCAGGATTTTGACTTTGTTATGAGTAATTTTTATACGGTAGATAAAACTACCAGTATAGACAGTGAGCAGTTAAATGCACCGGCGCTTCTGGAAATGGATATGCGGATGCAGGGAAGTAATGAACAGCCTCAAATTCTTATTTACCATAGTCATTCTCAGGAAGGTTTTATTGACTCTGTGCCGGGTGCTCCTTCTACGACCATTGTGGGGGTGGGGGATTATCTCACAGCCTTGCTGCAGGATACATACGGATACAATGTCATTCATGTGACAGATACTTTTGATATTGTAGACGGAAAGCTGGACAGAGATAAAGCGTATACTTATGCACAGGAGCGAATTAGTCAGATTTTAGAGGAAAATCCCAGCGTGGAGGTGGTGATTGATCTTCACAGAGACGGCGTGGCAGAGAATAAGAGACTGGTTACAAATATTGACGGAAAGGAAACTGCCAAAATTATGTTTTTTAACGGACTGAGCAGAACAAAGAAAAACGGTGAAATTTCTTATTTGCCCAATCCTTATATTCAGGAAAATCTGGCATTTTCGTTGCAGATGATGCTGGAGGCAAAAAAGTATTATCCCGATATAGCAAGAACCATTTATTTGAGGGGATATCGTTATAATCTGCATTTAAGGCCAAAAGCATTGCTGGTGGAATGCGGAGCGCAGACGAATACCGTGCAGGAAGAGATGAATGCTATGGAACCACTGGCAGATATTTTAAATAAGGTACTGACAGGTACATAAATTTCTTGCTTGATTTCAGACTGCCATGATATACTTATATAGTATGCCTATTTATATGTTTAGCATGTTAGCATGAAGGAAAACTATGGAGGAAATTATATGCCGTCAATCGAACAGAGTAAAATTCGTAATTTTTGTATTATCGCACATATTGACCATGGCAAATCTACATTGGCAGACCGTATTATCGAAAAAACAGGACTGCTTACTGACAGAGAGATGCAGGCACAGGTCTTAGATAATATGGATTTAGAAAGAGAAAGAGGAATTACTATAAAATCTCAGGCTGTCCGTATTGTATATCATGCAAAGGACGGAGAGGAATATATTTTTAATTTAATAGATACGCCGGGACACGTGGACTTTAACTATGAAGTATCACGAAGTCTGGCTGCCTGTGATGGAGCAATTTTGGTAGTAGACGCTGCGCAGGGAATTGAAGCCCAGACGCTGGCGAATGTATATCTGGCGTTAGACCATGATTTGGATGTATTTCCGGTTATCAATAAAATTGATTTGCCAAGTGCAGAGCCGGAAAGAGTCATTAATGAAATCGAGGATGTCATTGGAATAGAAGCGCAGGATGCGCCTTTGATTTCTGCAAAAACAGGTTTGAACATTGAAGACGTGCTGGAGCAAATTGTAGCGAAAATTCCGGCGCCTTCAGGAAGCCCTGAAAATCCTTTGCAGGCGTTGATTTTCGACTCTATTTATGATCCGTATAAAGGAGTTATCGTATTTTGCCGTATTAAGGAAGGAACCGTTCGCAAAGGCACAAAAATCCGTATGATGGCAACGGGAGCGGTAGAAGAAGTTGTAGAAGTAGGATATTTTGGTGCAGGACAGTTTATTCCCTGTGAGGAGCTTTCCGCAGGTATGGTAGGCTATGTGACTGCCAGCATTAAAAATGTAAAAGATACCCGTGTAGGTGATACTATTACAGATGAGGAAAGACCTTGCGAAACGCCACTGCCGGGTTACAAGAAAGTAAATCCAATGGTATTCTGCGGTGTGTATCCTGCGGATGGTGCGAAATATCAGGATTTGCGTGATGCTTTAGAAAAATTACAGTTAAATGATGCTTCTCTGTTTTTTGAGCCGGAGACGTCTATTGCCCTTGGCTTTGGGTTCCGCTGTGGTTTCTTAGGATTGCTGCATCTGGAAATTATTCAGGAGAGATTGGAAAGAGAATATAATCTGGATCTTGTCACAACAGCTCCGGGCGTTGTGTATAAAGTGCATAAGACAAACGGGGAAGTCATTGATCTCACCAATCCGTCAAACCTTCCGGACCCATCTGAAATTGATTATATGGAAGAGCCTATGGTAAAGGCGGAAATCATGGTGACCACAGAGTTTATCGGACCGATTATGGACTTGTGCCAGGAGAGAAGAGGACAGTATCAGGGAATGGAATACATGGAAACTACCCGTGCCCTTCTTCATTATCATCTGCCGTTGAATGAAATTATTTATGACTTCTTTGATGCTTTAAAATCACGTTCCAGAGGCTATGCTTCTTTTGATTATGAGATGCTTGGTTATGAGCAGAGCGATTTGGTAAAACTGGATATTCTGGTAAACAAAGAAGAAGTGGATGCCTTGTCCTTTATTGTATTTGCCGGTTCTGCTTATGAGAGAGGACGTAAAATGTGTGAAAAGCTCAAGGAAGAAATTCCGAGACAGCTTTTTGAAATTCCAATTCAGGCAGCAGTGGGAAGTAAAATTATTGCCAGAGAAACCGTAAAAGCAATGCGTAAGGACGTATTGGCAAAATGTTACGGAGGCGATATTTCCCGTAAGAGAAAACTTCTGGAAAAACAGAAGGAAGGTAAGAAACGTATGCGCCAGATCGGAAACGTAGAAATTCCGCAGAAGGCATTTATGAGCGTATTAAAATTAGACGATAAATAAAAAATTGGGGAAGGTATTGTATGAAAAAAGATTTGGGACTTTATGTTCACATTCCCTTTTGCGTAAGAAAATGTGAATACTGTGATTTCCTTTCGTGGAGTGCGGGAGAGGAAGAACGGGAGCAGTATGTAAATGCACTGCTTTCGGAGATTGAAAGTTACAGAGATTTTGTAAAGGGATATCGTGTGTCAACGATATTTGTTGGGGGAGGTACGCCATCCGTTCTCCGGCCAAAGCAAATGGAGCGCATTCTTCAGAAAATTTATGAAGTATTTGAATTAGAAAAAAGACCGGAAATTACCATAGAAGTAAATCCGGGAACTGTGGATGAAGAAAAATTGCAGTGTTATAAAGCAAATGGAGTAAATCGCTTGAGTATGGGACTGCAGTCAGTAAAAGATGAAAAACTTAGACTTTTAGGGAGAATTCATACCTATCAGGAGTTTGCAGAGAGCTATGAGCTGGCAAGAAAAGTTGGGTTTGACAATATCAGCATAGACTTGATTTCTTCTGTGCCGGGGCAGACCTTGCAGGAGTGGAAGGAAGAGCTGGAAATTGCAGCAGTGCAAAATCCGGAGCATATTTCTGTGTATCAGCTTATTATCGAAGAAGGTACGCCTTTTTATGAAAAGTATGCAGAGCATCCGGAGCTTTTGCCTGATGAAGAAACCAGCAGGGAAATCTACCTTTGGACAGGCAGATTTTTAAAAGAAGCAGGCTATGAGCAGTATGAAATCTCCAATTATGCCAAGCCGGGCAAAGAGTCCAGACATAACCTGAAATACTGGGAACGTGGAGATTATTTGGGCTTAGGACTGGGAGCTGCATCTATGGTGCGAAATATTCGCATGAGTAATACAAAGGATATGAAGACTTATCTGGAACGCTGTGACAAGCCTAAAACCATGCGGGAGGACGTACAGTTTTTGGAAGAACCTCGTCAGATGGAAGAATTTATGTTTTTGGGACTGCGGAAAACAAGAGGTGTGTCAAAAAAAGAATTTAGACGTATCTTCGGCAGAGAAATGGATATGGTTTATGAGAAAGCTCTACATAAATGTCTGGAAAACGGAATGCTGTTGGAACATAAGGACAGAATTTTTCTCTCAGAAGAGGGAACTCTTTTAAGCAATATGGTTTTATCAGAGTTTTTGTTTGATTAGTAAAATAGTTTATGGAATTTTAATAAAGTTTAATTCTTTTGTTCTGGATTTCTGTGTTTTTCTGTGGCAGAATAAGAACAGAAAAAACAGGGGAGGAATTGTATGAATATTTTGTTTTTTCTTACCCCCAAAGTAGACGTTGCATATATTTACGATACGTATAGTCTTAGACAAGTATTGGAAAAGATGGAATATCATAAGTATTCATGTATTCCGATTATTAATGAACGGGGAAAATATACAGGCACTATTACAGAAGGCGACCTGTTATGGGGACTAAAGAACAGAGCTGATTTGAATTTAAAAAGTGCGGAGGAAGTTCCGATTGCTTCCTTTGAAAGAAGAACGGATTATACACCGATACGTGTGGACTCAGATATGGAAGATTTGCTGGATAAGGCAATGAGACAGAATTTTGTTCCGGTAGTTGACGATCAGAAGAATTTTATCGGGATTGTCACAAGGCGGGATATTATGCAGTATATTTGTTCCTCATGTAAAAGAGAAGATACGAAAGAGAAAGAAACTGCCGGCGTTTAAGGTGCCGGCAGTTTTCTGCGTCTTAGGAAATAAATAGAACAAATGTTTGCAAAAAGCGAATATGATGTGGTACAATATAGAAATCAGATAGCAAGAAATACAAACCAAGCTTATAGATATACGGAAGAAAGGGAGAATTATGGCAGTAAAAATGCAGGCAAGGCAATTTATAAAGATACGTGGTGCAAACGAAAATAATCTGAAAAATCTTGATGTGGATATTCCCAGAAATGAAATGGTCGTGCTTACAGGGCTCAGCGGTTCGGGAAAGAGTTCTCTGGCATTTGATACCATTTATGCGGAAGGTCAGAGAAGATACATGGAGTCTCTGTCTTCCTATGCCCGTCAGTTTTTGGGACAGATGGAAAAGCCTGATGTGGAAAGTATCGAAGGGCTTTCTCCTGCAATTTCCATAGATCAAAAATCTACCAACCGAAATCCTCGTTCCACAGTAGGAACAGTGACAGAGATTTATGACTATTTCCGTCTGTTGTATGCAAGAGTGGGAATTCCACATTGCCCAAAGTGCGGCAGAGAAATTAAAAAGCAGACCGTAGACCAGATGGTAGACCATATTATGGGGATGCCCGAGAGAACGAAAATACAGCTTTTAGCTCCGGTGGTAAGAGGGCGCAAGGGAACTCATGCAAAGCTTTTTGAGCAGGCGAGAAAAAGCGGCTATGTCCGTGTGCTGGCGGACGGGAACTTATATGAATTAAATGAAGAAATCAAGCTGGATAAGAATATTAAGCATAATATAGAAATCATTGTAGACCGCTTGATTGTAAAACCGGGAATTGAAAAACGACTGACAGACTCTATTGAAACAGTGCTGAATTTGGCAGAAGGAAAACTGGTGGTAGATACCATGGATGGAAATTATGTGAATTTCAGTCAGAGTTTTGCCTGTCCGGATTGTGGAATTAGCATTGATGAAATTGAACCTCGAAGCTTTTCTTTTAACAATCCTTTCGGTGCGTGTCCTTCCTGCTTTGGATTGGGATATCGTATGGAATTTGACGTGGATTTGATGATACCGGACAGAAGCCTCAGTATTTCTCAAGGAGCAATTACTGTGATGGGCTGGCAGTCCTGTACGGATAAAGGAAGCTTTACCAGAGCAATTTTAGATGCGTTGGCAAAGGAATATCATTTTGATTTAGATACGCCTTTTGAAGAATATCCGCAGGAGGTGCAGGATGTTTTAATTCACGGAACAAACGGAAAAGAAGTGAAGGTGTACTATAAAGGACAGCGTGGAGAAGGTGTCTATGATGTTGCTTTTGAAGGAATTGTAAAGAATGTGGAGCGCAGATACAGGGAGACAGGTTCAGAAACCATGAAGCAGGAATATGAGTCCTTTATGCGTATCACACCATGTCCTTCCTGTAAGGGACAAAGGCTGAAACCGGAAGCTTTGGCAGTGACTGTGGGAGATAAGAACATCCACGAGGTTACCTCCATGTCAATCAGCAGTCTCCATGAGTTTTTAGAGGAGTTAAAGCTTTCTGAAACACAGCAGCTTATCGGAGAGCAGGTATTAAAAGAGATTAAGGCGAGAGTGGGATTTCTGGTAAATGTAGGTCTGGATTATCTGACTTTGGCAAGAGCAACAGGAACACTTTCGGGCGGAGAAGCCCAGCGCATCCGTTTGGCAACTCAGATTGGTTCCGGATTAGTAGGCGTTGCATACATTTTAGACGAGCCAAGTATCGGACTTCATCAGAGAGACAATGACAAGCTTTTGGGAACTTTAAAGCATTTGCGGGATTTAGGGAATACTTTGATTGTGGTGGAGCATGATGAGGATACTATGCGTGCAGCAGACTGCGTGGTGGATATCGGACCGGGAGCAGGGGAACACGGCGGTCAGCTTGTGGCAATAGGAACAGCAGAAGAAATTATGCAAAATCCCAATTCAATTACAGGACAGTATTTAAGTGGGAAAATAAAAATCCCGGTTCCTGAAGTGAGGAGAAAGCCAACGGGATTTCTGACAATCCGAAAAGCAGCAGAAAATAATCTGAAGAATATTGACGTAAAAATTCCATTGGGAGTAATGACATGTGTAACCGGTGTTTCAGGTTCGGGAAAGAGTTCTCTTGTCAATGAAATTCTATACAAGAGTCTGGCAAGAAAATTAAATCGTGCAAGAATAATTCCGGGGAAACACAAGTGCATTGAAGGTGTGGAGCAGTTAGATAAAGTAATTGATATTGACCAGTCTCCTATCGGAAGAACCCCTCGTTCCAATCCTGCGACGTATACCGGTGTATTTGATCAAATCCGAGACCTTTTTGCGGCTACGGCAGATGCAAAAGCAAGAGGATATAAGAAGGGCAGATTTAGTTTTAATGTAAAAGGCGGAAGATGTGAAGCGTGCAGCGGTGACGGTATTTTAAAAATTGAAATGCACTTTTTGCCGGATGTTTATGTACCGTGTGAGGTATGTCAGGGAAAACGATATAACAGAGAAACGCTGGAAGTAAAATATAAAGGAAAAAGTATTTACGATGTGCTGAATATGACCGTAGAGGAAGCTTTGGCTTTCTTTGACCATGTTCCGTCTATCAAGAGGAAAATTCAGACCTTATATGATGTGGGATTGTCTTATATTCGTTTGGGACAGCCTTCCACAGAGCTTTCAGGAGGAGAAGCGCAGAGAATTAAGCTTGCCACAGAGCTTAGCAAGAGAAGTACAGGAAAAACGATTTACATTTTGGATGAGCCTACAACAGGGCTGCACTTTGCAGACGTTCATAAGCTGATTGAAATTCTTCAAAGACTTTCAGAAGGCGGAAATACGGTTGTAGTCATTGAGCATAATTTAGATGTAATTAAAACAGCAGATTATATCATCGACATAGGACCGGAAGGCGGAGATAAGGGAGGAACAGTGGTTGCCAAGGGAACTCCTGAAGAGATTGCCGCAAATCCGGCATCTTATACAGGTCAATATGTGTCAAAATATTTGAGATGATTGCCCCTTTTCAATAAAGGGGAAGTTGTATATAATGAAGTAGAGCCAAGACGAAAGGTCTTAGGAAAGGGGTAAATGAATGGCAGCATCAGACATTGGAATTGATTTGGGAACAGCCAGTATCCTTGTTTATGCCAAGGGTAAGGGAATTGTTTTAAAAGAACCATCCGTAGTTGCATACGATAAAGATAATAATAAAATACGTGCAGTAGGCGAGGAAGCCCGCCAGATGATCGGACGTACACCGGGAAATATTGTGGCAGTGCGTCCTTTGAGACAAGGAGTCATTTCTGACTATGAGGTTACAGAAAAAATGCTGAAATATTTTATTTCCAAGGCAATCGGGAAACGGGCATTTCGAAAACCACGTATCAGTATATGTGCTCCAAGCGGTATTACAGAGGTGGAGAAAAAGGCAGTAGAAGAAGCCACATATCAGGCAGGAGCCAGAGAGGTGCATATTATAGAAGAACCGATTGCAGCGGCTATTGGTGCAGGGATTGATATTACAATCCCCTTCGGAAATATGATTGTGGATATCGGAGGGGGAACAACCGATGTTGCAGTAATTTCTCTGGGAGGTACAGTTGTTTCCACTTCCATTAAGCTAGCAGGAGATGATTTTGATGATGCGATTATGCGTCATGTACGGAAAAAACACAATCTGATGATTGGAGAGAGAACCGCAGAGGATATTAAAATACAGATTGGAACAGTGTATTCCTCTCCGCAGCCAAAGAGCATGGAAGTAAAAGGGCGTGATACCATTACAGGATTGCCTAAGAGCGTTACGCTTACTTCAGAAGAAATCAAAGAGGCTTTACGGGACGCTACAACTCAGATTATGGAGACCATTCACAGCGTATTAGAGAAAACACCGCCTGAGCTGGCAGCGGACGTGGCAGAAAGAGGAATTGTTTTAACCGGCGGAGGCGCTTTGTTGGGCGGTCTGGAAGAACTAATCGAAGAAGAAACGGGAATTAATACCATTGTGGCAGATAATCCGGCGCAGGTGGTTGCCATAGGCACAGGGAAATATATGGAAATGATGAGTAAAATGAACGGAAAATTATAGAAATACAGAGAGGAAAAAATGTGGAAGAAACCATTGAAGGATATATAGAACATATCATATATCGAAATCAGGAAAACGGATATACCGTAGCAAACCTTGTTTCAGAAGAAACAGAGATTACCTGTGTGGGGATTTTTCAGTACCTGAATGAAGGCGAGGCCATAAGAGCCAAAGGAGTATATAAGGAACACCCTTCTTATGGGCAGCAGTTTTCTGTATCTTCTTATGAAATTGTCATTCCACAGGACTCTCTGGCAATGGAAAGATATTTAGGTTCAGGAGCTATAAAGGGTATCGGAGCTGCTCTGGCTGCAAGAATTGTGCGTCATTTCGGTGATGATACCTTGCGGATTATCGAAACAGAGCCGGAACGTCTGGCAGAGGTAAAAGGCATTAGCGAGAGGAAAGCAAGGGAAATTGCGGAACAGGTAGAAGACAAGGCAGATATGAGAAAGGCTATGATGTTTCTCCAGCAGTATGGGATTTCGCAGACCTTGGGAGCTAAGCTTTATCAGCAGTATAAACAGGATATGTATCGGATTTTAAAAGAAAATCCATATAAGATGGCGGAAGACATTTCCGGTGTGGGATTTAAAATCGCAGATGAAATTGCGGCACGTATCGGTATTCATACAGACTCGGATTACCGCATCCGAAGCGGTCTTTTATACATATTGCTTCTGGCAACCGCAGAGGGACATGTCTATCTTCCTAAAAGAGTTCTGCTGGCAAGGGCAGAAAAGCTTTTAGGTGTGCAGGCAGACTACATGGAAAAGCACGTTGTGGATTTGGCTATTGACCGTAAAATTGTAGTAAAGGAAATTGCGAATGATTTTACGGATGAAAAAGAGCAAATTGTTTATGCCAGTCAATATTATCAAATTGAGCTTCACACCGCTCAGATGCTTCATGAACTGAATTTAAAGGATACCGTAGATGAAGAAGTAATTGCAGATAAAATTCGAAGAATTCAAAAAGCAGAAAAGATTGAATTAGATGAGATGCAGCAGCAGGCGATTGTGGAAGCCGTGAAAAACGGACTTTTAGTAATTACAGGAGGACCGGGAACAGGAAAAACAACCACAATCAACGGTATTATCCGATATTTTGAAATGGAAGGGCTGGATATTTATCTTGCAGCGCCTACCGGAAGAGCGGCGAAGCGTATGACGGAGGCTACGGGATATGAAGCAAAGACGATACACAGAATGTTGGAGCTTACAGGCGCACCGGAAGAAAAATCAGGAAGTATTCACTTTGAAAGAAATGCTCAAAATCCTTTAGAAGCAGATGTAATTATTATTGACGAAATGTCTATGGTAGATATTTTTCTGATGCACGCATTGCTGTCGGCAGTGGTGGCGGGAACAAGACTGATTTTGGTAGGAGATGTAAATCAGCTTCCAAGTGTAGGACCGGGAAGTGTTTTAAAGGATATTATTGCTTCCGGCGAGTTTCCGGTTGTAGAATTGGTAAAAATTTTCCGTCAGGCATCTCAAAGCGATATTGTTGTAAATGCCCATAAGATTAATCAAGGTGTGCCGGTAAGCTTAGATAATAAAAGTATGGATTTTTTCTTTTTGAAAAGGTATGATGCAAATGTGATTATCAGTGTTGTAATTACCCTTATTCAGAAGAAAATGCCTAAGTTTGTGGATGCAGAGCCTTATGATATACAGGTACTGACACCTATGCGAAAAGGACTTTTAGGTGTGGAGAGACTTAATATTATTTTGCAGCAGTATCTCAATCCCCCTTCCAAGGAAAAGAAAGAAAAGGAGCATGGCAAAGGTCTTTTCAGAGAGGGAGACAAAGTCATGCAGATTAAAAATAATTATCAGTTGGAGTGGGAAATTCGAGGGCTTTATGGAATTCCTGTGGAAAAAGGCGTGGGAGTTTTTAACGGAGACACAGGAATTATAAAAGAAATCAATACTTTTGCAGAAACCATTACCGTGGAATTTGATGAGCGGAGATTTGTGGAATACAGCTTTAAGCAGTTGGAGGAATTGGAGCTTGCCTATGCAATTACCATTCATAAGGCACAGGGAAGCGAATATCCGGCAGTGATTATTCCTCTTTTGGCAGGACCGAAAATGTTGATGAACCGAAATCTTCTCTATACAGCAGTTACCAGAGCCAGAAAATGTGTGACTTTGGTAGGAGATGAGAAGGTTTTTGCAGAAATGGAAAACAACAAAATGGAGCAAAGTCGGTATACGACTCTTGATTTGAGAATAAAGGAGAGTCATTGAGAAGAAATTTATTTTTAGATATTTTATATCCAAGGCACTGTCCTGTCTGTCACGAAATTACAGTGCCTTGGGGAAGAAAAATTTGTGATACATGCAAAGATAAATTAAAGCCTATTTACGGGGCAAGGTGCTTTTGTTGCTCGAAACCGCTTCAAAGGGAAGAGCAGGAATATTGTAAGGATTGCAGAAAAGCACGTCAATTTCAACAGGGACTGGGGATTTTTCCTTACAGTACCCTTCTTCAAAATTCTTTATTTCAGTTAAAATACGGAAAACGTCAAGAATATGGTACGTTCTATGGTGAGTTCGCCGCATATTATTCCAGAGAAAAAATTGAAAAATGGAGGATAAATCTCATTATTCCAATTCCCCTTCATCCACGCCGATTAGAAAAAAGAGGCTATAATCAGGCAGGAATTATTGCAGAGGCATTGGGGAAAAAGCTGGGGATACCTGTGGATGAGAGGATTTTAAAAAGACAGAAGAATACGAAGCCTCAAAAAGAATTAAATCATCAGGAAAGGCAAAAAAATATGAGAAATGCCTTTGTTGCACGAAAAAAATTAGAGGGAGAAAATATACTTTTAGTAGACGATATTTATACAACAGGAAGTACCATAGAAGAAGCAGCAAAAGAGCTGAAAAAAGCAGGAGCACAAAAAATCTTTTTTCTTACGGTTGCCATTGGTGCAGATAGCTGAAAAGTCTTGATTAGGTTCGTTCGAGTATGCTATAATGCAGTATGTACGATTATAAGTTTTTGAGGAAAAAACAGGAAAAGAGGTATTTTATGCTAAATAATCAGAAAATTAAAAAAATGCATAAATTGGCCCTGTACGAGTCAGGAGAAGGAAAGCGTCATTTAGCCATCAGCAATTATTATCGCAGCGATTATATTGGGTTGGCGCTGATTAAAAACTTTTTTTTGACAACGATTGCTTATGGTATGCTGTTGCTGATTTATTTTGGATATAATAGTGAATATCTGATGGAAAACATTCACCGAATGAATTTGGGACTGCTTATTATAAAAATTGTTGGGCTGTATTTGATTATGCTTGTGGGATATAGTATTTTGACGTATATATATTGCTCTGTAAAATATTCCAGAGCCCAAAAAGGAATACAAGAATATTATAAAGGATTAAATCAAATGAAAAAAATGTACGATAAAGAAGAAAAGAAAAATGGAAAAATTGCAGGAAGGAGAGAGCGGTCATGACAGTATTATTAGAACTAAAACAGAAAATAAAAAGCTTTTACAGTGAACATGATGTATTGCTGCTTTCCCTTTTGAAATTTTTATTAGGATTTCTTTTATTTCAGGGAATTAATACCAGTTTAGGTTTCATGAAACCGTTGGATAATATTTTTGTAGTTTTGATTTTGGCGATTATCTGCGCTGTTCTTCCTATTAATGCAATGACAGTAATCGGATGTGTTATGATTATCGCTCATTGCTATGTCGTTGGAATGGAAGTAGCAGGATTTGCAGGTCTTTTGATTTTGTTGCTGCTTATGCTATTTTTGAGATTTACATCACAGGATAATTTGGCGCTTGTTCTAACACCGGTAGCCTTTACCTTTAAAATTCCTGTGGCAGTACCTATTGGCAGCGGACTTTTAAGAGGACCGTCCTGTGCAATACCGGCATGCTGCGGTGTTGTTTTGTATTCGTTTATGCAGGTGGTGCAGGAAAAAAGTGCGGTTCTTCAAGGGAAAGAGACAGAAGCTATTCAAAAACTCCAGCTTTTATTAGATGGGCTGATGAAAAATCAGGAAATGTGGATTACCATTGTAGCATTTATTATTGTATTGATGACGGTCTATCTGATTTCCAGATGCTCTTTTGACTACTCTTGGAGAGTTGCAAATGCGGCTGGGGCAGTTATTTACATAGTTATCATGGTTTTAGGCGGTATGTTCCTCAGCGTGGACGTAAACATTCCGGGAGTGATTTTGGCAGCAGTGCTTTCCGTACTGATTGGACTTGTCATTGAGTTTGCGGTACTGGGTGTGGATTATTCCAGAAGCGAACATACACAGTTTGAAGATGACGAATATGTGTACTATGTAAAAGCAGTTCCAAAGTCTATTGTGGCACAGAAGGAAAAAAGCATTAAGAAAATATCTTCTGAATTTGAAAAGAAAGAGGATGAGGAACAGGAAGAAGCAACTCCTGTGGAACGTGTAAGCGAAGAAAACTTTGATTTTGAAAAGCAGTTGGAGGAGTCATTAAAAGATTTATAAGATAAAACAGAAATTTAGAAAATAAGGGATTAGGAAGTAAGATAAAGGGGAGGTGAAAAAATGAGCAGGTTTTTTGATTTTGTAGAAAGTAATTTGGGAACAATTTCATCCTTTGATAAAATACAATGGATGGATATTGTAGAAATACTTTTAATCGCAGTCTTTGTGTACCAGTTTATGCTGTGGATAAGAAATACCAGAGCGTATTCTCTTTTAAAAGGTATTTTGATTGTGGTACTGTTCATTTTTATAGCATATTTTCTTCAGATGAATACCATATTATGGTTGGTTTATAATGCCGGAGGATATGCAATCACAGCGGTTCTGATTATCTTTCAGCCTGAACTTAGAAAAGCACTGGAAGAATTAGGACATAAGAAAATTGTAAGCAGTATTATTCCCTTTGACAGTAATAAAAATGAAAACGAGGGAAGATACAGTGACAGAACTGTAAATGAAATTGTGCGTGCTACCTTTGAGATGGCAGAGGTAAAAACGGGAGCGTTGATTGTAATAGAGGAGGAGACCGTTCTCAACGAATTTATCAGAACGGGCATTGGCTTGGACTCTTTAATCAGCAGCCAACTGTTGATTAATATCTTTGAGCATAATACGCCTCTTCATGACGGAGCAGTAATTGTAAGGGGAGACAGAATTATTGCGGCTACCTGTTATCTTCCGCTTTCAGACAATTTGAGTCTGAATAAAAATCTGGGTACAAGACATCGTGCAGGTGTGGGAATTAGTGAGGTCAGCGACTCTCTGACGATTATTGTGTCAGAGGAAACAGGAAGAGTATCCGCAGCGAGAAACGGTAAACTTCAGGTTGGTCTGACAAAAGAAGAACTGAAAGATATTCTGGTAGAAGAACAGAATAAAAATAATCAGGAAAAACAGAAACACAAATCAAAACTGAAGCTTTGGAAGGGACTGGTGAAGAATGAAAAAAAACATGATTAACAAATTTACCCTGAAAATCCTTTCATTGATTATTGCGATTTTGATTTGGCTGTTGGTTCGAAATGTAGATGATCCGATTATTGTAAGAACTTTTTATGAAATACCGGTGACGATTGAAAATGCATCGTATCTTGCAGAAAACTTGGAAATCCCATTATTGGTGGATGGAAAAGATACGGTGAAGGTACGGATTAAAGGCGCTCGCTCTGTGGTAAATAAGCTTGAGAAGGAAGATATTACTGCTGTTGCGGATATGACGCAGATTATTTCTAAAGACACTACACCGATTATGGTGCCTGTGGAGGTTACCTGCACAGGTATATCGGACTCCGATATTACAGTAAGACCGAGAAATATACAGGTGAACATTGAAAAGCAGAAAAGTGTAGAAAAAACCATTGCAGTCAGTACCGGAGATACACAGCCGGATAAAGATTATGAAATCGGAAACTTAAAAGCAAATCCTGAGAAGGTAACGATTTCCGGACCGGAGTCAATTATTGATAGAATTGATAAAGTGGTAGCATTGGTCGATGTGACAGGAAGAAAAGAAAGTAATATAGAAATAAAATCCCAATTAAAGATATACGATAAAAATCTGGATGAATTATCAGCAAAACAGTTAGAATATCTGAATATAAAAGAAATCAGTGATAATACCATCCGAATACAGGCGCAGTTCTGGAAGGTAAAACAGAATGTGAAGATAAAAGCTGAATATTCAGGAGAACCAAAGCATGGCTACGAGGTAGACAGCATCAATCTAGTACCGGATACGGTTAGTGTGGCAGGAACTGAGGAGGCTTTAAAGAAGCTGGAGCAGGAAGGTAATACTCTGGAAATTCCGGGGAAGTATATTGATGTTACGGATAAGACAGGAGACTTTGAGGAAAACATTGATTTGAATGAATTGCTTCCGGAAGATTTAAAACTGGTAAGGGATGTGAACAGTTCTGTGATTGCCACAGTAAAAATTCTTCCGTATAACAGTCGAGATTATGAAGTTTCCGTTACACAGATTAAGGCGGACAATAAAGCAGAGGATTTGGATTTGGTATTTCAGGATGAGCAGATTACAATCCGTGCAAAGGCAAAAGAACAGGATTTAGACAGTCTGAGTACAGCGGATATACAGGTACAGATTGATTTGAACGGATACGGAGAAGGTGAGTATGAGGTACCGGTAACGGTTACCTTGCCAAGTGGATATGAATTGGTAGAGGATATTAAAGTAAAAGTGAAATTGGTTCCGGGAGCTGAGAAGTAAAGAATGGGCAGGAAGTGAAAGGGTTGTATGGTTAGTAAGAAAGTAGTAATAGAAAATCCTACCGGTCTTCATTTAAGACCGGCGGGAATTCTCTGCAAAGAGGCAATGCAGTTTAAGTCGTTGATTACGTTTAATTTCCGTGGGGGAACGGCAAATGCAAAAAGCGTATTGAGTGTTTTAGGCGCTTGTATTAAGTCAGGAACGGAAATTGAACTGGTATGTGAAGGAGAAGATGAAGAAATTGCATTAAAAACTCTCGTAGACGCAATCGAAAGCGGCTTAGGAGAATAGAAAGGGAGGACTGTTGCAGAAGCAATGGTCCTCTATTATTTCATAGGAAATTGCGCTGTTGTGCAATCTTTTTTCGATAGAAAAGGAAGGAAAAAGAAAATGATACATAATAAGATGAAACAAGGGATAAAAGACGGAATTCCCATAGCAATCGGATATTTTTCGGTAAGCTTTACCTTTGGCATGCTGGCGGCAAAAAGCGGTATATCCATTTTTCACGCAGTGCTG
This sequence comes from uncultured Blautia sp., assembly GCA_900539145.1. Classification (GTDB taxonomy): domain Bacteria; phylum Bacillota; class Clostridia; order Lachnospirales; family Lachnospiraceae; genus Blautia. Next base: position 26,892 of record UQAX01000016.1, read on the forward strand.
ATTTCACTGCTTAATCTGACATCGGCAGGACAGTTTGCGGGAATGAATGCAATTCTTGCTCAGGCATCTTTGATTGAAATGGCTATGACACAGCTTGTTATCAATATACGATATAGTTTGATGTCCCTTTCCTTATCGCAGAAGTTAGACAGTAGTGTAAAAGTGAGGGAACGGCTGGCAGTGTCTTACGGAGTGACAGATGAAATTTTTGCAGTGGCAAGCTCCAAGCCGGGATCCATTGGAGCGCATTATATGTACGGGTTAATCCTTCTTCCTGTATTGGGATGGGTAGGAGGAACTTTTGCAGGAGCAGCGGCGGGCTCACTTCTTCCGGCAGAGATAATCAGTGCGCTGGGAGTTGCTTTGTATGGGATGTTTATTGCCATTGTAGTTCCTGTGGCAGCAGAGCACAGAGAGGTAAAGGTGGTTGTTCTTACAGCTCTTTGTCTAAGTACAGCCCTTTATTATCTGCCCATAGGAAAGTATATTTCTTCAGGATTTTCCATGATTATCTGTACGGTGATTGCAGCTGGTTTAGGTGCAGCTTTATTTCCTATAAAGGAGGAACAGGAATGATATACGCATATATTTTTGTAATGGCAGGAGTTACTTATCTGATTAGAATGTTGCCTCTTACATTGGTACAAAAGAAAATTACGAATATCTATGTACGCTCGTTTTTATATTACATTCCCTATGCCTGTCTGACGGCAATGACATTTCCGGCTGTTCTTTATGCGACCAGTTCGCCAATCGCTGCATTTTGTGGTTTTATCATGGCTGTATTTATGGGATTGAGAAAGAAAAGCTTGATTGTAGTAGCTTTGTCAGCGTGCACTGTTGTGTTTTTGGTGGAAAGAATTGTGGGGTTTTTGTAAAAAAATTATGAGGCTGTTTTATGGAGTAATACTTCATAGGACAACCTCATAATTTTTAGCTTTTCTTTTTTCGATTTTGTTTTCTGATGTGGTATTTTACAATCAGTATAATCATAATGACTGCAAACAAAATTGTCAAAGTTATTATGATAGGCAGAAGCAGTGGGGAAGGAAAAACTGTTTTTACAGTGCCTATTCGGAACATGGACATATCGGCAGTAATCTGTGTTTCTACGGAAAGAGGAAGCTGCATAGAAGCTCTGTATAGTTCTGTTCCGTTATAGGACCAAGTACGGGTACGCCGGTTATTTTCATCGCTGTCTGAAACAGAAAGTGCATCGGCAGTGACTGCTTTTGGCAGAATGACGTTTCCTGCCGGTGTGGTTTTGTCCATCCAGTAAAGGGATTGGCTATGGAAATTGTCAAATCCATAGTCAAAAAGTGTTCTGGTATCGGTGAAGCGTTCGTCATTTTCAGAACGAAGAACCACACAAATCAAGGTCATATCTTCTCTGGAGGCAGCGGTAACTAAAGTGTTTCTGGCTGCTTCTGTATGTCCGGTTTTACCTGCAATAGCTCCTTCGTAATAATATTTTCCGTCAACCAGAAGCGCATTATGATTTTCCATATTTCTGGAGGCAGCGGTTTTATTCGTAGGAGGAATAGTATATTTGGCAGCTCCTGCGATTTTACAGAAAGCTTTATTTTTTACAGCCTCCCGAAGAATAAGCGCCAAGTCATAAGCTGTTGTATAATGATTAGGATCGGGTAATCCGTTGGCATTGACGAAGTGCGTGTTAGTACAGCCAATTTCGGCGGCTTTGGCATTCATCATAGCTGTGAAATTCTCCACAGAACCGGCTACTTCCACAGCCATTTGCGTACAAACTTCATTGGCAGAAGCCAACATAATAGCATAAAGACATTGCTCTACGGTAAGAACTTCACCAACTTGTGCATTGATGGTGGAATTTCCCGGAGCTAAATCAGGGAGAATAATGTCGGTAAAAGTAATATTTCTGTTTAAATCCGGTATGTTTTCCAGTATAATGAGAGCTGTCATTACTTTTGTAGTGCTTGCCGGATAGCGTATTTCATTCATGGATTTATCAAAAAGCACCTGTCCGGAAGAAGCCTCCATAAGGACACCGGATGCACTGGAAATCTCAGGAGCAGAAGGCCATCCGGAGGGGAAATCCTGAGCACTGACAGATAAAGGTGATAAAAGACATAACAGCAAGGAAAAGACTGACAGTAATAGTTTTTGTATTTGTTTTTTATAACGCAAGTGAAATCCCTCCTTCTTTCTAATCATATACAGTATAGCATATACAGAGATTTCTTGAAATAAAAAATAAAAAGGAAAAGGCGGTTTTTCACTTTTTATTTTCTTTTTTATCACAATTTGAACACAATTAATTGATAGACTAAAACTCGTAAAAGGGAAATGAAATTCACGAAAGGAAGTAAAAGCTATGAGTGATGAATATAATAATACAAATGAAGAAATGGAAAATGAAAGTTTAAATGAAAATCAAAATGAGAATAAGGAAATAAGACAAGAGCCGGGAGAAATTCCTACACCGGGAAATCCATGCTATGCACGTTCTTATAAAAAAGAGGAAGCTGGCAGCGATGATATGAAGATTGAAGAACCGAAAATGGAGGAACAGAAACAGGAAGAAAAGAAAGAATATCAGCCGTATCAGTTTTTTGCTCCAAATCAGCCACAGCAGCCGAAGAAAAAGAAACAGTCTTCCGGTTTTGCAAAAAAATTGGGAATGACAGCAGCAGTGGCAGCGGTCTTCGGATTAGTTGCAGGCGGTGTGTTCTTAGGTGTAAATTATGTGGGAAATGAAGTAATGGGACCGGAAAAGGTTCAGATTGACAATACACCGGTTACAGACGGTAAAACCGTAGAAGGTGCAGATGCAATCAATAATATAGAAACCACAGGCAATACAGTGGCAGATGTTGCTAAGAATGTAATGCCGTCTATTGTAGCCATTACGGGAATAAGCATACAGGAAATTCCAAATTACTTTGGTTTTGGCGTGCAGGCGCAGACAGTACCGAGCAGCGGCTCCGGAATTATTGTAGGACAAAATGACGAAGAGCTGTTGATTGCTACAAATAATCATGTGGTAGCAGATACGGAGTCCATTACCGTATGCTTTACAAATCAGGATGGTACGGCAGCTTCCACAGACGAGAATAATTTGGAAGATACCGTAGCAACAGATGAGAATAGTACAGATTTAGAGGCAGGTACAGCAGTAGAAGCACAGATTAAGGGTACAGATGCAGATAATGATTTGGCTGTTATCGCAGTAAAAATAGCAGATATTCCGGCAGATGTATTAAGCCAGATTAAAGTGGCTACCATTGGCAGTTCTGATGATATGATTATCGGTGAGCAGGTTGTTGCGATTGGTAATGCGTTAGGATACGGACAGTCAGTAACAAGCGGTTATGTCAGTGCATTAAATAAAAGAGTAAGCTCTGACAATATTGACAGTACCTTTATTCAGACAGATGCAGCCATTAACCCCGGAAACAGCGGCGGCGCTCTTTTGAATATGAAAGGTGAGCTGGTTGGAATTAACTCCTCTAAAATTGCTTCCAATGAAGTAGAAGGTATGGGCTTTGCAATACCAATTTCCAGAGCCGAGCCGATTTTAGATAACTTGATGAGTAAGAAGACAAGAAGCAAAGTAGAAGATGAAAATAAAGCCGCTTACCTTGGAATTACCTGTAAAAATGTGACAGCAGAGGCATCTCAAATGTACAACATGCCAACAGGTGTATTTGTAGACAGTGTGGTAGAAGACGGACCGGCAGAAGAAGCAGGAATTCAGGCAGGCGATATTATCCGTAAAATTGATGGAACAAGCGTAAGCACAAACGAAGGTTTGATTGAGCAGCTTCAGTATTATGAAGCCGGAGAAGAAATTGATTTCGTAGTTTCAAGAGCAAATGGCGGAGAATATAAAGAAGAAACCATTACCGTAGAATTGGGTGCGAAAAAGGATGCACCATCCACATCAGGAAATCCAATCTTAGGTAATCGTTAATTATAAAGAAGGGAAGTTGTTGCTTTAGGCGCAGCTTCCTTTTCCTTTATAAAAAGTTTACTTGTAGCAAAAACTAATTTGTGATAAGATACCCACAAGTGGTTTAAGCTGAGGAAAACAGAAAGAAAGCAGGAAAGAGATATGTCAGATGATAAAGAATATTTAAAGACAAATAATCCATCTGAAGAAACAGATGAGAAGGAAAATAAGGACCAATATGAAAAAATCTGTTTTATGTGCAGAAGACCGGAAAGCAAAGCAGGGAAGATGATAGACCTTCCAAATGATATTCATATTTGTACAGATTGTATGCAGAGAAGCTTTGATACCATGAATAACAGCAATATCAATTATGATGAGCTGATGCGTAATATGCCGAATATCAGTATGATTGATTTAAGTTCTCTGCAAAATCAAATTCCAAACAGACAAAAGGTAAAGAAAAAACAGGAAGCGCCAAAAGAAAAGGTAGCTCCAAAGGTTTTTGACATAAAGAGTATTCCGGCGCCTCATAAAATCAAGGCGAGTCTGGATGAGTATGTGATTGGACAGGAAAAGGCAAAAAAAGTAATGTCCGTAGCTGTTTACAACCATTATAAACGTGTTTTTGCGGATGTGAACGATGATGTTGAAATCGAGAAATCCAATATGCTGATGATTGGACCGACAGGAAGCGGAAAAACATATCTTGTAAAAACTCTGGCAAGACTTTTGGATGTGCCTCTTGCCATTACAGACGCAACTTCTTTGACAGAAGCAGGTTATATCGGCGATGATATTGAAAGTGTGGTAAGCAAACTTTTGGCAGTGGCAGATAATGATGTGGAAAGAGCAGAACACGGCATTATCTTTATTGATGAAATTGATAAAATTGCCAAGAAAAAGAATACAAATCAGAGAGACGTAAGCGGCGAGGCTGTACAGCAGGGAATGTTAAAACTTCTGGAGGGAAGTGAAATTGAAGTTCCTGTGGGAGCAAACAGTAAAAACGCTATGGTTCCTCTTACAACAGTGAATACAAAGAATATTTTATTCATCTGCGGAGGCGCTTTCCCTGATTTGGAAGAAATTATCAAAGAACGTCTGAATAAAACCGCATCCATTGGTTTTCAGGCTGATTTAAAAGATAAATACGACCATGACAACACTCTGCTGGAAAAAGTGACCGTGGATGATATTAAAAAATTCGGTATGATACCGGAATTTTTAGGACGTCTTCCGATTATTTTCACTTTAACGGGATTAAACAGAGATATGCTGGTGGAAATTTTAAAAGAGCCGAAAAATGCGATTTTAAAACAATACCAGAAGCTTTTGGCGTTAGATGAAGTAAAATTGGAATTTGAAGATGGTGCACTGGAAGCCATTGCCGATATGGCGCTGGAGAAACATACAGGAGCCAGAGCTCTTCGTGCTATTTTGGAAGAATATATGCTGGATATTATGTATGAAATTCCAAAGGATGACAGCATCGGAGAAGTGATTATTACAAAAGAATATATTGAGCATACAGGCGGTCCGAGAATTTTATTAAGAGGTCAGGAAATGCCTATGCTGGAAGCAAAATAAAAAAGCATATCATTAAGTAAATATCAGGAATATTTATATCTTTCATGCAGAACTGCATTTTAGAGAGAATAGACATTCCTGATATTGGTTAAAGATATGCTTTCACTTCTCTTATAAAATCCTGTAAAACAAAAAAGATGCAGGAGATGGGACTTGAACCCACACGATATTGCTACCACAGGCACCTGAAGCCTGCGCGTCTGCCAATTCCGCCACTCCTGCATTTCTTATTAAGTTTGTGCTGTCTTAAGCACAAGGTATATAATACATGATGTTATTCAAAATGTCAACAGTAAATTTGAAAAAAATTTAAGCTTTTTTATGAGAATATTCTACACAAGAGTATGAAAAAAAAGGTTGAAAATTACTATATGTTGTGATAAACTTTTAGCAATTTGGGAAAAAATAGGGCTTTATAAAAGAGCCGCTCAGAAAGGAAGACAGGTGAAAGCATGAAAGCATTTTTGATACTGGAAGACGGAACTGTTTTTACAGGAACCAGCATTGGTTCTAAAAAGGAAATCATCAGTGAAATTGTCTTTAATACATCTATGACAGGCTATTTAGAGGTGCTTACAGATCCTTCTTATGCAGGACAGGCAGTCTGTATGACCTATCCTTTAATCGGAAATTATGGTATTTGCCATGAAGATCAGGAGTCTTTAAGACCATGGCCGGATGGGTATATCGTTAGAGAATTATCTCGCATGCCAAGTAATTTCAGAAGTGAAGACACTATTCAGAACTTCTTAAAGCAATATGATATTCCGGGAATTGCAGGCATTGATACAAGAGCTCTGACGAAGCTGCTGAGAGAAAAAGGCACAATGAACGGAATGATTACAACAGATGCAGCTTATAAATTAGAAGAGATTATTCCAAGATTAAAGGCATATAACACAGGAAAAGTAGTGGAACGTGTAACCTGTGAAGAAAAAACAGTTTTAAAGGGAGAAGGTCCGAAGGTAGCTTTAATGGACTTTGGAGCCAAAGATAATATTGCAAAATCTTTAAATGAAAGAGGCTGCGAGGTAACTGTTTATCCTGCCTTCACAAAAGCAGAGGAAATTCTGAAAACAAATCCAGATGGAATTATGCTTTCTAACGGCCCCGGAGATCCGAAGGAATGTACTTCTATTATAGAAGAAATAAAAAAATTATATGACTCTGAAGTTCCTATTTTTGCTATTTGTCTGGGACATCAGCTCATGGCGCTTGCCACAGGAGCGGACACAAAGAAAATGAAATACGGACACAGAGGAGGAAATCACCCTGTAAAGGATTTGGAAACAGGAAGAGTATATATTTCCTCTCAGAACCATGGTTATGTAGTCGACACAGAGACCTTAAATCCGGAAATTGCTGTTCCGGCATTTATCAATGTTAACGATAAGACAAATGAAGGATTAAAGTATACAGGAAAGAATATCTTTACCGTACAGTTCCATCCGGAAGCTTGTCCGGGCCCACAGGACTCAGGCTATTTATTTGACAGATTTTTAAAAATGATGGAGGTGACCAAATAATGCCGAAAAATCCAGATATTAAAAAGGTATTGATGATAGGTTCCGGCCCGATTGTTATCGGACAGGCAGCAGAATTTGATTATGCAGGTACACAGGCATGCCGTTCCTTAAAAGAGGAAGGAATTGAGGTCGTTTTATTAAACTCCAATCCGGCTACGATTATGACGGACAAGGATATTGCAGATAAGGTTTATATTGAGCCTTTAACAGTGGAAGTGGTAGAGCAGCTCATTTTAAAGGAAAAACCGGACAGTGTGCTTCCGACTCTGGGCGGACAGGCAGGGCTGAACCTTGCTATGGAGCTGGAAGAAAGAGGTTTCTTAAAAGAGCATAATGTGCGTCTTATCGGAACAACCTCCGAAACCATTAAAAAGGCGGAAGACCGTCAGGAATTTAAGGATACTATGGAAAAAATCGGAGAGCCTATTGCAGCTTCTCTGGTAGTAAAGAATGTAGAAGACGGAATTGCGTTTAGTAACAAAATCGGCTATCCGGTAGTTCTTCGTCCTGCTTATACATTAGGAGGAAGCGGCGGCGGAATTGCCAATAACGAAGAAGAATTAGTAGAAATTCTGGAAAACGGACTTCGTCTGTCTCGTGTAGGCGAGGTACTGGTGGAACGCTGCATTGCAGGCTGGAAAGAAATCGAATACGAAGTAATGCGTGACAGTGCAGGAAACTGCATTACTGTATGTAATATGGAAAATCTCGACCCCGTAGGTGTACATACCGGAGACAGTATTGTAGTCGCACCATCTCAGACCTTGGGTGATAAAGAATATCAGATGCTTCGTACTTCTGCTTTAAATATTATTACAGAGCTGGGAATTACAGGCGGATGTAACGTACAGTATGCTTTAAATCCTAATAGTTTTGAATATTGCGTAATTGAGGTAAACCCTCGTGTATCACGTTCTTCTGCGCTGGCATCTAAAGCTACGGGATATCCCATTGCAAAGGTAGCGGCAAAGATTGCCCTTGGATATACCTTAGATGAAATTAAAAATGCCATTACAGGAAAAACTTATGCCAGCTTTGAACCAATGCTGGATTACTGTGTTGTAAAAATTCCTCGTCTGCCGTTTGATAAATTTATCAGTGCTAAGAGAACGTTGACAACACAGATGAAGGCAACCGGAGAGGTTATGAGTATCTGCAATAACTTTGAAGGCGCTTTAATGAAGGCAATCCGTTCACTGGAGCAGCATGTGGACAGTCTCATGTCTTATGATTTTACAGGGCTTTCCAAAGAGGATTTAATAGAGGAGCTTTGCATTGTAGATGACATGCGTATCTGGAGAATTGCCGAGGCAATCCGCAGAGGCGTTGATTACGAAACCATTCATAAGATTACGAAGATTGATAACTGGTTTATTGATAAAATTGCCATTCTTGTGGAAATGGAAGAGGAGCTTAGAAAGAAAGAGCTTACCGAAGACCTTTTAAGAGAAGCAAAGAGAATTGAGTTTCCGGATCATGTGATTGCAAAACTGGCAGGTAAAACAGAAGATGAAGTAAAAGCTCTGCGTAAAGAATACGGCATTACAGCAGCTTATAAAATGGTAGATACCTGTGCGGCAGAGTTTGAGGCAAGTACACCATATTATTATTCTGTTTACGGCGGCGAAAACGAAGCAGACGGTAAAACAGACAAGAAAAAAGTATTGATTTTAGGCTCCGGTCCTATTCGTATCGGACAGGGTATAGAATTCGATTTCTGCTCCGTACACTGTACATGGGCATTTGAAAAAGAAGGCTACGAAACCATTATTATCAATAATAACCCTGAAACAGTAAGTACAGACTTTGATATTGCTGATAAGCTTTATTTCGAGCCACTGACACCGGAAGATGTGGAAAACGTAGTAAATGTGGAAAAACCGGACGGAGCAGTCGTACAGTTTGGCGGACAGACTGCCATTAAGCTGACAGAAGCACTGATTAAAATGGGTGTAAAAATTCTGGGAACTTCTGCAGAAAATGTAGATGCTGCCGAGGACAGAGAGCTGTTTGACGGTATTTTGGAGGAATGTCATATTCCAAGACCAAAGGGGCATACAGTATATACAGCAGAAGAAGCAAAGAAAGCTGCAAATGAGCTGGGATATCCTGTTTTAGTACGTCCTTCTTATGTATTAGGCGGACAGGGGATGCAGATTGCTATTAATGATGAAGATGTGGAAGAATATATTGGAATTATCAATCGTATTGCACAGGAACATCCAATTCTGGTAGATAAGTATTTACAGGGTAAGGAAATCGAGGTAGATGCAGTATGTGACGGAGAGGATATTTTGATTCCGGGAATTATGGAACATATCGAAAGAGCCGGTATTCATTCCGGAGACAGTATTTCTGTATATCCTGCAAGAACCATCAGTGAGACTGCGAAAAAGACTATTGAGGAATACACACGAAGACTGGCAAAATCTCTTCATGTGCTGGGAATGATTAATATTCAGTTCATTGTATGTGGTGAGGAAGTATATGTTATTGAAGTAAATCCACGTTCCAGCCGTACCGTACCGTATATCAGCAAGGTGACAGGTATTCCAATCGTTCCGTTAGCTGCAAAGGTGATTTTAGGGCATAAATTAAAGGACTTAGGATATACACCGGGACTTCAGCCGGAAGCAAAATATTATGCAGTGAAAATGCCGGTATTCTCCTTTGAAAAAATCAGAGGTGCGGACATCAGTCTGGGACCTGAAATGAAATCCACAGGAGAATGTCTGGGAATTTCCGAAAGCTTTAATGAAGCTCTGTACAAAGCCTTTTTGGGAGCAGGCATCAATCTTCCAAAGCATAAAAATATGATTATCACCGTAAGAGATGAAGACAAACAGGATATTATTCCTATTGCAAAACGTTTCTCTGATTTGGGATATAAGATTTATGCCACAAGAAGCACTGCAAAAGTATTAAATGAAAACGGTGTGAAGGCAGTGAGAACTAATAAGATTGAGCAGCCGTCACCAAACCTGATGGACTTAATTCTGGGACATAAGATTGACCTTGTTATTGATACGCCGAGTCAGGGTGTGGATAAGGCAAAGGACGGATTTATTATCAGAAGAAATGCCATTGAAACAGGCGTAAATGTATTAACCGCATTAGATACGGCAGAGGCACTGGTAACCAGTCTGGAAAACACAGATATTCAAAAGCTGGAATTGATTGATATCGCAGCAATTTAAGAGGAGAAGGTATGGATATTTTAGAACTGTTAAAGGTTGTTTTTTTAGGAATTGTAGAGGGTATTACAGAATGGCTTCCTATCAGTAGTACCGGACATTTAATTCTGGTAGAAGAATTTGTAAAGCTGGATGTAAGTAAAGCATTCTGGGAAATGTTTATGGTAGTCATTCAGTTAGGTGCAATTCTGGCGGTAGTTGTCTTATATTGGAAAGATATTTGGCCATTCCGAAATAAGAAACCAAAGCATGAAAATGTGACAAAAGTAGAAAAGGCAGCAGGAACTTTATGTCGTTTTGTCAAAATCGATAAGATGATTATGTGGCTGAAGATTATGGTATCCTGTCTTCCTGCAATTTTAATCGGTCTTCCTTTTGATGACTTTATTGAAAAGAAGTTCAATAACTGGTTTGTAGTAGCAGTTATGTTGATTGTATATGGTGTTCTCTTTTTAGTAGTGGAGGACTACAATGAAAAGAGAACAGTGAAAATTCATTCTATTGCAGATATTACATGGAAAACAGCGCTGCTTATCGGAATTTTTCAGGTATTGGCATTAATTCCGGGAACTTCTCGTTCCGGTGCGACCATTATCGGTGGAATTCTTCTGGGAGCGTCCAGAACAGTGGCAGCAGAATATACCTTTTTCCTTGCAATCCCTGTTATGTTTGGTGCAAGTCTTTTAAAAATTGTAAAATTTGGATTTGACTTTACTTCTTGGGAACTTACAATTTTAGGTGTAGGAACAGTTGTATCTTTTGTGGTGTCTATTTTGGCAATTAAATTCCTTATGGGATATATCAAAAAACACGATTTTAAAGCTTTTGGCTGGTACCGAATTGTATTAGGTATTATCGTAATGCTGTTCTTTACAATATTCAGATAATGAAAAGGGGCTGTCGCAGTGCGTCAGCCTCTTGTTTCTAATTTTATGGGACATTGAGAAAGGAACGAAAGAATTAAGATGGAGAACGAGGATAAAAAGGTTTTGGACTTGTCTATGGAAGCCGGCAGGATTTTATTGGATGCAGGGGCAGAAATTTTCAGGGTAGAAGAAACTATTAAACGTATTGCAATGGCATTTGGAATTGAAAAATGCAGCCCTTTTGTTATGAGTACCGGTATTTTTCTTACAGCCGAAAATGAAGAAGGAGAGATGTATGCCAGTGTAAAGCATATTCCTATTCAAGGGGCAAAACTTCATAGAATAGCGGCGGTAAATCAGCTTTCCAGAGAAATTGTAGAAGGAAAGTATACCATTGAGGAAGCTGAAAAAAAACTGGAAGAAATTAAAAAGGAACCGGGAAAATCAGATATTAGTAGGATGCTTGCATCGGGGGTAGGTTCCGGTGGTTTTTGTTATCTGTTAGGTGGACAGGCTATGGATATGCTTGCGGCATTTCTTTCAGGTTTTTTGTTATATGTGGTACTTCTTGCTTTTGAAAAACGAGAAAAGACTACATCAAAAATTGTGTTAAATATGATTGGGGGATTTTGTGTATCTCTTTTTGCTGTGATTTTTTATCGCATGGGACTTGGAAATGCACCGGGCAGTATTTTGGTAGGTTCTGTTATGCCCTTAGTTCCGGGCGTATCTCTGGTGAATGCTGTCCGTGATTTTGCAGAGGGAAATTACATCGGAGGCGGTGTCCGCTTTTTAGACGCTTTGATGGTGGCTCTTGGAATTGCGCTGGGAGTCAGTCTGATGCACGTGGTTTACTTTCGGATGACAGGAGGAAGCCTATTATGATTACAGATGCAGTTTTACAGTTTCTGGCAGCCTTTTTCGGTACGATTGCTTTTTCTGTCCTGTTTTCTGTACCGAAAGAGCATTATCCGCTGTGCGGTGTGATTGGGGGAACAGGATGGCTGATTTGCTGGGCGCTTATTCATGTGCTCCATGTAGGCGTTGTAGAAGCCAATTTTGTTGCAACGGTATTTATTACGCTGGCATCTCGAATTGGTAGTACCGTGCGAAAATGTCCGGTAACGTTGTTTTTAATTGCGGGAATTTTTCCGGAAGTACCGGGAATTGGGGTATATAGAACTATTTATTACAGTATGCTGGATAATCATGAAAAAGGGCTTTATTACGGAAGGGAAACCTTGGGAATAGCCATTGCAATGGTATTGGGAATTATTCTGGTGTTTGAAATTCCTCAGAAAACCATTAATAGGTTATTTGGAAATAAAGCGCTATATGGAAGGAAATAAAAAGACGATTACCTATTACAAATCAAAAATTATAGATACATTTACGCTCAGTCTGCGCTCCCTTTAAGCCTAAGGTCTCAAAGCGTACTCGACAAATTCGCAAAATATATCTATAATTTTGATTATGCAGTAATGGGTAGTCGTCTTTTTTATTTTGAGAGAGTTTAATTTAAAATAATATCGTGCCATATTTACATTATAAAAAACTCTATGCTGTTACAATCGTGCCTGTTTTACCCAGATATCCGTCTTTTGCTTTTGCAATGGAGGTAATAATGGCTTTTCTGCCCGGTTTGGCTTCTACGAAGTCGATAGCAGCCCGAATTTTGGGCAGCATCGTGTAGTCTTCAAATTGCCCTTCTTCCATGTATTCTTTTAACTCGGCAGAAGTCACTTCGTGAAGTGCTTTTTCCTGTGTTGTTTCATAATTTACAGAAACACAGTCTACGCTTGTTAAAATCAAGAGAATATCAGCGTCCAGTTCATCAGCCAGTTTTTCACTTATCAAGTCTTTTTCAATGACTGCACTTGCTCCGGTGAGCTCTTCATTCTGTTCTAAAACGGGAATTCCGCCTCCTCCGGCGGCAATGACAACCTGTCCTGCATCAAATAAGGTTTTGATTGCGTCAATTTCAATAATCTTGTCCGGCTTTGGAGCGGCTACAATTCTGCGATAACCCTGTTCTGTTTTGGTTACATAATTTCCTTTTTTCTCTTCTTGGAAAGCTTCTTCTTCTGTCAGTGTTCTTCCGATTACTTTTACCGGTTCATGGAAAGCATCGTCATAAGGATCAACAGTAACCTGAGTTAAAATTGTACTGACTGGTTTATAGATACCTCTGCGAAGAAGCTCTGCTCTTAAAGCATTTTGAATATCATAGCCAATGTAACCCTGACTCATGGCAGAGCATACAGACATGGGAACAGCAGTAAAATCAGGATGTACCTTTCCAAATTCATTCATTGCAGTGTGTATCATGCCAATCTGAGGTGCGTTGCTGTGTGTAATTACCAGATTAAGTCCGCATTCAATTAAATCTGCCAGAATTTTGGCAGAAGATTTTGTGGCACATTTTTGCTCCGGAAGTGTTGTGCCAAGAGCTCTGTGACCGAGAGCTACTACAACTTTCTTTTTGCCCATAAAATAAGTCCTTCTTTCCTATCATTTATAGTTATAAACCATTATATCGGTTACGGAAAAGAAAAGCAACAGAAAAAACCCGATACATAAGTATCGGGTCTTTCCAACTTGAGGGGGGAGATAGTGAGTGGTTTATCAACTATCCATGTTCCATTATAAGGACAAAATATGAGGAAATTATGTCGGTTTTATAAAAAAATTGAAAACTCTCTTAAGAAAAATTAAAAGAAAGTTATCCTAAATAGGATTTTAAAAGTAAAAAGGTGTTTTTGACACCGTCTACATGGCTGCGCTCATATCCATGGGAGGCATAGACTCCCGCACCAATCAGTCCGTGACGAACATCATAGCCTGCCCGCAGAGCTGCTTCTGCATCTGAGCCGTAATGAGGATAAACATCTACGGCAAAATCCACTCCGGCATTTTTGGCAGCGGAGATTAAATCGCTGACAAGCTGGTAATTATAAGGACCACCGCTGTCTTTGGCACAGATAGACACCTGATGCTCTTTGCAGTTTAAGCCATCTCCTACACAACCCATATCAACAGATAAAACTTCTGTAACGCCTTTCGGAATAGAAGCAGAACCTCCATGTCCAACTTCTTCATATACGGTAAAATGCTGGTAGAGCTTTCTTTTTGGACAAATTTGATTATCCTTTAAATATTTGGCATAGCCCATTAAAATAGCTGCGCTTAATTTATCATCCAGAAAACGGCTTTTGATAAATCCGCTTTTGGTAATGGTTGTCCGTGGACAAAAACAGATAATGTCCCCTGTCATAATTCCTAATGCTTCTGTGTCTGCTTTTGAGAAAATTTTTTCATCAGGAACGATTTCCATAACATCAAAGCTTCTGGAAGTTTCGTCATATTTTCCGTTTACATGAATGGAAGCATTACAAAGCTGGCAAGTGCCTTCATAAGCGCCGGAAAAACGTGTGATAATTTTGCAGTTTTCTCCTTCTGCATTATTGGCGTTCATACCGCCCAGCGGAGAAATGGCAAGTCTGCCGTTTGCTTTTACTTCTGTAACAATAGCGCCCAGAGTGTCTACATGAGCTTCCAGAAAAACGGCATTTTCAGCATCTGTTCCGCCTAAATCTACCAAGACGCCGCCTTTTACCGTCTGTGTGGGAGTATAGCCCATTGCCTTATATTCATCCATGAGATAGTCCGTTACATTTTTTGTATAGCCTGTCGGGCTGTCAATGGACAATAATTTTTGTAATTGTTCTAAAATATAATCCGTGTATTTTTCCATGATTTCAATCCTCCTATTGCTCCCATTGTAGCTTTTCCGTTATATTACGTCAAGAAAAAGAAAATTGTAGTAGAAAAATTCATTCATTCCATATATAATAGAAATAGTATGGACATATTAAAGACAAGGAGGAATATAACCCATGTATGATATGAAAATTTCAGACTCTGTTGTGTATATCGGAGTAAATGATAAAACCATTGATTTGTTTGAAAGTCAGTATAAGGTACCAAATGGAGTTTCTTACAATTCTTATGTAATTTTAGATGAAAAAGTAGCTGTTATGGATACTGTGGATAAACGTGCCACAGAGCAATGGATGGAAAATTTATCTCAGGCGTTAAACGGACGCAGTGTAGATTACCTTGTAGTTTCTCATTTAGAGCCGGATCATGCGTCTAATGTTCAGAAATTAGCTGAATTATATCCGGATATGAAAATTGTGGGAAATGCAAAAATCTTTTCTATGCTTCCGCAGTTCTTTACCATGGACCTTTCAGACAGAAGCGTTGTGGTAAAAGAAGGAGATACTTTAAGTCTTGGAAGTCATACCTTACAGTTCTTTATGGCGCCGATGGTTCACTGGCCGGAGGTTATGGTAGAGTATGAACAGTCTGAAAAAATTCTGTTTTCCGCAGACGGATTTGGAAAATTCGGCGCTCTTGATGTGGAAGAAGACTGGACAGATGAAGCCAGAAGATATTTTATTAACATTGTAGGAAAATATGGTACACAGGTACAAAATTTGTTGAAGAAGGCAGCAACTCTGGATATTCAGACAATTTGTCCCCTTCATGGACCTGTT
Organism: uncultured Blautia sp.; assembly: GCA_900539145.1. Lineage (GTDB taxonomy): Bacteria > Bacillota > Clostridia > Lachnospirales > Lachnospiraceae > Blautia. The sequence continues at coordinate 42,558 of UQAX01000016.1, forward strand.
TTAAAAGAAAACTTAGGATATTATATTGACAAATATCTTACATGGAGCAGTTATGAGCCGGAAGAAGAAGGTGTGGTAATTGCTTACGCATCCATTCATGGAAATACAGCAAAAGCAGCCGAAAAGATGGTTGAGATTTTAAAAGAAAAAGGTGCGAAGGCAGTTTGCAGCTTTGATTTGGCAAGAGATGATATGGCAGAGGCAGTGGCAGAAGCATTCCGCTATGACAAGCTGGTACTTATGTCTCCGACTTATGACGGAGCGCTGTTCCCTTGTATGGAAGACTTTTTATATCACTTAAAAGTAAAAACTTATAAAAAGAGAACCGTAGGTATTGTGGAAAACGGTTCATGGGCGCCTATGGCGGGAAAACTGATGAAGGCTTATCTGGAAGCAATGAAAGACGTTCAGATTTGTGAGCCGGTTGTCAGCATCAAATCTGTAATGAAAGAAGCAGACGAGAAAAATCTGGAGGCTCTGGCAGAGGCTTTACTGGGATAAGAAATCGAAAATCTGTGGAGATAAAACTACAAAAGACAGGAGGACTTTGCCATGAAGTGTCCGTTTTGCGGTCAGGAAAATACAAGAGTTATAGACTCAAGACCTGTACCGGATAATAATTCTATAAGACGAAGACGTCAGTGTGACGAATGTGGAAAGCGTTTTACAACGTATGAAAAAATTGAAACCATTCCGCTGGTGGTAATCAAGAAAGACCAGAGCAGAGAGCAGTATGACCGTTCCAAAATTCAGGGAGGCGTTACACGAGCCTGCTATAAACGTCCGATTTCCGTAAAGAAAATAGAAGAATTGATTGATGATATTGAAACTGAAATTTTCAATAAGGAAGAACGAGAAATCCCAAGTACACTGATAGGGGAAATTGTTATGGACAAGCTCAAGGAGCTGGATGCAGTGGCTTATGTCCGATTTGCGTCTGTATATCGGGAATTCAAAGATATTGATACCTTTATGGACGAATTAAAGAAAATGATGAATTAAAAAGGGAGTTGTTGCTTTAAAAATATTCGAGATATGAATTTAAAGCGACAACTCCTTTGCGTTATATTGTCTTACATTAAGAATTCAATGAGATTTTCGTAAATATCCTGACTTTTTTCCTTCCAGTTCATACAGACGGCAGCAGCAGCTTCTTCCGTGGGAACTGCTATGGTTAAATCTACCACGGAAAAGTCATTTTTTTTCAAACGACAGCGTACGTGATAACCTTCGATTTCACTTTTGTAATAATCTGCAATAGCAGATAGTTCTTCTCGCATCTGAATAATATTTTCTTTGAAGAAAGCAGAAATATCAGATTTAATCCCATCGGAAATCTGATCCTCAAAGTAGGACAGTGTCTGTTTACCCTGAGCAGTAATCTCAAAGTAAGAGGAGTTTCGAATGGTTTTGGACTCAATCAGCTCTGAGTCAATCAGCTCTGAAATTGCCTGCTGGAGATGGAAATAGGTGGTATAGCCTTTATCCAGCACAAAACCGGATATCTGAGCATTCGTAAGCGGAAAATCCACTTTTTCCAACATATACAGAATAATCAGTTTATAGAGTGTGAGTGGTTCTGACATGACTTAATCCTCCTTATTTTCCATTGGTTTATATTGTTTTCCCTGAAAAGCGTGCCGAAGCTTACATTCTCGGTGAAGGGTGTTTAGAACGGTTCTTTTTGCGCTGCTCCATAGAGGAGCAATGAGCAAATCCTTTGGACCGTCACCAGTGAGACGGTGAATGACAATTTCCGGATTAAGATGCTCCAGACAGTCTATGACAAGCTCCAAATATTCTTCCATCGTATATACCTGAAATTTTCCTGCCAGATAATCCTCTGCTAAATCTGTTCCTTTTAAAACGTGAAGAAGCTGTAATTTAATTCCTTGAATATCCTGATGATTGAGATATTCTATGGTAGATAAAATATCATTTTTGCTTTCACCGGGAAGTCCTAAAATGGTATGTACAATCACATCCAGATTTCTTTTTCGAAGTTCTGAAACAGCCTGTTCAAAACAGGAAAGCGGATATCCACGGCGAATATATTGGGCAGTGGCTTCGTGTATAGTTTGAAGACCTAACTCCACCCATACCGGCTTTTTCTGATTTAGCTCGTCCAGAAGCTGTAAAATATCTGCATCCAGACAATCCGGTCTTGTTCCAATGGAAATGGCTACAATATCCGGGTGCGAAATTGCTTCTGTATAAATTTTTCGTAAGTAATTCACAGGAGCGTAAGTATTGGTGTAGGCTTGAAAATAAGCAATAAATTTTGCTACACCCCGCTTTTGCCGAATAGAAGCTGCCTGCTTTTCAATCTGCTGTGTAATAGAGTCCTGACGACTTCCTGCAAAATCTCCTGAACCTCCTGCACTGCAAAAAATACAGCCGCGACTGCCAAGAGTTCCGTCACGATTGGGACAGGTCATACCTGCGTCCAAAGCAACTTTATATATTTTTTCTCCAAATCGCTCCTTTAGCATATAATCAAAAGAATGATATGGTTTTCCGTTCCAGTTTTCCATAAGAAATCCTTCCTTTTTTTCTTCTTTCTATATCATACCATTGGAAAAATTCTTTTACAAGAGAAAGAATAAGACAGAAATCGAGTCTGCCATTCCCGATATCGTTGACAAAGGTTTTCAATTTGTGGTAATGTGAACTTAAATAAATGGAAAGATAATGGGATAGACGTATGAGAAAAAATGTCAAGAAAATAATAAGTATTTTGTGCTGTATGACCGTGCTCCTTACAGGACTTAGCGGATGTAGCTTAGGAAAAGAAAAAGCAAGACCAATAGAAAGCGGAACTTTAAAGGTAGGTATGAACTTGCAGATTGATAAAATGTGTTATGTGCCATCGCAAAGCAGTATGCCTGAGGGTTTTGAAGTAGAAGTGGCACAGAAAATAGCAGAAAAGATGGAGCTGAAGCTGGAGATTGTAGATACATCAGAGGAAAATCTTTTGAAATCCTTGGATGCGGAACTATATGACTGCGTCATATCAGCAGTGGGGCTTGCAGATTGGAATAAGAGCCATTATTCCTACACCGATGCTTATGCAGACATTGCAGAGGTAAAAGATGTAATAGGAAAAAACACAGAAGATACAAAAATTGCGGTTTTTACGAAAAAAGGTAATCCTATGGCGAAAGAAATCAATAAAAAATTAGTTGAACTCAGAAAAGACGGAAGTATCGGAGAGATTTCAAAAAAATATTTTGAAAAGGATATCAGTATTCCGGTTCAATAAAAAAATGCGAGAGGAAACAGGGAAAATATGCCTGAAAAATCCTCTCGTTTTTTGTATAAATTTACAGGCGCTTTTTTGAAAAAACAACTTGATTTTTCAAGGGTGTAATGTTAGCATAAAGATATAGTTTAATGACTAAACTAAGTGCGATTGAACGAAACTTGAAAGCACATTTTGGAGATTAAAAGGTGAAAGCCTTTCAGAAGAATAAAAATTTTCAGGAGGAAAAAAGGATGAATTTATCAAACATGCCGGAATTAAAATTAGGTATTGTTGCAGTAAGCCGTGACTGCTTCCCAATGTCTTTATCAGAAAACAGAAGAAAAGCAGTAGTAGAGGCTTATAAGAACAATTTTAAGGGAGAAATTTTCGAATGTCCCACAGTTGTAGAAAGTGAAACAGATATGCTGAAAGCTGCTAAAGAATTAAGAGAAGCAGGCTGTAACGCACAGATTGTTTACCTTGGCAATTTTGGTCCTGAGACAGAGGAAACTATGCTTGTAAAAGCATTCCACGGTCCGTCTATGGTTGTGGCAGCGGCAGAAGAAGGAAATCTGGTACAGGGCAGAGGCGATGCTTACTGTGGTATGTTAAATGCCAGCTACAACTTAAAGCTGCGTAATTTAAATGCTTATATTCCGGAATATCCTGTGGGAACGGCAGAAGAAATTGCAGAAATGATTAACGAATTTGCTCCTATTGCAAGAGCTGTTGTTGCACTGAAGAACCTGAAAATTATCAGCTTTGGTCCAAGACCTGCAAACTTCCTTGCTTGTAATGCACCGATTAAAAGACTGTATGACTTAGGTGTGGAAATCGAAGAAAACTCTGAGCTTGATTTATTTGAAGCTTTCAATAAACACGCAAACGATCCACGTATTCCTGACGTTGTAAAAGAAATGGAAGCAGAGTTAGGCGAAGGAAATATGAAACCGGAAATTCTGCCAAAGCTTGCACAGTATGAAATTACATTGTTAGACTGGGTAGAAGCACATAAAGGAAGCAGAAAATATGTGACACTTACAACAAAATGCTGGCCTGCATTTCAGACACAATTCGGATTTGTTCCATGCTATGTAAACAGCCGTCTTACAGACAGAGGAATTCCTGTTTCCTGTGAAGTTGATATTTGGGGAACATTAAGCGAGTATATTGGTACGGTAATCAGTCAGGATACGGTAACATTACTGGATATTAACAATACAGTACCTGCTTATATTTATGATGAAGAAATCAAAAATAAATATAACTATACACAGAAAGATACTTTCATGGGATTTCATTGTGGAAACACAGCAGCAAGCAAGCTGACAGCATGCTCTATGAAGTATCAGATGATTATGGCAAGAACATTGCCGGAAGAAGTAACACAGGGTACTTTAGAGGGAGATATTATTCCGGGAGACATTACTTTCTATCGTTTACAGAGTACAGCAGACTGTAAGCTTCGTGCCTATATTGCACAGGGTGAAGTTCTGCCGGTAGCAACACAGAGCTTTGGAGGAATTGGTATTTTCGCAATTCCTGAAATGGGACGTTTCTATCGTCATGTGCTGATTGAAAAGAATTATCCGCATCACGGAGCAGTTGCTTTCGGACATTACGGAAAAACATTGTTTGAAGTATTTAAGTTCTTAGGCGTGGAAGTTGATGAAATTAACTACAACCAGCCAAAGGGTGCATTATACCCAACAGAAAATCCATTTGCATAAAATTTAGAAATACATAAAATTTGACATAATTACAGGGGCTGTCTTTCTATGGGCAGCCTTCATTATTTCACAGGAGGTTTGTTATGTTATATATTGGAGTAGATTTAGGGACTTCGGCGGTAAAGCTGCTTTTAATGAATGAGACAGGTAAAATAGAAAAAATTGTATCAAAGGAATATCCTTTATATTTTCCAAATCCCGGTTGGTCTGAGCAAAATCCGGAAGACTGGTGGAAACAGAGTTTAGAGGGAATTAAGGAACTGACGGCGGAATGTGATAAAAGTCAGGTGGCAGGCATCAGCTTTGGCGGGCAGATGCACGGTCTTGTAATTTTAGATGAAAATGATGAAGTTATCCGCCCAGCAATTCTGTGGAATGACGGAAGAACGCAGAAAGAAACAGATTACTTAAATGAAGTAATCGGAAAAGAAAAATTGTCTGCCTGTACAGCGAACATTGCTTTTGCAGGATTTACAGCACCGAAAATCTTATGGGTGAAAGAAAATGAACCGAAGAATTTTAAGAAAATCAGAAAAATTATGCTCCCAAAGGATTATCTGGCATACAAGCTTTCCGGTGTTCATTGCTGTGATATGTCTGACGCATCCGGAATGCTGCTCTTTGATGTGAAGAACAGATGTTGGTCAAAAGAAATGTTGGAAATTTGTGGAATTACAGAAGAACAGATGCCAAAATTATTTGAAAGCTATGAGACAGTAGGGACATTGAAGGAGGAGCTGGCAGACGTACTTCAAATTCCTAATACCTGTAAAATTGTGGCAGGAGCTGGAGATAATGCGGCAGCAGCCGTAGGAACAGGAACGGTAGGTGACGGAAGATGTAATATTTCACTGGGAACCAGTGGTACAATTTTCATTTCCAGTAAGGAATTTGGAGTAGACCCAAACAATGCACTCCACGCATTTGCCCACGCAGACGGGAATTATCATTTAATGGGCTGTATGTTAAGCGCAGCGTCCTGTAATAAGTGGTGGATGGATGAAATCATCGGTACAAAGGATTACGGAAAAGAACAGGCGGAGATTGACAAGCTGGGCGAAAATAATGTATACTTTCTTCCGTATTTGATGGGAGAGCGTTCTCCTCACAATAATCCAAATGCAAGAGGAACTTTTATCGGTCTTACTATGGATACAACAAGAGCGGATATGACACAAGCTGTTTTGGAAGGTGTTGCTTTTGCAATTCGTGACTCTTTTGAGGTGGCAAAATCTCTGGGAATTAAGATTGAGAGAACCAAAATCTGCGGCGGCGGAGCAAAGAGTCCTCTTTGGAGAAAAATAATTGCAAATGTTTTGAACATTAAAGTGGATATTATTAAATCCGAGGAAGGTCCTGCTTTAGGAGGAGCAATGTTGGCGGCTGTTGCCAACGGAGAATTTGCTTCTGTGGAGGAAGCGGCAGAAAAGATTGTAGAGGTTATTGATACCGTAGAGCCTAAACCGGAATTAGCTGCAAAATACGAAAAAAAATATCGTAAGTTTGCGAAAATCTATCCCACAGTGAAGGACTTATTTGAAGAAATTATATAAAGTTTTGTAAAAGGGACTGTTGCATTAACAATGTCAATAAGTTAAGATAATCTTGAAAGAGTGGGTAACACAAAAATGTATGC
>UQAX01000017.1 GCA_900539145.1 uncultured Blautia sp.
CTATTTGATCATTCATAATGAAGTTGTTGGGACAATCCTTAACTTATTGACATTGGTAATAAAAACAGCCCCTTTTATACTTTATACAGATACTTCCATCATCACTCTGCAATTTTTCACGTTACATGCAATCCCATATTTTAAAATTTTATGAACTCCATACTGGTGCAAAGCTTCTGTATATCTTTTATCCACAATCTGCTTCAACGCTTTACGACACTCTTTCTCTTCTTGCCCTATCTCTGCATATTTTACCTCAAGTACAATGCCCACATCTGCATCATCAATAAAAATTTGTATATCGCTGAAGCCATCTCCCGACTCCCTATTTGATACCACAGACCATCCCTCTTTAAAGCCCAAAATCCCCAAAAGAATACCATGATAAAAATTCTCTTTCGTAGGTTTTTGAACAAACGTATCTCTTACACTGACTGTCTTTCGCATATATTCTGTAAATATCTTTTCCACTTTTTCCGCTTCTCCGTACAGAAGTGCATTGCAGAAATCGTTTAGCATGTTTCCATCCTTTTCCACATTCTCTTTAAACAGTATAAGAATATGCTCTGTAATAATATTGCGAATTTCTCGATTAGGAATAGCCAAATTATATCGATTTCCGTCTGCTTTTCCTCTCTGTGTAAGATATCCTGTCATAAACAATGCGCTCCAAAGGTTCTCCATAGAAGAATATAACTCTTTATATGTTAAATTTTGCTTTATTTCTTTTTGTACAGTTCTTCCATTCACCAACTGCTCCAGTTCTAACCTAGTCACACTTTTCTCATTTCCCACATTATTGATAAAATGATTTAAAACATCATTCCCGCTGGTATTTATCCAATAATTTTCCGGAGGTAAAGTTGGATTATTAAGATGACTGCTGCAATAGTTAATAACATCCCATGGACAATATACATCTAAGTCCCCAAAACGATATCCATCATACCACTGTTTGACAATTTCATAATGCGTATCCTGATTGTAATAATGCAGAATTTCTCTTACCTCTTCATCTGTAAAACCAAAATATTCATCGAAATCAACATCTGTTATAGAATATACTTTAAAATTATTCAATCCTGTAAAAATACTCTCTTTTGCTATACGCAGACATCCCGTCAAAACTGCAAACTTCAAACTGTCATTAGTTTTCAGCACATTTTCAAGCATATTTCTAATAAGAAGTACCATCCTATCATAATAGCCATTTTCATTTGCCTTTGCCAAAGGTACATCATACTCGTCAATCAGAACAATGACCTTTTCACCATAATAAGTCTCCAGTAGTTCTGTAAACTCCTGTAAACTGTTTGTTAAAGTATCTTCTTCCATTTTTCTGTTAAGGAGTTCAGAAAAAATCTCTTGATACTCTTTTTCAAGATATTCTATTCTCAAAAAGGACCTCAAGCGCCTTGCTTCTCGATTAATAATTTTAACAAGCTGTGCTTTTGCTTTATCAAAATTTTCTGCATTCACACTTTTAAGGCTAATAGAAATCACAGGAAATTTTCCCATATATTGCTCACATAACTCTTTATTCTTCGCAATATAAAGCCCATCAAACAACGTCTGATTTGTTCCGATTTCAAAAAAACAGCGAAGCATACTCATGCTCAATGATTTTCCAAAGCGTCGAGGTCGGGTAAATAAATTTACTTCTCCCCATTGCCCAAGTAATTGTTCAATCAATTTTGTTTTATCTGCATAGTAAAACCCTTCACTGCGTATTTTTTCAAAATTTTCAATTCCTATGGGTAATTTTAATAATCCTGACATTCTTCACACTCCTTTCTGAAAACACTTTTCCAGAATTCATCCGTGTATCATTTACTTCCATTCATATTTTGTCAGATGCCCCTCTAACCTCATGTGGTCAAAGTTATTCTGACGAAGCGCCTCATACAGCACAATGGCAACAGAATTACTCAAATTCAAAGAGCGAATATCCCCAATCATGGGAATTCGGATAGCTGTTTCCTGATTTTCCAGCAAAATTTCTTCCGGAATGCCTGCGCTTTCCTTTCCGAACATAATATAGCAGTCTTCTTCATATTCTACGTCTACATAAGTCTTCGGTGCCTTTGTAGTTGCCATGTAAACCTTTGCGCCGGGATTTCTGTCCAAAAAATCCTGATAATTGATATACGTTGTTACATCTAAGTCCTTCCAGTAATCCATTCCTGCTCTTTTTAATGCTTTTTCATTTAGCTGAAATCCCAAGGGCTCAATAAGATGCAGTCTTGTTCCTGTTGCAACGCAGGTTCTTCCTATATTCCCTGTATTTGCCGGAATTTCAGGCTCAAATAATACAATATTTAATTTTGCCACTTTTCTTTCCTCCGAATATTTTCCACCTACTGATAGATTTTATACAATTCATCACTCTGCGGTTTATCTAAATAACGGGTATCTTCACCGTTTCTTAAAATTCTGTCGTTTCCGTCTGTCGCTTTACCTACTACGGCAGCCTCAATACCAGCCTGTTTTAGCTTTCTTACAAGTCCGTATCCGTCTTTTGCGGCAATCATCATAGAACCGCTGGACATTAAAATATAAGGATTTAATCCTAGCACTTCACAGACCTCTACGGTTTCCTGACGAATAGGAATTTCTTTTAAATCAATGTCAAGACCCACACCGGAACCGCTTCCCATTTCCCACAGAGCGCCAAATACACCGCCCTCGGTAATATCGTGCATAGCAGATACGCCCCACTCTGCGGCAATTTTTGCCTCCGGAATAACGGAAAGATATTGGTCGAATTTTTTTGCAGTCTCCACAAAAGGCGGCGCAAAATGCTCCAAAAGCAAGCTTTCTTTTTCCTTTGCCGCAATAGAAGTCCCTTCCAGACCAATCCATTTTGTCACCACAATATCATCTCCGGGCTTTACTGAAGCTGTGGTAAGCACATTTTCTTTTTTCATTTTTCCTACACCTGTAAGAGAAATCAACGTCTGCTTTACCACATCCGTAACCTCTGTGTGTCCGCCCAAGACCTCCATATTCAGCTCTTTACAAGTTTTTTCCACATCCTGCATTATCTCCTTTAGCTGTGCTTCCTCTGTGTCAGGTGTTAAAAGCATTGTCAGCATAATTCCCACAGGCTCTGCACCGGAAGCTGCTAAATCATTGGCTGTAATGTGAACACTATGTCCTCCGATATCCTTCGTTGTCCCTGTAATCGGGTCACAGGACAGTACAAAAACTTCCCCTTCTTCAAGCTCCATTACCGCACAATCCTGTCCCACGGCAGGTCCTACTAAAACCTCATTTCTGCGATGCCCTACCTGCTTTAAAACAGAGCGAATTAACACAGGCTCCGGCAATTTTCCTATCTTCATGTTCTGACCTCCATTGCTGTATATATCAACTGTATCATCCAAAAGCATACATTGCCATAGGAATTACCATTGCCAAAATAATCAGTCCTGCCAATATCGCAGCAAATATTCTGTTCCTTTTTGATTTTTTCATATTCATCATATCTCTTTACCTCACTATTTTCCCGTAGGTACTCAATATCTTATCAATTTCTCGAGATGCCTCGTTTTTTGTAAGACTGTCAATTTCCACATTCAGCTCTATTCTATGATATTTTATTAAATCCTGCAAGTAGCGTTTTTGCGCCGCTGTTACAGGACCTTGCTTCTTTACTTTATAGATAAGTGCATTTGGTACAAAAAGCTTTGGCTGCTTCTCTTCAAATTCTTCCCGTAATCTCTCATATAAAAGATACGTGGTTCTGGCATCCTCCAATGCCCTGTGCGCATCCTTTTGAGGAATTTCATAGTGCATGCGGAGATTTTGCAGACTCCTGCTTGGAAGCTCAGGCAGAAGCGCTCTTGCCAGCTTCAAGGTGTCCATTCCCTTTTTCTCAAATACCATTCCCGCATTCACTGCCTGATGCTTTACGAAACTGTAATCAAACATCAGATTGTGCCCCAAAAGAGGTAATTCTTCGCAAAAATCCAACAATTCCCCTAACGCCTGTGCAATAAGAGGTTTTCCCTGTACCATATCGTTGGAAATCCCCGTAAGCTCTGTAATCCTGTCAGGAATTTCCATCTGGGGATTTATCAGCGTTCCGTATTCACCTACAACCTCTTTATTCCGCACCTTTACAGCGCCGATTTCTATAATTCTGTCCTTAGAAGGCTCTAAGCCTGTGGTTTCTAAGTCCAGCGCAACGTATTCCATCATAATTTCTTCCTGCTTTTCTTTTGTTTTTCCTTATATTCCTTACAATATTCTGTCAAAAAGCACTCCTCACATTTCGGTGAACGTGCAAAACAAATCTGTCTTCCAAAAGTAATAATCTGAATATTATAAAGTATCCAATGCTCCTTTGGAAGCACCTTCATTAAATCCTGTTCTATCTTTTCAGGGTCTTCCTCCTTGGTAAATCCCAGACGTTTGGAAATTCGCTTCACATGGGTATCAACCACTACACTGGGCTCATGAAAAATGTTTCCTCGAATAACATTTGCCGTTTTTCTTTCCACTCCCGGAAGGCTTACCAAATCCTCTAAGCTCCTTGGAACTTCACCGCCATACACCTGACAAATCCTCTGAGCACAGCCGATAACGTTTTTCGCCTTATTGTGATAAAAACCCGTAGGCTTAATATCCTGCTCCAATTCTTTTAAATCTGCCTTGGCAAAAGCCTGCATATCGGGATATTTTACAAATAAATCCTTTGTCACAATATTCACTCTGGCATCTGTACATTGTGCGCTTAACATCGTGGCAATTAACAGCTGTCCCGGATTTTCGTGGTTTAAATAGCACTTATATTCTCTTGTATAAACCTCATCCAGCTTATCCAAGATTTCCTTTGTTCTCTTTGTCATAAGTCCTCCGTTTTCTAAAGCGTTACAACGTGCATGGCAGCATCATTGGTCAAAGGATTTCTATTCCTATAATCAAACAGCACAGGATAACTTCCTTTCTCCGCTTTTCCTTCCGGCACATTATAGGAAAAAATTTCAAGATGCGTCATCTTTTCTAACTGTTTTGGTTGATATCCTGCATAATCCTGTAAAACTTCCGGCGCTTCCGCTTCTTTTGTGTAAAATTCCTGTATCTTTTCCTTATACGCTTTTCTATCCGCAGCCCATACCGGTCTTGTCTTTAAATTTTCCCTTGCATAAAGGTCTAAAATCATCAATTCCTTAAAGTAAGAAAGATTTTCTACTTCTCTTTCTTCTAAAAATTCCATCAGTATTTCGTATCTTCTTATTCTGGAATGAGAAATACCAAAATATCCCTTTTTCTCATAAAAGTCCGCCAGCGTCTCGTACATGGAAAAAGCATCTGAGAAATAACCCTCCATGGCTTTCATGGTATGGCGGAACTGTCCGCTGTTATAATATACCTCTACCATGTCCTCAATTCCTTTTAATCTGCAAATTTCTCCATAGGACAGCCACTTTGTCCCCAATACCTCATAAGGCTCCTTCCCTTTGCATACACATCCATAATCTTTTGCCTTCTCATTCATGTAAGAACCCTTTAACAGCTTTAAAAATCCAAGCTGAAGCTGTTCCGGCGCTAAAGCATACACATCACAAAAAGACTTTTTAAAGCTTTCATATCCCTCATAAGGAAGTCCTGCAATCAAATCCAAATGCTGATGGACATTTTTTCCTTCCTGTACTTTTTTCACTTTTTCTGAAATCTTCTCAAAACTGGTCTTTCTCCTGATTTCTTCTATGGTTTTCGGATTGGTGGACTGTACCCCGATTTCCAACTGGATAAGCCCCGGACGCATGGTGTGAATAAGCTGAATTTCTTCCTCGGTAAGCAAATCCGCCGCAATTTCAAAGTGAAAATTCGTTATGCCGTTATCATGCTCATGAATATAATTCCAGATTTCAAGAGCATGTTCCTTTTTACAGTTAAAGGTTCTGTCTACAAATTTCACCTGCGGAACTTTTGCATCAAGGAAAAACTGCAATTCCTCTTTTACCAGAGAAAGACTGCGAAATCTCAGCTTCTTATCAATAGAGGATAAACAATAGCTGCAAGAAAAAGGACATCCTCTGCTGCTTTCATAATAAATAATTTTATGTTCAAACAGGGAAATATTTTTATACGGAAATACCAGCTTATCCATATCCATGATTTCACGGAAAGGATTTCTCACAATCTCCCCGTTTTTTTGAAACACAATTCCCTTAATATCAGCCAGTGCATCCTCCTCTTTTTCATGAACATAATGCTGCACCAGCTCCAGAAAAGTTTGCTCTCCCTCACCGCACATAACTCCGGTAACCTCCGGCAGCTCCTGCAAAAATTTCTCTGCATCATAAGAAACCTCAGGTCCTCCTGCCCAGATAACGGTTTGCGGCAAAATTTTCTTTAAGTCGCATATCAGCTCCTTCACAAAAGAAATGTTCCATATATAGCAGGAAAAGCACAACACCTTCGGCTGTTTCTTATAAATACTTTTTAAAATTTCATCCTTTTGCTGATTAATTGTATATTCTCCTATTTCCACATATTTTTCATATTCTCTGCAATAGGATTTCATGCTGTATACTGCCAAATTTGAATGTATATATTTTGCATTTACTGCCGCTAAAAAAACTGCTGCCATTTTTTCTCCCTCTAGCAAAGGAGAGTTGCCGCATTAAAATGCTACAACTCCCTTTCTCTTATTTCTTATCTTTTATTGTTACGTAACGAGACTGTTCTTTTTCCATTTCCTCGTCATATTCTTCTAACTGTTTCATCAAATCACTTTCTACAAAATCATTGCCTTCGTCCTTATGGTCTTTTTCGCTGAAAGTCATTTTTAAAAGAATTGGTGAAATAATCGTCGTAATTACTACCACAATAACAATCGGACCCATTAAATCAGCGGAAATCAGTCCAATGGCATTTCCCTTTGCCGCTACAATCAAGGCGACCTCGCCTCTGGAAACCATACCTGCACCAATACGTATACAGTCTTTATTGCTGTATTTGCAAAGCTTCGCACCTGCACCGCAGCCCACTACCTTTGTGAGAACAGCAACGATTACCAAAGTAACCGCAAATCCTATAATCATCGGGCTCATGCTTGGAAGCTCTACCTGCAAACCGATATTTGCGAAAAATACAGGCGATAAAAGGATATAAGATAAAATTCCAAATCGTCTTGCAATATAAGTCGTATGAGTTGTCTTTGTAATAATAAGTCCTGCAAAGAATGCGCCGGTAATGTCTGCCACTCCAAAGAATTCCTCTGCACAGTAAGAAAACAGTAAACAGATTACAAATGCCAAAATAACGAAACGCTGTAAATCTCTTTCATATCCCTTCACCCATTTCTGGAAGATAATGTGAAGCAGGTATCCGCCCACTCCCACAAAGATAAAGAAGCCGATAATCTTAATAAATACCAGAGCAACATTTACAGATGAGTCTGCTAAGCTGGTAATGATAGTCAACGCCACAATACCTAAAATATCATCAATAATCGCTGCGCCTAAAATAGCATTTCCCGCTTTTGTATTCAGTTTTCCCATTTCTTTTAAAGTTTCAACCGAAATACTTACTGATGTTGCAGTGAGAATAACACCGATAAACACATTCTGTAAAATTACGCTTACATCTGCCGCCGGCTCCAGCATACCCGATCTGTTAAAATACGCTGCCACTGCAGATCCGCCTAACAGCGGAACAATTACTCCCAGCAACGCAATTACAAAGGAAGCTTTTCCACTTTTCTTCAATTCATCAACATCTGTCTCCAAACCGGCACAGAACATCAATACAATAACGCCGATTTCAGAAACCTGATAAATGAAATCTGTCTGATGCAGTACGCCGATACACGCCGGTCCTAAAATCAAACCTGCCAAAAGAGCACCTACTACCTGCGGCAGCTTTACTCTTCTTGTAATAAGCCCAAATACTTTCGTACTCAGCAAGATTAATGCCAAGTCTAACAAATATCCATACGATTCCATATTTCTTATCCCCCTGCTTTTCTAAAATTTTTATAAAGTCAAAAATATGGTATCACAATTTTTTCAAAAATGAAACAAAATCTTGAAAAAAATCTTTCTTACATAGACTTACGTTCTGCGATTTCAGCCATCTTTGCCGTATTTAAACGAGTATCCCCATGCACACGACTGTAAGACAGGTATCCGTTCATTCTGTCAATTTTTGTCAAGTTCTTAGAACCGCATACCGGACACACATCCATTTCCAATTCTTCGTGTCCGCAATCATCACAATATGCAAGAGAAAGATTGACTCCCTCATAATAACCCAAATCCATAGCACGTCTGACTAAGGCACGGATTGCATCCACATTATACCCGATAGGGTAGCGCACATACTGAATTTTTCCGCCGTTGCAAAGCTCCCAAAATCTACCTTCACAATCCTGCTTTTCAATCGGAGTGATGTCTTCTGTTACATGACAATGGAAGCTGTTACTTACATAAGGTCTGTCAGAAACCCCTTCCACAATACCGTATTTCTTTCTGAACTGTTCTACCTGAAGTCCGCAGAGGCTTTCTGCCGGTGTGCCGTAAATTGCATACAGATTACCGTCTTCCTTCTTGTACTGCTCCACCTTTTTATTGATGTACTGAAGTACCTCTAACGCAAACTTTCCATCTTCACGAATGGATTTACCGTTATACAGCTCCTGAAGCTCGTTTAAAGCTGTAATACCGAAAGATGCCGTCATAGGCTTTAATAACGGTTTAATCTTATCAGAAGGTTTTAAATTACCGCCGTAAAATCCGCCTTCACAGTAAGCAAGAGGATTGGTAGATGCTTTCATCTCTCCTAAGTAATCATAAGTACGGATATGAAGATTGCGGATCATTTCCAGATAAAAGTCAAGCACTTCATAGAAATCCTTGTCCTCTGAACGTGCCTTTGCCAAAATCATAGGCAAATGAAGACTTACCGCACCTACATTAAATCTTCCCACAAATACAGGAACATCATTGTCATCTGCCGGTGTCATACCGCCTCTTTCATACCAAGGGCTTAAAAAGGCTCTGCATCCCATAGGACTGATAACTTTCTTATATCGCTTATACATGCTGGATATGTATCCCTTTCCGCTTAAAGAAAGCCAATCCGGATACATGGTCTTTGCTGAGCAGGAAATTCCAGCTTCAAAGACATCCTCGCCTTCCTTTCCTTCTCCATGAATATTTTCATCATATAAGAATACGATTTTCGGAAACAGCACCGGTTTTTTGTGCCCTTCTTTTCCCTGTCCCTCTTTATGTACCTCTAAAAGAGAAATACTGCACATTTTCTCAAAACGTTCCATTCCCAGTCCCAATGTCACGGTAACAAAAGGATAATCACCTCTGGAAGAACCAACTGTATTTAATTTATATTCAATTCCCTGCCAGCCCTGATCAAAATCACGGCGAACCTTGTCCATGGCATACTGATGTGCTCTCTCCTTTGCAGGCGCCCAGTCAGCATCTACGTATTTCAAGAATTCCTCGCAATATTTGTGATAGCTTTTCTCTGCATAAGGCGCAAGGATTTTATCTACCTCCGGTACAGTAAACCCGCCATATTGCTGCGCTGCCGTGCTTAAAATAATGTCTCCCATAACGTCAAAAGCAGTGTCCAGCGTCTTTGGCTCGTTATACCATACATTTCCCATTTCAAAGCCGCCCCGCAGCACGTTTGCCACGTCAAACAGACAGCAGTTCATGGTGTCCAGACGTGCGGATTGGTCATGAATATAAATATATCCGTCTTTACATGCCTGAAGCTCGTTTCTTGTCATAAAGAATTTTCGATACAATTCTTTGTTTAATTCATTGAAAATAAGACTTCTCTTTGTAGCAACGAGAGCACTGTCTGTATTGGCATTGCTCTTATCGCCGATATATCGGATGGACTGGCTCTTTGTATAAACCTCATCCATCATGTGAATAAAATCATGTTTGTAATTGCGGTAATCACGGTAGCTTTTTGCAACCGCAGGATTTACCTTTTCCAGTGCTCCCTCTACAATATTGTGCATATCCTGAATAGAGATTTCTTCCTTCTCCAAGGACTGCGCTTTTTCCTCTGCGTATTCACAAAGAAAATCAATCTCATCCTTTTTAAAGTCATACATAATTCTGGATGCAGATTTGTTCACTGCACGCACAATTTTCTGGATATTGAAATCCTCTTTTGTTCCGTCTTTCTTAATTACATACATCATCACTTTCACCTCATAAACTTTTGTAACACTATATCTGGTATTTCATAATATTTTTTCACTTTTGTTTTCACAACATTTTGTATTCCACAGTATACCATTTTTTCTTCCGAAAAGAAAGGGGAAATATTGCACAATTCTGTACCATTTATATCCATTTTCCTTTTCAAATCCATTGTTTAACGTGTTTTTAACACTCCGAGGAAGATAAAAATTTTTTATTTTTAAAGGAAAAACATGGGTTTTTCAGGTTATGGAAACCAAAGTCGATTTTACATTATCCAAAGTGCACAATTTTCTTTTTGTCAAGAGCATTTGATAAAAAAGATTACATTGCTGCGCATCCTTGCGGAGCATTTTTGTTTCATAGGACGCAATTTCCTATGAAACAAAAAAATAAGAGGTTTCCCCCTTATTTTTATCGTGTCACGTTATTTAACCATTTATAAGTTTTATACCGATATATGGAAAACGGTATTTTAATAATTTCATCACTGCACAGCAGAATATACACCCAAGGCATTGGAATTCCAATGACAAAAGCTCCCACTGCCGCTCCTAAAATAGAGCAAAGCCACATAACGCCCACATCCAAAATCAGTCCAAACCGTGTATCTCCGCCGGCACGAAATACCCCTACAATCAAAGTAGTGTTAATGGATTGTCCCACTACATAGTAAGACATAATAAACATCATAGCTGTAAGATAGCTTTTTGCCAGCGGTGTCAGGTTCAGCATACTTCGCACAAATGGGGAAATCGCCAATATGAGCAATCCGCCGCCGATACCGCATACAATGGCAATTTTGACGAATTTCTTTCCGTATTCCCTTGCCAGCTCTTCTTTTTTCTCACCAATGGCTTTTCCAATCATAATTGCCGTTGCACTGGAAATACCAAATCCGATAACCATAGAAAGCTGTCTGCACACCTGCGCCACAGAATGAGCTGCTACCGCAGAGCTTCCCAAATGCCCTACAATCGCTGAAATCGCAGCCATTCCCGCTCCCCATGCAATTTCATTTAAAAGCACAGGTAAAGCATAGGTAAAGAAATCCTTTGAAAGCGCTTTATCCTTTACAAACCAGTCCTTAAATCGGATTTTCACCACATGGTTTATTTTCACTGCATAAAATACCACAATCACCACTTCAACGGCACGGGAACAGAGTGTTCCGAGAGCCGCCCCTGCCGCTCCCATAGCCGGTGCCCCGAAAAGTCCGAAAATAAAGATTGCGTTTAAAACAATATTTGCCGCAAGAGAAGTTCCATAGACAACTGTCGCTATGACAACTTGCTCAATGCTTCGTATAATGTTTAAATATACATTTGTAAAGGCTGACAATACATAAGAAAACGCCACGATTTTCAAGTAACTGACACCTGCGGCAATTACTGCTTCATCCGCCGTAAAAATACGCATTAGCTGATACGGGAAGAAAAATGCCGCTGCCGCAAACACAATTCCCGCCAGAATGGAAATGCGAAAAGACATTCCCATGACCTTTTCAATGGTTCTCGTATCCTTTTTCCCCCAGTACTGTGCCGTCAAAACACAGGCGCCGGAGGTAAGCCCAAAATACAGCAGGGATAAAATAAAGTAAATCTGATTTGCCAGCGATACTCCCGACAATGCCGTTTCCCCTACTTTTCCCAGCATAATAACGTCTGTGGAGGTCACTCCTACATTAATGAGGTTCTGAACCGCCATAGGCATAACCAGACGAAATACATGGGAATAAAACCTCTTATCCTCAAGACTCATCCTTTTTGTAAAAATCATTTTCCTTCAATCCTTTTCTTAAATTTCAATTTCACCTTCAAACACAACCTCTGCGGGTCCTGTCATGTAAACAAGGTTTTCTGCTCTGTCCCAGAAAATTTTCAAGTCTCCGCCCAAAAGTCTCACAGTCACTTCATCTTCTGTATATCCGTTTAAAACAGACGCTACTGCCACGGCGCAGGCTCCTGTTCCGCAGGCTAAGGTTTCCCCGCTTCCTCTCTCCCATACACGCATTTCTACGGTCCTTCTATCAATCACACGGACAAACTCCGTATTTACACTTTCCGGAAATGCTGTATGTTTTTCAAATTTCGGTCCGATTTCCTCCAAAGGCAGATTTTTCACATTGTCTACATATACCACTGCATGAGGATTTCCCATAGATACAGCTGTTATCTCATAAATATCCTGTCCTACGTTTAACGGCTGACTGATAACCTTTTCCCCTTCATAAATCATAGGAATTGCTTTTGTTTCCAGTACAGGCGCTCCCATGTTTACACGAACCTGTTTTACTTTTTTATTTTCCACCGTTAAATCCAGATACTTAATACCGCTCTTTGTGTCCACAGAAATTTGCGTTTTATCTGTAAGACCGTAATCATACACGTATTTTCCCACACAACGCATACCATTTCCGCACATTGCTCCCTGACTTCCGTCAGCATTGTACATCTCCATTTCAAAATCCGCTCTTTCTGATGGTTTTATTAAAATCAGTCCGTCAGAGCCAATTCCAAAATGCCTGTCGCTAATTCTTCTAGATACCTCAGAAGGATTTTCTATCTGCTCCTGAAAGCAATTTACATAAACGTAATCATTTCCAATTCCCTGCATTTTTGTAAACTTCATATCTCATATCCTCCTCATTTGTTTTCTTAATCCAACCCATTTTACCACAAAAAAACAGGCTCTGAAAGAACCTGTTTTTGTTTCATCTTTAAATCTAGCTTATGCTTCTTCTGGAACAAATTCATCTTTTCCTACTCCGCAGATTGGGCACACCCAATCTTCCGGTAAATCTTCGAAAGCTGTTCCCGGTTCTACTCCGTTATCCGGATCTCCTAATTCTGGGTCATATACATAACCACATGGTTCACATACGTATTTCTGCATAATGAATACCTCCTGTTAAATTTAGTTTTCATATTTTGATTAATTTTATACATATTATGCTGCGAATAACTTTCTGTCTTCGCTTTACCTATTGTAACACATCTTTTCAAAATATTCCAGAGTAAATTTGTATAGTTTTGTATTTTTTTATACAAGATATAGCGCTCTATGTGAAAAGAACCCGTTCCTCAGGCGCCGGAACAGGTTCTTCTCGCATGACATCCAATAGATGATTGCAATCTATTGTTTATATAAATTATGATGGGTGCCCTGATTATCCGAACATCCATGTCTCAATTTTATAAGAACTGAGCTGCAACAATTGCTGCAATCATTAATGGGATATTAAAGTGTAAGAATGTCGGTACACAAGTATCCCAAATGTGGTCGTGTTGACCGTCTGCATTCAAACCGGATGTAGGTCCAAGCGTTGTATCAGAAGCAGGTGAACCAGCGTCACCAAGAGCTGCTGCTGCTGACATCAGAACGATTGTAGCTGCCGGTGAAAATCCCATCTGATGACATAACGGAACGTATAATACTGCAAGTACAGGAACTGTACCAAAGGAAGTACCGATACCCATCGTTACTAATAAACCGATTAAAGTAATAATGGTAGCTGCGATTAATTTATTTCCGCCCATAAGTCCGATAGAACTTGTTACCAGTTCATCTACTGCACCTGTATCTTTTAATACCTGTGCAAATCCACCTGCTACTAACATAACAAATGCGATGAAGCCCATGAGTTTTACACCTTCCTGGAACTGTGCATCAATATCTTTTGGTTTAATAGCGCCAAAGATAAAGATTACTAACAGACCGGCCAATGCTGCTACCGGAAGAGAGCCCCATACAAACTGTGCTACTACTACTACTACTAAAGCTGCTAATACAACCCAGTGTTTGTATTCCAGTTTTAAATCACCGGTTTCTTTTACACCATCTAACTGAATATCTTTGTATTCACGAGGTTTTCTGTATGTAATGAATACAGCGATTGCAAGACCGATAAACATAGCCACTGCAAGGATCCAGTTTACTGCTGTAATATCACCGATTGTTACATTCCATCCCCAGTCTTCTTTTACGTTCTGGTTAATGTTATCACGAATGATACCCATGAAAATCAAACCAAATCCGAAAGGAATTGCAATGTATGGCGCTTTATGACCAAATGCGATGGTACATGCAACACCACGTCTGTCCAGTTTCATCTTGTTCATCAGTACCAGTAATGGCGGAACAAGAATTGGAATATAAGCAATGTGGATAGGAATTAAGTTCTGTGACAAACATGCAATAATCAACAGTGTTAAAAGTAAAATCCACTTATTGTTACCTACCACTTTTGCAATTTTCTTTGATAGAATTTCTGTGATACCGGTTGTTGCAAGACATGCTGCCAGAGTACCTAACAGAATGTATGCAAGAGCTGTTTCACCGTTGCCGCCAAGACCGGCAAGCATAGAGTCTTTAATTTCTGCGACACCCATACCGCCTACCAGACCTGCTGCAAACAGAGATACCAGCATGGATAAAAGTACGTTAATTTTCAGTAAGCAGAGTACACATAAAAGTACAACCCCAATTACAACAGGATTAAGCAAATTTTCCATAAAATAAACCTCCCTCTTTTTTTTGATAGTTACGACCGGCAAAGGGGTCCCTCTCCAAACACAGCCGTAACGCACCCTCTTTAAATTTATTATCTTGTTTCGATTGCTGTGCCAATGGCTTCTTCTACTGCTTTAATTAAAGAACCGTTTTCAATGATTTCTTCACAGTAGTTGATATCTCCGTACAATTCACGGTCATCATCTAAAGTAGCAACCTGTTTACGAACCAAATCATAAGCAGCCTGTGTACCTTTACCAAGACCTTTATTGCCTCTCATATCAATACCCTGACATGCAACCATCAATTCCATTGCAAGAACACGTCTTACGTTCTTAGCAATCTCTCCAGCTTTTCTAGCTGCAATTGTACCCATAGATACATGGTCTTCCTGACCTGCTGATGAAGGAATACTGTCAACAGAAGCAGGATGTGCCAATACTTTGTTTTCAGATACTAATGCTGCTGCTGAATACTGTACGATCATAAATCCTGAGCAAACACCGCCATGAGGTGTTAAGAATGCAGGTAAATCACTGTACGCCGGATTTACCAGACGTTCGATACGTCTTTCAGAAACGTTTGCCAGTTCAGCTACGCCGATACCAAGGAAGTCAAAGCTTAATGCCATTGGCTGACCGTGGAAGTTACCGCCTGAAATACCTGCACGGTCTTCCTTGAAGATAATCGGGTTATCTGTAACAGAATTGATTTCAATATTAACTTTATCTAATACATAGTTAATTGCATCTTTACTTGCACCGTGAATTTGAGGTGAACATCTTAAAGAATAAGCATCCTGTACACGAATTTCACCCTGACGTGTGGTGTTTTTGCTTCCTTCCAGAAGTTTTAACAGGTTTCTTGCTGTTGCTAACTGTCCGGAATGTGGACGTACGTCATGTACTCTGTGGTCTAACGCATCTACAACACCGTTCTGTGCTTCAAAGCAAAGAGCGTCTGCAATATCAGCTACCTTCAATAAGTTCAGTGCATCGTATAATGCAAGAGAACCTGCTGATGTCATAGCCTGTGTACCGTTGTTTAATGCAAGACCTTCTTTTGCAGATAATTCAATCGTAGGAATACCTGCACGTTTCATAGCTTCTGCACCCGGAAGGAGTTCTCCTTCATAATAAGCCATACCAAGACCTAACATTGGCAGAACCATGTGAGATAATGGCGCAAGGTCACCGGAAGCTCCCAGAGAACCTTTTTCAGGAATAAATGCTGTAACACCCTTGTTCAGCATATCCACCATTGTCTGTACTGTTTCTAATCTGATACCGGAAAATCCTTTTACAAGGTTATTAATTCTCAGAAGCATAATTCCTCTTGCAATGTCTTCTGAGAAAGGATTTCCTGCACCTACTGCATGAGTGATAATCAGATTTTTCTGAAGTGCTTTACACTGATCCTGAGAAATCACCACGTCACTGAATTTACCAAATCCAGTAGTAATTCCGTATACAACCTTTTCTTCCGCAACTAAGTCATCTACTACTTTTCTGGATTCGATGATGTTCTGCTTTGCTTCTTCTGCAAGTTCAATTTTTGCATGTCCTCTACAGATTGCAGCAATTTGTTCCAGTGTTAAGTCTTTACCAGTAATTATAATATTACTCATATCGCACCCTCTTTTCCTCTATATATTATACGTGAAATTATACATTATAGGTGTCAAAAAAGCGTCAATAAATGTCATTTTGCATAATCTCTTTTTAGACGTTTTCGAAACCTCTTGTATTTATCTACATATCCTCTTCAAATTTCCGAAGCAGTTCCATTGTTGTGGGGTTCTTGATTTTCTCGGATATCTGCCTGCTTTCCTCATAATAAGCCTTTGCTTCCTCAAAAGAATTTTGCCGTTTTAAAAGCATTGCCATATAAATCTGAGCTCTTTCCAAGCCCCAATAATAACCGTGACACTTCAGACAGGAAATTGCTTTTTCCAGATATTTGCGTGCTTCCTGGTCTTTATCCTGCAAATACAAAATCTGTCCCATACCGGAATAAAACTGTCCAAGCCCATTTGTCACAACTTTTCCTTTTCCCATTTCAATGGCACGCTCATAATATACTGCCGCCTTTTCCAAGTCGTCCTGACAACGGCTTAAATCTCCCAAATATCCCTGACAGGCAGCAATACTCATATTGAAGCGTTCTTTTCCCTTTGCACAATCCTTAAAAATTTTCATAGCCTCTATCAAGGTCTTCTCTGCCTTAATGTATTCTCCTTTATGTAAAAAATAACAACCCAACAACCGCATAAAAACACCACGTTCTTCTGTTGCTTTTTCCTCTTTTTGTAAATAACAAAGCCCTTTTTGAACGTATTCCTCTACCTGTGCAAAGTCCTCCACCTGAATACCGTAAAAAACCATTTGCTTAAAATTATTGAGGAGCATCTTTTTCTCATCTAGTTTTTCTGCCAAACGGATACTTTCGGTTACACATTGAACCCCTGTATCGTATTCCCCCACGGCAATTTTATAACGCCCCTTTACATAATACATTTCCATTTTCATTTCCTGTGCCTGATGAGAGTCATCTTCAAGTCGGATTACGTCTTCTGCCAACGCAAGCATTTCCGCTGCACCTTTCGTTACTCCGTACTCGTCATCGCCATATTCCATCTCCCAATGAAGGACAGGAAAGTTCTCATTAATAATCGTATAATATTCCTTCAAATATTTAATCTTATATTCATAAGTTTTCACCTGATTATGGCATCTCTCATAGTGGTGAATGATCATTGGAAGACAGGAAAAATTTCGTTTTGCCTCTGCTTGATTTTCATAATACTGTGCAAGCATCTGATGGTACATGCGCCTTTTTCCCACGCTCTGATGCTCATACAAATATTCCCTGAATATTCGATGAACAAATTTATAATAAATATTCCAGCCAACTAAAACTTCTTTAATTAAACGACGCTCCTGAAGCTTTTCCAATATTCGGATAAGAGTAAGACGATCCAGACCCGGAAACAGAATTTCCAATTCTTCTATACTTATCTTTTCCGGAAACAATGACATACAATATAAAACCTCCGTTTCTGTATCCGGTAAGCCTGCAAGTCTTGCCTTTATCAAATTTGTCGTCTTTGGAGATATTTCTAAAGTATATCCTTTTTCTTTAATCAGGTTAATCAATTCCATTAAAAAGAAAGCATTTCCATCTGTCATCTGATAAATATCTTCTTTTTTCTCAACCTCATAATCCAACTGAGGTAAATGACGATGAAGAAGCTCGTTTGTTTCCTCTCTCGTAAAGGAATGAAGATTAATTACCTGAAGACAGTCATTTTTAACCAGTTTTTCCAAAGCCTCCATAACCTCTGTATCATTATCCTGATTAAAGGTACACATAAATAATATCTTATCTGTTCCTACGGTAAGCAAAATACGATTTAAAAGCTGAAAACTCATTTTATCCAGCCATTGAATATCATCAAAGAACAAAACCACTTTATGATGCTCTGCAATTCTTCGGAACATTTCCAAAACAGACTGTTCTAAAATCTGATAAGTCAGTCTGCCCATCTTTTCCTCGCCCTCCGTAAGAACGCCCTTTAAAATTCTTCTTATCTGTCCCTTTTCATCTTCCACAATTTCTTTTTCCAGAATTCCATTTTCCATACACTGTTCAATTTCCCAGAAAATATCATTCCATGGACGCAGAAAAAAATCCAGTTCATCTCGATAGCAGGCAGCATTTAACGGTATCATCTGGTAGCCCCTCACCATCTGTTTTGCCTTATCTAAAAGAGCTGATTTACCTACGCCTTCTTCTCCGCTGATAGCAACGCATTGCGGATACCCCCATCTTCCAGCGCCCACAATGTACTCGCTTATTTGATAAATTTCTTCTGTCCTCCCCATAAAAGGTAAATTCCAATTTCCGTTATCCACAGCCACATTACCCTTTACATTGAAAATTCTATGAAACAGCTCTGTAATTTCGCCGGAAGGCTCTACTCCCAGTTCTTCATCTAAAATCTTTTCCAAATCATAATACAGCTTAATTGCCATATTATAATTCCCACTTGAAGCATAAATCTCCATAATTTCCTGATATAATTTTTCATTATAAGAATCATGCTTTAACAAAATATTGCTGTATTTTTGTATCTGAGCCATATCCTTTACAGAATTGGCATCATGAAGACGTTTTCGGACACACTTTAAAAAGGACTGGTCATACTGCTCCTGCATGGACTCAATCCACTCCTCAAATTCATAGCTGTTCTTAATATGAAAATGTGACAAAAATCCATCTTCTTCATGCTCTAAAATGTTTTCTTCCGTAATGAAATCCCAGTCGATTTCAGGCATACATTCCGGATTTAAAGAAATACTTGTATGACCTGCCGTAACCAGAATTTCTTTTCCAAGTAATTTTTTTATTTGATAAACTGCTTCTCGCAGATTTTTTCGTCCCACATTCTCATTGTCCGCACCCCAGAGAACATAAATAATTTCTTCCCTTGTTGCGTTCTTTTTCACACATAAATAATAGAAAAAACCTTCTGCTTTTTTATATGGAAAGTTTATTCTTTCTCCGTCTACTTCTACATACGGTCTTCCTAAAAGATGCACATTGATTTTGCCCAAATTCTATCCCTCACATTCTATATTCTCTAAGTATACTAATGTCTTTCCTTAATGTCAACTAAGTGAAAGCGTTCCCGTTTCCCTCCCCTTGTGGTTCTTTTTACCCTTTCTGAAAAATACAATAGAAACAAACAGGTTTTAAGGAGCTCCAGATTGTTAAAACGCTTTTTAAACACTATCCTTTTGCTGGCATTTGCCGGACTTCTGATTTTTTCTGCCGTATCCGTACTTCCTAATATTGTTTCCGTAAGCAACACTGTGGGCGGCAAGGAGCTGCCCATCTACTGCGTAGAAACGGAAAAGCCGCAAATTTCCATCAGTTTTGATGCTGCTTGGGGAAATGAGGACACACAAACCATTTTGGATATTCTGGCAAAGCACAACGTAAAAGCAACCTTCTTCATGACAGGGGGATGGGTAGAAAGTTATCCAGAAGATGTAAAGAAAATCTACGAGGCCGGACATGATTTAGGCAACCACAGTGAAAATCACAAGCACATGCCCCAACTAAGCGATGAAGAAAAAACGCAGGAATTGATGAAGGTACATAATAAAGTTAAAGAACTGACCGGCTTTGATATGTTTTTATTCCGTCCGCCTTACGGCGACTATGACAATCAAGTCGTTCGAAATGCAAAAAAAAATAATTATTATCCCATTCAGTGGGATGTAGACTCTCTGGATTGGAAAGATTACGGAGCCGAAGACATTGTAAAGCGTGTAACAGAACATAAGGCTCTCGGAAACGGAAGCATTATCCTGTGCCACAACGGTGCTAAATACACAAAAGATGCTCTTGATACCTTAATTACTGCTTTACAGGAGAAGGGATATGAATTTGTGCCGATTTCCCAACTGATTTACAGGGATAATTATCACTTAAACCACGAAGGACGACAAATTAAGGATAAGTAGAAATCTCTATCCGCCGCTGTGCATCCTTGCGGAGCATTTTTTAT
The DNA here is from genome assembly GCA_900539145.1 of uncultured Blautia sp. Classification (GTDB taxonomy): domain Bacteria; phylum Bacillota; class Clostridia; order Lachnospirales; family Lachnospiraceae; genus Blautia. The sequence continues at coordinate 20,281 of UQAX01000017.1, forward strand.
TTCATAGGACGCAATTTCCTATGAAATAAAAAAGGCATCGGTAATTCCTGCCGATGCCTTGTCCTAAAATTCAATTATTTAATAATCATTTCTCCGAAGCATTCTTTACCCGGTGCTAAAGCGTTTGCTTCATCTGTATCAATGTGAGCTGCTGTTGCATAAGATGCACTTACACGAACAACTACGTCACCGAATGTTAAGCTTCTTCCGTTTGGAGACTCGATAGCTAATTCAACAATCTGTTTGTCAGCTACGCCTGCTTTTTCAGCATCTTCCGGTGTCATATGTACGTGACGTTTTGCAGCGATTACGCCTTCTGTTAATTCAACTTCACCTGCCGGTCCGACAATTTTACATGCTCCTGAGTCTTTGATATCTCCTGACTCACGAATTGGAGCAACAACACCGATGCTTCTTGCATCTGTTAAAGAAACCTCTACCTGTGTATCATTTCTTACAGGTCCTAAAACAGACATTTTCAGGCTGCCTTTTGTTCCGATTACTTCAACTTTTTCTTCACATGCGAACTGTCCCGGCTGACTTAACATTTTTTTCACTGTTAATTCATGTCCTTTACCGAACAGAACTTCTAAGTGCTCCTGAGATAAATGTACGTGTCTTGCAGATGTTTCTACTAATACTTTCATTTTGAAATCCTCCACTTTTGAAATATTCATTACCTTCAATTATAACTTTTTCCTTGTACTTGTCAACTTATATTTAAACACTTTCTTCCTTTGGAAACTTATTTTTCAAATAATCATATTCTTCCATAATACTTCTGGTTATTTCATCTTCTCCAAAGCTGTTATCGGGATGATAAATCCGAAGCAGAGCATAATAGCGCTTTTTCAGTTCTTCCTGACTTTTAATCCCTTTGAAATAATGAATATGAAATTCTGTATCGTCTGTATCCTTCCCTTTATATCCGCCCTCAAAAGCAGACCATTGATAATCCGGTCTTTTATAAAAGGCTTTCCAGTTATCAGAATTTCCCATATACCATTTCCAAATCCAGCTGCACACTGCCTCAAGCACCACCATAACCATAGCAACTCCTGCCGCCGGAATATATGCCAAACCTCCTGCCACTGCCATGGTCAGGATAATTGCCGGAATGCCCGGACCGTTGCCGTTTATCTGCAATACAATCTCGACCAGAACCCCGATAGACAGCATGACCGCCGAAACAATGCACACAAAGGAAACCACTGCCCCACACATCTTTAAGAAAAACTGAATTCCCCTTATTACAATAAATACAACTGTCAACGGTATTGCCAGCACAACCTTTAGTATAAGAAGCAATACCTTCCCAAGCTTTTTCTTATCTATTTCTCGCATCTCTTTCCCTACATTTCATCTACTGTTTTTTCACTGTATTAGTTTAACATATTTGATAGAAATTTTACAGAAATTTTTTTTACATACTACCTGCTAAAAATATACTGACGGCAATCCCCGCAGCCGTTGCCAGCATAGCTCCTGCAACGGTATATCTTGTTTTGTTTACTTTTGCCGCTATAAAATAAACAGAAATCGTATAGAAAATCGTTTCTGTGCAGGACATCATAATGGATGCAATCAATCCGATGTAGGAGTCCGTGCCAAATTCCTTAAAAATATCAAGCACCAGTCCTGTCGCAGCGCTTGAGGAAAACATTCGGATAATGGCAAGAGGTACCAGCTCAGAAGGAAAACCGATTTGTGCGGTAAAATTTCCCAACACCTGCCCCAGCATATCCAAAAATCCCGATGCCCGAAGCACACCCACTGCCACCATTAGCCCGATTAAAGTAGGCAAAATTTTAACAACAGTCAAAAGACCATCCTTCGCTCCTTTCACAAATTCCTCGTATACACGGCATTTCATAAGAATACCAAATCCCACAATATAAAACAAAATTAACGGTATGCTAATCTCTGAGAGAAAAATCAAAAACTTCATATCTGCTCCTGATGCCTTTTGTTCTATATTTACGCTGAATTTTTTAAAAAAGAAGGGGCTTTTACATTTTTCTGCGCTTTTTCAAATATCCTTTCTTTCTGAAGTAACGCACCTCCACTGCAATAATTATAAAGGTAATGAAAATCACTGTAAGATATCCGTATTTCCAATTTAAAAGAGGCATATTGGGAAAGTTCATGCCATACCAGCCTGCCAGCAGGGACAATGGCAGAAATACCGTAGTTACAATGGTTAAAATAGTCATAATCTCATTTTGAGAAATATCAATCTGCGCCTGATATAGTTCATGCAGCTGCAAAAGATTTTCCCGAATATTCTCTGTATATCCATGCAAGCGAGATACACGGCTCGCCAGCATTTTCCATCCTGTTTCATCTTCCTCTGACAAGCGCTCACCTAAATTCCCCTGTATTTCTTCTATCACATCCAAAAGCTGCACATAAAACCCGTGAAGACGTGTCATGGCTCTGCGAAACCTCATTAAAACCTCGGGAAAATCTCTGGGCGGCTGAACAATTAAAATATCTTCCAGTTCTGTAATTTTCTCCTCTATCTTTTGCAGATAAGGTACTTCGTCCTCAATAAGTCCGTTTAAAACCGTAAGAAGTATTCCCAGCTCCTGACCTTCCTCTATATCTTCCAGTTCCTTTCGCTTTTCCAGCACAGGATGAATAACCTTATCTTCATCTAAAAAGATAATCGCTCCCTTTTTCACATAATATGCTGCAATCAAAAACTTCCCCTGAAGATTTCTTTTATCCGGTATTTTCAAAATTCCAAACATACCCTCTGAGAAAAATTCTGTTTTGCAATATGCCGCTTCCTCCAAGCTCTTAACAAAAAGCTTTTTATACGGATATTCTGACAAAGAAGTGAGAAACTCTTCTTTCGTCATAAATCTTATCTTCATACAATCTCCTCCTTTTCCACCTTGGGGAATTCGATTATCAGCCGAAATCCACCTGCTTCTCTGTTCTTTGCGCTGCATACAAGCTTCATATTTTCTGCCATTTTTTTCACAAGATACAGTCCTATTCCCGTAGACTTCTTGTTTTCCTGTCCATTGCTGCCTGTAAATCCCTTTTCAAAAACAAAAGGTAAATCCACCTCTGAAACCCCTTTTCCATTATCTTCTATACTAATATAAATCTTTTCATCCTTCTCATAAGCTGAAAAAATAATCTGCCCGTTTTTTTCTTTTCTATACTGAATACTATTGCTCACAACCTGAGATACTATAAACTCCAAATTTTTCCTGTCTGTAAAAATTTCTTTCACTTCTAAGTTTTCCACTATAGAAATTTTACTCTCTGTCAATAAATATTCATACGCTTCCAACACGTAATCTATACAATCCTGCAGATTCACCCACTCCATAATTTCTCTCTTATGGTCATAAGACAAACGGGAAAAATACAAAATTTGTGATACATATTCCTGTAACTGCACATTCATATATTGCAGCTTCTGATAAACCTTGGGACTCATTTCGTCTTCACGGTTTTCCAGCATCAGCGTAAGCCATGATATGGGCGTCTTTATTTCGTGCACCCATGTTTCTACATATTCCTGCTGCTGCTGAAGCGCCAGCACCTTGTCCTTCTTTTCTACTTCAATATCCTCTATTTTTTCTCTTAATTTTTCTATTATCCACTTTTCTTCAAAAGATAATACGTCTGTGTTTAATTCTCTGTTCAGATGATTTCTGTCACTGAGAAGCTCTTGAAAATAAAGAAATCTTTTCTTTTTCTTTTTTAGTTTATTCAGAAAAAGAAATACAAAAATCACACCTGTAAAAAGCACAAACACAGCTGCCAGTTTTTCACTTTTTCGATTATCAAGCAGCCACAGGCAAAAAAAGCAAAAACAATCGAAAAACAGCAGAGCAACAAAGAACCATGTGTTTTCCTTGCATACTTCTCCTGCTGTCTGCCATTTTCTTTTTCTATCATTCTCCATTCCAGAGATACCCCCTTCCCCGAACAGTCTGTACCATGTTTTCTAATCCCAATGTATTCAATGTTTTACGTAACCGTGTCATATTCACCTGAAGAATATTTTCATCTACATAGACTTGTGTTCCCCACACTTTCAAAAATAAATCTTCTTTTGAAACAATTTCTCCCCGATGCTCTAAAAGCACCTCCAGAATTTTTCCTTCTTTCTCCGGCAATACCTTTGAATAGTTTTCGGTATAAAGTGTATAGGTATGCCTGTCCAAATAAAACCCGTTGCCCTTTAGAATGCCTTCAAAACTGGAAAAACGCTGTAACGTATTCTCGATACGTGCCAAAAGCCGTCCCTTATGGTACGGCTTTGTCAAGAAATCATCGGCTCCCAACTTCAGCCCATGAATTTCATCTTCAATCTGTGTCCGTGAAGTCAGAATAATCACCGGACACAGATTTTTTTCTTTTAATTGTTTGCATATTTCAAATCCTGATTTTTGGGGCAAATTAATATCTAAAAGCACAAGAGCCGGTTTGCTTTTCTTAATTTCTTCATAAACATTCTGAAAATCACAAATTTGCACGACTTCATAGCCTTCCTTTTCCAGAATATCTGCCAGCTCCTCTCTCATAAAAATATCATCTTCCACTATGGTAATTCTGCTCATAAACCCCACTCACTTTTCCTATTCATCTCTTTTTCGTTCTAATAAAGCATGAATATTTCTATCACTGTTTTTCATCACCGCTCTGATATATACCCATTCTACCACAACAATGAGAATTACTACAACAAAGGACATCACAATCATACTGCTCTGCTGTTGTTCATAATAAGAAGCCAGAAGTCCATTTGTCATTGCCCAAATTCCAAAAACAGAGCTGACAACAGCCACTGCTACCGGAAGGAAAAAGTACCAACACACCTGTGCTCTCCCTGACTTGGAAGCCTTTGCAAAATCTGCTCCAAGAGCAAACAAAGTCTGATAACGTTTTCCTGTTTTTCTTTGGTACATAAGAAACTGGGTGCCAATTGCCGTATTGCCTATAATTAAAAATACCACTCCAAGATAAACAGATAAATACGTTTCTGACACCATATAGAATAAATATCTTCCCATATTTTCCATATAACTTTCATACTCTATTCCCGTTTTTGTCAACTCTTTATTGATATCCGTAAAGCTTTTTATCAGTCCGTCTTTTTCGATTATCTTACTGTCCAATACTGCATTCCAATAGCACTCTGTATTCCCTTCTTGATGTAAAGCATCAAACACGCTGTCTTCTACAATTAATGCGTCCATAAGCGTGATTTTATCATCCGTCACCACATCATAGGACATAACCTTTTCTTTCATCAGATAATCCTGTCCGTCAATTTGCAGACACACACCTGTTTTCAAGGCTTCTTCTAATATCCCTATACTTTCTTCATCTCTTAGTTCAGGATCTTCATATAAAACCACTTCATTTTTTTCTAAATGCAAAGGTTCTTTTCCCACTGACTCTAAAAGCTGATTATAGCTGGATAACCTCACCATATATGGGCTGTCTGAATACTCCAGATTATTGATTATATTATTTCTGACATCTGATATGGGTAATTCTTCTAATGCCGCTATCATCTCTTTATTGGAAAAGGTATGTTCTCCTTCAAAGGTAGGTATAAATGAAATCTCCATTTGATAGAACTTCTCAAACTGCTCCATAACACCTGCTCTCTCCAGCTTTTCTTTTACTTCCTCTTCTTCGCCGACAAAAGTAAAGTCTATAAAGCGTTCCGGTTTCTGTGAAAATGCCGCAGAAATCCCGAAAGAAAGACAACAAAATGCAATCAAAAGCAAAAGAGAACAGGATGCCAGAAATCCGCTTTTCAGAAAAACACTTTCCTGTAACTGCCGAAGGGTAAAGATGCTAAGTCCTTTTGATTTCTTTTTCAGAGCTCTCTGAAAAAGAAAATAAAAGCCTTTAAACAAGAAATACGTTCCTGCTATTCCAAAGAGCAAAGTCCATAAAAGAGAACGCATCTGCTCCCATAAACCCTCTCTCAAGCCCAGTGAATATGCTATTCCAAGAAAAATAAGACCAATAAAAAAGAAAAAACACGAGGTCAGTCTTTTTGTTCTCTTTTTCTCACCTTCATCTGAATTTTTCATTAAGACATAAGGATCTTTATTCACTGTTATTCCGCTTAAAATGCTTATAATTACAATCTTAATCAGAACAATTCCCACCACAGTCCACAAAACAGCCGTCCATGCAATAGTAAAACTATGTCCTAAAATCCCCAGACCAATCACTCTTGATACTGTAAGACTGATAATTTCTGTCAATAAAACGGCAATGGGAAAACCTGCCAGAAAAGCAACTGCCGTATTTACCATATCTTCTGCAATAAGCATAAAAAACAAGCAGCTCCTTTTCATTCCCATCATCAGATAAAGTCCTAATTCATGGCTTCTTCTCTCCAACTGATACCGTGTTGTAAAAAATACCAAAAAAGACAGAACAAAAAGCGAAAATACATAAAATATAGGAACAATAAGCAAAAGCTTCTGAACAGCATCACTTTCCATACTCTTTATGAATTTCATTACATCCTGATTTTCTATGGATAAAATCACGTAAAAAGCCACTACGGAAATCACTAAAGAGGCAAAATAAAGGCTGTTTTCTTTTCTGCCGGATTTGCTGTTTCTCTTAATCAGATTATAAAACATTGGCGCTTCCTCCTCCCAGTGCAGCCGTCACTTCCAGTATTCTCCGATAGAAATCAGACTGGCTTTCCTCCGGAAGTTGACGCCGAAGCTCATGAAAAATAACTCCGTCCTGAATAAATAAAATTCTACTGCAATAGCTTGCCGCATTGGCATCGTGCGTTACCATCATCACCGTTGTTTTAAAATCTTTACACACACCATTTATTTTTTCTAAAAGCTTTTTGGCGCTGTGGCTGTCCAAAGCTCCTGTGGGCTCATCTGCCAGCAGAATTTTCGGCTGAGATATCAGAGCTCTTGCCGCTGCTGCCCTTTGCTTTTGACCACCTGAAATCTGAGAAGGAAACTTATCTAACACATCCTGCATCTCCAGATAGTGTGCCAATTCCATACATTTGTTTTCTGCCTGTTTCCGGCTGTCGCCATGGATGGCAGAAGGCAGGAGAATATTTTCTTCTACTGTAAGGTTATCTAAAAGCTCAAAATCCTGAAACAGATATCCGATTTCTTTGCCTCGAAACTGTGCCAACTTTTTTCCTTTAAATCTACCAATATCTTCTCCCGACAGTAAAATTTTCCCTTCTGTCGGTTTTATCATGGTTGCAATACAGTTTAAAAGTGTAGTCTTTCCAGAACCGCTGCTCCCCATAATTCCCAGAAATTCCCCTTCCAAAACCTGAAAGGAAACGCCGTTTAAAGCTTTTGTCTCCCCCTCTTTTCTTCCATAGCTTTTCTTTAACCCTTGTATTTCTAATAATGTTTTTCCCATATACTCCTCATCTCCTTATTTAAGATACCTTTATTATAAAAGATGACAGCCGGAAAAAACACTTACATCTTTTGTAAGAATTCTTACTCCACGCTCTTTAAAGACTCTACCATATCTATTTTCTTTAATTTAAAGTACATCACTGCATTTACAAGAAAGGAAAACATACAAGTCAGCGCTGCACTCAACACAAAGCTGATATTTTCAATAATTCTGGTGAACATCACACTGTCAATTTCCACTGTCACAATCACAAAACGATGTAGAATACTTCCCAGTGCAATTCCCACTACTACACCGATTATGGTAAGCAAAATATTTTCTCGGAGCACATAAGCCGAAACCTCTTTATCATAAAATCCCAAAACCTTAATGGTTGCCAGCTCACGTTTTCTCTCTGTGATATTGATGTTATTCAGATTATACAAAACTACAAAAGCAAGGAGACCTGCAGAAATAATCAGCACTACAATCACAATGTCAAGGCTTTCCAGCATATCGTCTAACTGCCCTTGTATATTATAGGTATAGGTCACATTCAAAGCCCCACGTTTATCCAGAATATTTTCTCCGATTTCCTTTACGCCTTTTTCATTAAAGTTCTTCATCTTAAAGTATACGGTATTCGGCTCCATATCTTCGCCGTAAATCTCTCTGTAAGTTTCCGGTGGAATATACAGATAGTGCTCCATATAATTTTCACAGATATCCGTTACCTGAAGTTCCGCCTGTTTCTCATCCTTATCCTCAAGAACAATCTTATCACCTTTTTCAACATCTAAAAGCTGTGCCGCCTTCTCTGTTAAAATTACGGAATTTTTCTCCAGCTCAAACTCCTTCTTTGTAATGCGGTTTCTGAAAACCTGAAACTCCTTGTTTTTCTCAAGGTCAGAAGGTACGCTTAAATAAACCTCCTGTTCTTCCTTTCCCTTAGAAATCGTCACTCTCTTTGAGTATCCCTCCATAATATCAGAAACCTCTTTTTCTGAAGAAAGGTACTTCGCAGGCTCTTTTCTGTCTTCTTCCTCTGCATCTGTATTCAAAATAACCATGCCGTCATATAATTGAAGCTCTCCGTACTGCAATTTACCAATGGCAAAAATAGAGTCACGAAGACCAAAGCCTACAATCATTAACGCCATGCAGCCTCCAATACCGAACACTGTCATGAAAAATCGCTTTTTATAGCGAATAAGATTACGAATCGTAGATTTCCAAATAAAACTTAAATGTTTCCAGATAAACGGAATTCTTTCCAGAAAAACTCTTTTTCCTTGCTTTGGTGCCGGTGGTCTCATAAGTACAGCCGGTTGAGAAGCAAGCTCTTTATAACAAGCCAAAAGTGTCGCCAAACCAGTGCATAAAATTGCTGCTCCTGCTGCCATAATTCCATATTCCCAGTTGTAAGGAATTACCACATCCGGAACATGAGTATACATAATCTTATATGCCGTCACAATAATATAAGGAAAAACTTTCTCTCCAAAAAGCACTCCAAAAATACTACCACCAACCGTTGCCAAAAGGGCATAATTTAAGTATTTTCCTGCAATGCTCAGCTTTCCGTATCCTAGAGCTTTTAACGTTCCGATTTGCGTTCTCTGTTCCTCCACCATACGTGTCATGCTTGTTAAACTGATTAAAGCCGCTACAATAAAGAATAAAATCGGAAATACCTTTGCTATGGCACGAATACGGTCTGCATTGTCGCCAAAGCCCGTATATTCCGGTAAGGCGCTTCTATCCTGCACATACCACTGAGCGTTTTCAATCTTATTGATTTCCAACTGTGCGTCTTTTATCTTTTCCTCACCGTCATGAATTTCCTGTTCTGCCTCTGCTTTTCCCTGCTCGTATTCTTCCTTTGCTTTCGCAAGCTTTTCTTCATTTTCTGCAACTAAAGTTTCGCTTTCTGTTTTCTGTTTTTCTCCGTCATGAATTTTACTCCAACCGGCGTCAATCTGCTTTTGTCCTTTCTTTGCCTGTTCTTCGCCTTCAACCAGCTTTTTCCTGCTTGCCTCCAGCTGCTGCCTTCCTGCCTCAATGGCTGCCTGCCCCTGCTCCAACTGCTTTTTCGCTTCTGCAAACTGTACGTCTGCTTCCTGCTGCTTCTGTTCCAAGATTGCCTGTGCTGCCGCTATCTGCGCTCCTGCCGCCTGCAAAACAGGCTCTTTTTCTGCAATCTCTGCTTTTAACGCATCTGCCTGTGCCTGTATCTGAGGGATTTGCTCCGGTGGCAACATTCCGCTTTCCAAGCTTGCCAAAAGCTTCGCAAGTAACTCCTTCGCCTGTGCAAGAGCTGTAACGCCACTGTCATATTCCGCTTTCTGACTGTTAAAGTCATCCCAAGCTTTCGCAAGCTCTTCTTCTCCCTTGGCAATTTCTGCCATTCCTGTATCATATTGTTCTTTAAAAGCTGCTTCCTGTGCGTCAAATTCTTTTTTGGCTGTATTATACTGACTCCAGCCGTCAGAAATTTCTTTTTTGGCTGCATCTACCTCTTTTTGACTGGCATACAGCTTATTTTTTCCGCTTTGAAGCTCATCGTTTGCCTTCTTTAGCTGTTCTTTTCCTTCCTGAAGCTGTTTTTCTCCATCATCAATCTGTTTTTTGGCATCCGTAAGCTTTTCTTCTGCTTCCTTCTTTCCTTTATCTAATTCTGCCTGTGCATCGGCAAGCTCTGCTTCTGCTTCTTCACGAATTTCATCAACCCTTCGTTTTCCCTGTTCGTCAGCAATTTCTTCAATATTTTCCTGTACCTTTTCTACCTTTGCATCATATTGGGAAGTAAAAGCTGTCAACGCTTTTGCATCTTTTACAGACACATAACATTCCGTATATGCCTCCAACCCAAAATCCTCCGGAAGGACACCGATAAAGCCGCTGACTTCACCGTTTCCCACGGTACTGCTGCCTCTGGCATAAGTAAAATACATGGAGCTGCTGCCGCTTCCTACGATTTCAAAAGTGTCTGTTTTTAAAGTGTCGGTAACGGCATCTTTTGTACCGCTGGAAAGAGTAATCTTATCTCCGATTTGAAAGCCGTGAGCCTTTAAAAAGTCTCCGTCCATAAAACATTCCCCCGATTTCTCAGGCATTCTTCCCTCTTCTACGGTATATTTATTCATATCTTCTAAGACAGAAGCCACATGCAGAACTTTATAGTTTCCTTCCACATTTAACAGCATATCTGCCGAATATCCCGGCTCTACCGTCTCTACGCCTTCTGTCTCTTTCAATGCTTCTATATCTTTTTCTGTAAGCCCCAAGGTTCCGATTACCCAGAGATCCATCACATTATTTCTGTCAAAATATGCGTCACCGGAATACCGCATATCCGGTTCTCCTGCCCGAATACCGGAAAAAAACGCAACTCCCATTGCTACAATAAAGAAAATCGATAAAAATCTTCCCAGACTTTTTCGTATTTCTACATAAAAGTCTTTTCTTATTGCTCTTTTTTTCATGTCCGCTCACCACCTACCATTCAATGGTTTCTACCGGAACAGGATTTGGATTTAATTCCATACCGGACACCCTTCCGTTCTTGATATGTATAATCCTGTCTGCCATAGGTGCAATGGCTGAATTATGCGTAATGACAATAACAGTCATTCCCTTTTGGCGGCAGGTATCCTGCAAAAGCTTTAAAATCGCCTTTCCTGTATTGTAATCCAAAGCTCCCGTAGGCTCGTCACACAGCAAAAGCTTCGGATTTTTTGCCAATGCTCTTGCTATGGACACTCTCTGCTGTTCTCCTCCGGAAAGCTGTGCCGGAAAATTATCCAGACGGTCTCCCAGTCCGACATCTTCTAAAACACTCTTTGCATCCAGCGGCTCTTTGCAAATCTGAAGCGCCAGCTCTACATTTTCCAGAGCAGTCAGATTAGGCACTAAATTATAAAACTGAAAAACAAATCCGATGTCATCTCTGCGATACCCTGTAAGCATTTTCGGCGTATATTTCGCCACATCCTTTCCGTCTACCAGCACTTTTCCCTCTGTGGCTGTATCCATACCGCCTAAAATATTTAAAACCGTTGTTTTACCGGCTCCACTGGGACCTACAATGACCACAAATTCACCTTTTGATATGGAAAAATCAATCCCATCTGCCGCACGGATTTCCACTTCTCCCATTTTATAAACCTTTGTTACATTTTCCAACTTTACATAATCTTCCATAGCTTATCCTCTCCCGGCTTCTTCCAATGCACCCTGTATTCCCTTTGTTAAAAGCTTTGCTGTAAGAGCTGCCATCCTTTTGGGACTTTCTTTAAAATCATGCTCCATCCAATAACGCACAATCCCCATAGCACCGGTTGTGCAATAATAAAACTGTACCTGAAATTCCACAGACGCCTCGTTAAAGGTATTTGGAAAAGCATTCAAATACTTTACAAAAATAGACTCCACAAATCCTTTTCCGCTTGAAACACTTCCCCTGTATCTCATAATCAGCCCACACTTTTCCCTCTCCTGATAAAGATACTCAAACACACTTTCCAAAACGACTTCCAGATTTTCCTTTAGCTGAGTCGGCTCCATTCCATCTGTCATTTCTTTTACTTTCCTGCACATATTTTCCTCGACTTCCGCCAGAATATCGTATATATCCGTATAATGAATGTAGAAGGTATTCCTATGTATATGCGCCGTTTCTGTAAGCTCCCGAATGGAAATTTCATTGATTTCCTTATGTTGCAGCAGCAGAAGTAATGCTTCCAATATATTCGCCTTTGTCTTTTCAATCTTCTTATTTCTATCTTTTTCCATGATTTTCTCCTATGCAGTTGCACATTTCCTCAGTTAAATTTTACTGTGCAGTTGCACATTTGTCAACCTTCTGTAAAACAAAAAGAGCTGCCGCATCTGCAACAACTCTCCTGTTATTTCTATTCTGTTTTCTCTCCAAAAAGCTCATAATAAAAGATATATTGCTGCAAAACACCTTCAAAGCCTTTGTATCTGCGCTTCGGAAATCCCCTTTTATAATGCTTTTCAAGCGCCTGATTAATATGCGTATCTACCGGAAACGCCTCTAAATGATGAAGTCCAAAAAGGCAAATGCAATCTGCCACTTTCACCCCCACACCGAATATTTTAAGCAGCTCTTCTTTTGCTTTTGCATATTTCATCTTTTCAATCGCCTGCAAATCTATTTCACCGGCAACAACTCCTTTTGCTGCACGAACTACATATTTACTGCGATATCCCAAATTGCACACTTTCAAATCATCATCTTCTAGACAAGCTATGACTTCTGCTTTAGGAAAGGTATAATATTTCTCCCCAGAAGCACTTGTTCTTTCTTCCCCATATGTTCTACAAACATTTTCAATACACCTTCTAATTCGCACAATATTATTCTGTTGCGAAATTAAAAAAGAAACAAGCATTTCCCATAAATCCTGTTTTAAAATGCGAATTCCACTTCCGAATCGAATTGCATTCAAAAGATATGTATCCCTTGGATTTATTTGATCTATGTAATTTTTATAATCCCTCTTTAAATCAAAATATTCTTCCCACACGTCTGTAAATTCCTGTGTTGAACAGAAAAAGAGGCACACTTTGCCGTTTTGCTGTATATCTAAGCTTCGTTCCCCTGCAATTACACGATATTTATTTTCGCCTATTTTTTCCATACGAAAACACTGACCGGAATTGCAGATTTGTTCTAAATTAAAATTTTCCAACTGTTTTTTTACCATATTTTTCTTCCCGTGTTTAAAATTTTATGAAAGCAGAATACTTTCTTGAAAGGATTATACTGAAAAAAAAAGAGGATTTCAATATGGATTAGATGGAAGTTTACTGTTATAATAATTCCAGAAAATATATTAGGAGATGAATTTATGCACAGGTCAAGAAAAGCACAGAAAAAAGAAAAGAAAGCCATGACCGTTTCTTTATATGGAAACTTATTCTTCGTCATTGTGGAATTAATCACAGCCATCATCACCAGTTCTCAGGCAGTTTTGCTTGATGCTGTTTATGACGGTGTAGAATTCTTCATGCTCTTGCCTTCTATTTTTTTAATCCCGCTGCTCTACAAACCTTCCAATGAAAAACATCCCTTCGGTTATATGCAGATAGAAACTCTCTTTGTTGTAGTAAAAGGAATTATGATGACCGCTGTTACCATTGGGTTAATCGCAAACAACCTAAACCTTATGCTTCATGGCGGACATCTGATTGCTTTTCAGTCCGTTGCCTACTTTGAACTGTTTGGATGTATTTTAGGTATCGCTGTATCTCTGTATCTTCGAAAAAAGAATAAAGCGATGAATTCCCCTTTAATAGAAACGGAAAAGAAAGGATGGGAAATCGACAGTATTGTATCTTTGGGAATGACTGTGGCATTTTTGCTTCCTAACTTTTTGTTACATACGCCACTTGCTCCTGTAATTCCTTACATTGACCAGATTATCACAATCTTTCTGTCTCTATTTATGCTCCCCGTGCCAATTAAAACAGTTGTTACAGGTATTCGGGATTTAATGCTAATACCTCCGGAACAGGAAACCATTGAAGATATTAAAAGCACCGTAGAACCAATTATTGGTATTTACGGACACACACAGCTTTATTACGATATTGTCCGAACCGGACGAAAATTATGGATTAGCGTTTATATCACTTTTGATAAAGATACGATTTCACTTTCACGGTTTAAAATTATTCAAGCCAGATGTATTCAAGCCCTTACAGAAAAATATTCCGATTTTTACTTTGAATTATTACCGGATATCGAATTTACAGGGACTGAAATTGAAAAATTAGAGGTTTAAATATACAGTTAGAAAATAAGTTTCTTCCAAAGAAGATCAGGTATCTGAAACACTGATTTTCCATGGGAGAAACTTGCTTTTTCCTACAATGGAAAACTATCCCCTAAACACAGCACCCCATATCCAATACGATTATTGGGATACTCCCCGCCTAAAAGCGGTCTTGCTCCTCTTCTTAAATATGCCTTTACCTTCTCTCCGTACAAGAAAGGATCATTTCCTTTTATAATTCCCCATTCCATCATAAGTGCTGCAGCCCCCGTAACAAAAGGCGCTGCAAAAGATGTTCCTGTTCTGTTATCATATCCGCCTCCCACTGCCGTTGTACGAATATCCACACCCGGAGCTGCCAAATCCGGTTTTACCGCATTTACCACTCTTGTATAACCCCTTCCTGAAAAATCTGCGTAAGACATATATCTGGAATTATATGCCCCCACAGAAATTACTCTCCCTGCTGTTGACGGAATAGTCAATGTTGTTTCCGGTGTTGGAAAAGAAAATCTTGTTCCTTCATTTAAAATTCCGCCTCCCGGAAGCCACAAATCAAAAGAACCGTCCACAACTTTTGAAGGTATCAACTGAATTTTCCACACACCGCTGTCGATATACTGATTTTTTGGAAGCATATCTATATAAATTTCCTGTGAAAGACTGTATGGACTGGGTTCTCCATAATAGATTAACAGCTCCGTATTTTGAATAGTAAAACGCTGCGGTCCTAATATTTGCTTAAAAGGACCTACCCTTTCGCCATTTGGATGTATCAATACAAATTCCATCTCATCCACATACTGTTTCCAAATCTGTACGCTCATCCCCGTTTCATACTCGCTGATATATAGTGAAATCTCTTTTGTCTCACCTTCTGTCAATTTTCCCGAAGTATGAATAGCCACACTTCCTTCATTCCCCATTCCTACACAAATTACTGTTTTTCCCGACAATGCCGCATTATCCAAATACGTTTCGATAAGTGACTCCCCACTATGAGAGCCATAATTATTGCCAAAACTGAGATTTAAAGCCAGCGGCATCTGCAAATCGATTGCCTGACGAATTGCATAATCAATTCCCTGCATAAGTTCTGTGGTTCTGGGAAATCCATCTTCCAAAGGCGTTCCCAGTTTTACAACCAGCAAGTCACTTTTATAAGCCACTCCTCGATAAACACCTTGCGAAGCCGCCCCATTTCCGGCTGCAATTCCCATCACTCCGGTGCCATGTCCGCTTAAATCACGACTGGGAACGATTTTTTCCATTTCCCTTTTATTTTCCTGCTTCAATGCCTCATCAATCTGCTCCTTTGTATATTCCGTTCCTATAAAATAGCCTTTCGGTGGATTTCCCTGTATGGTTTGATCCCACAGACGTAATATTCTGCTGCTCCCATCAGAATTACGAAAATCAGGATGGCTATAATCAATGCCGGAATCAATACATGCAACCAACACGCCTTCTCCTGTCAGCGCTTCTCCCAAAGGCGAAAACTCACTTTGTACTGCTGTCATGCAGGAAGCACTTTTTCCTTGATTTACTGCAAAGAATAAACGCTTTGGTTTCTCTACGAACTCTATCTGCGGATTTCGTGATAATTCCTCTATTCTGCTTTCTGGAATGCGTATAATGGCAAATTGATTTAAAAGTTCTACTTTTGGAATATCTTCTCCCAGCACTGCACTCAAATCACCGGAAAACTTTATAATCAGCTCCCAGTTTTTTTCTTCTGTATTATACCCTACGTTTAACTGTGATGATTTCATTCTCTCCTCTTTTGTAGCACTTAAAGCTAAATTCAAAAGATTTTCTAATTTTTGATTTTGCATATTCTATCCCCCTTTCTCCATCTTACGCTTTATGAATAAGGATAGAACGAAAAAGAGCTGCCTTAACAGACAGCTCTACTTTCTTATTCTTATTTTATTTTTCTTTTGAAATCAAATGATATGGAAGTGCTACTCCTAAGATACCTCCAACCATATTTCCAAGGGTAACAACTACTACATTATATAAATATGCATCAATTCCAACTTTTCCTGTAAAAAGAGAAATTCCAATGCTGCTCATATTTGCAATACTATGTTCAAATCCACATACCATAAATACAAAAATACACCAGAAAATCATAATCAATTTACCTGATTCAGACTTCATTTTTATTCCACACCATACAGCAAGACATACTAAAATGTTACACAATACCGCTTTGAAAAACAATGGCATTGGTGCAGTAGTCGTCTTTGTAATTGCAAGATTTTCAAAATAATTGCCAATTGCACCTGTAGGAACTTTTGTAGCTATAAAAAGAGCAGAAGATAAAAGAGAACCAACCAGGTTTCCAATCCAACATACACACCATAATTTACAGGCATCTCCCCATGTAGCAGTTTTTCTAAATGCTGCTGCTGACATAAGAAAATTATTTCCTGTAAATAAATCCGCTCCTGCCATGATAACTAAGCTAAGTGCTGCTGCAAATGCAGCACTCTGTGCCGGTTTTGCCCAAATTGCTGCTGTTTCTGAAGTTGATAAATGACCTGCAAGTGTAAATGCCAGAAATCCCCCCATTGCAACAAACATACCAGCAAGCATAGACGCCACAAAATATCCCAGCGGATTGGTTTTCAGTAAATTTAATTTTGTTGCCGCAGAATTACAAACGGCTTTATATTCGTCTTTATACATACTTATTTGCTCCCTTCAAGCCCAAAATTTTCTAATACGTAGAAAGCTGCTGCACCACATTTGTCATGCAGCAGCTATATGTTTATTTCTTAGAAAAGACCGGTAATTTTACCTGTTTCATCTACGTCAATTTTCTCAGCAGCCGGTACTTTTGGAAGTCCTGGCATTGTCATGATTTCTCCTGTCAACGCTACGATAAATCCTGCACCTGCGGAAATCTTCAGATTTCTTACTGTTACTTCAAAATCAGTCGGTGCTCCCAGCTTTGTCTGGTCATCTGTCAGACTGTACTGTGTCTTGGCAACACAGATTGGGCAGTTTCCATATCCCAGCGCTTCTAACTGTGCAGCCTGTTTCTGTGCATTTGCAGTCAGAACGACTCTCTTACCACCGTAGATTTTCTGTACAATCTGGTTCAGCTTATCTTCAATACTTCCCTCTAATTCATAAGAGAATGTGAAATCGTTTGGTTCTTCAACCAGACGGATAACTTCTTTTGCCAGTGCAATTCCGCCTTCGCCGCCTTTTGCCCATACTTCAGACAGTGCAACGTTTACGCCCAGCTCTCTACATTTGCTTTCTACTAAATCAAGCTCTGCCTTTGTATCGGTTGGGAATGCGTTGATTGCTACAACACATGGAAGTTTGTATACATTTTTAATGTTGCTTACATGTTTTAACAGGTTTGGAAGTCCCTTTTCCAGAGCTTCTAAGTTTTCGTTATTTAAGTCTGCTTTTGCTACTCCGCCGTTGTATTTTAATGCACGAACGGTTGCTACGATTACAACTGCGCTTGGAGTCAGCCCGGCCATACGACATTTAATATCTAAGAATTTCTCTGCACCTAAGTCAGCGCCAAAGCCTGCTTCTGTGATTGCGTAATCACCCAACTTCATAGCCATCTTTGTTGCGATTACAGAGTTACATCCGTGAGCGATGTTTGCGAATGGGCCGCCGTGTACGATTGCAGGTACATGCTCCAAAGTCTGTACTAAGTTTGGTTTTAAAGCATCCTTTAACAGTGCACACATAGCGCCTTCTGCATGTAAATCATGAGCTGTTACCGGTTTCTGTTCAGAAACTTTTCCGTATGTATATCCAACGATAATACGTCCCAGTCTTTCTTTTAAGTCTGTGATGTCTTTTGCAAGACACAGAACTGCCATAATTTCGGAAGCTACGGTAATATCATAGCCGTCTTCTCTTGGCATACCGTTTGTCTTTCCGCCCATACCGTCAACAACAAAACGAAGCTGACGGTCATTCATATCCACACATCTTCTCCATGTAATCTTTCTTGGGTCGATGTTTAATTCATTTCCCTGATAAATGTGGTTATCCAGCATAGCTGCCAGAAGGTTATTTGCTGCACCGATTGCATGGAAGTCACCGGTAAAGTGCAGGTTGATATCTTCCATTGGAACAACCTGTGCGTATCCGCCGCCTGCTGCACCGCCTTTTACACCGAAAACAGGTCCCAGTGAAGGCTCACGCAGAGCAACCATAACATTTTTACCAAGTCTCTGCATACCATCTGCAAGACCAACCGTTGTTGTTGTTTTTCCTTCTCCTGCCGGTGTCGGATTGATTGCTGTAACGAGAATTAATTTTCCGTTTGGCGCATCGGACTCTTTTAATAAATTGTAGTCAATTTTTGCTTTGTACTTTCCGTACTGCTCCAGATATTTGTCATCAATACCTGCTTTCTCTGCAATTTTTGTAATTGGCTCCATTGTGCACTCCTGTGCAATTTCGATGTCTGATTTGAATCCCATAGTAACATCCTCCTTGAAAATAATTTTTACTCACCCTTTTCCCATTCTCCGCAAGAGATGAAAAAAGGGCAACATTTGTAGATTAACAAATGTTGCCCAGACGGTCGGCTTTTTTCACATTCTGATTTCCCTGTGGTACTCCACATTAATCCGTCAGTAATCAGATGCGTGTTATTCTGCGACAAATAAATTATATTTATATCTGTCACTTAACTATGTTCTTACTCTAACACAAAATCATCTTACTGTCAATGCACCACAGTAAAGTTTGTGAATTTTTTACCAATTTTTCTTCTATTTTTTTACATATATAACAAATGTTATTTCAATTTTGTCACTGCACGTACGTCTCGGTAATGTCCCATAATAATCAGGGTTTCATTATGATTAAAGACATAGTCTGCATGAGGAAGCGGGTTCATTTTCCCCTGAGCTTTCGTAGCCAAAATGCTGATGTTATATTTTTTTCTGATACCTTTTTCTATAATGCTGCTTCCAATCCATGACTCCGGTGCAGGTATTTCATAAATAGCATATTCGTCTGTCAGCTCAATATAGTCAAAAATATTGTCATTTCCGTATTTTACAGCCAGACGCTGTGCCATTTCCTTTTCCGGATACACAATGCGGTCTGCTCCGTTTCTCAAAAGGAATTTAGCATGTACATCACGGTTGGCTCTTGCCAGAACAAAACGTGCTCCCATATCCTTTAAAAGAGCAGTTGTTTCTAAGGAACTTTGGAAATTGTCTCCGATGGCAACCACACAGAGGTCAAAATTTCCCACGCCCAAGGACTCTACAAAATGCTCGTTGGTTGCATCACCAATCTGGGCATCTGTCACCATATCAATGGCATCATTTACTCTTCCCTCATCGCTGTCTATTGCTAAGACCTCATTCCCTTCTTCAATCAATTTTGCCGCCATGTGTCTTCCAAAACGGCCAAGTCCAATAAGAAGTACTGACTTCATCTTCTTTTCCTCCGCTTTTGTTATCCGGTACAGAGAACAGAAGCTTCTCTTTTGCGTACCGGTATATTCTCTTATTCTTTTTTATTATTATCTGAAATATGTTTTCCGTCGTCTCGATACAGCCATTTCAGAAAATCTTCCACTGCATCCTGCAAATTTCGAATTGCGCTGTTAAACATTCCCGCATGATAAAAATTCACAATAATTGCCCCGACAGGTACGGCTAAAATCATTCCCAACACACCTGCAAAACGATATCCGGTATACATACATATCAAGGTCCACAACGGATCAATACCGATGGAGTCTCCCACCACTTTAGGCTCAATAATACGCCGTATCAGCTGCGTTGTCAAATATAATATAATCAGTCCCACTGCGTACTGCATATCCCCTGACAGAATTTTAAACAACGCCCACGGAATAAGAGCAGTACCTGTCCCGAAAAACGGAAGCATATCCAAAAAAGACACGAGAAAAGCCACCACAATGGCAAAGTTTACCTTTAAAATTAAAAATCCTATACAGAGAATAACAAAGACGACTCCCATAATTTTAAACTGAGCTTTAAAATATCCGCCGAAAATACTCCGAAAGCACCGTTCCAGTATTTTCCATTTTTCCTGAATAAGCTGAGGGGTATGCTCCCTTCCAAATTCCAATATCTTGTCTCTGTCTGCAATGAAAAAATACGATGATAAAATTGTAAATATAATGGCTATAATAATACTTGGAAGATTTTTCGCAAAATTACTTGCCTGATCTACGGTAATCTGGCTGATTTTTCCTACGGCTGTTCCAATCATATTACCTAAGCTGTCCTGAAAGTCTGCAATTCCTTTTTGAACTCCGTCCGGCAATTCTTCGATAATCATAGAAAGATTTTCTCCTGCCTCCTGAAAATCCTCTCGAAAACTACTGTAAATCTCAGGCGCCTGCTCAATAAGCGAACTTGCTTCCTGCAATGTCTTCATTCCGATAAAATAAATGCCTCCGATAATAGCGGCCAGCACTGCAATAATAAGAAGCATAGAGGTATGCTTTCTGGCTACCTTCATCCGTCTTTCCAACATCCGCACCAACGGGTTTGCAATCAGCGCAATCAGCCATCCGATTACAAACGGCATAAAAAAGCGAATAAACTTAAAGACAATAAGACCGCCTAAAACCACTGCCAGAAGTGTAAAAATAAATACCAGTAAATTTTTAATGTGTTTCTTCCAATTCATCTACAAAACCCCTTTAAGCCGATTTTGCATCCTACCTCACAACGTACAACAGCCTATATGCGTACCGATTTATACATACAGGCTGTTTTCTCTCGGATGCTTTTTAAGTATAACACAACTTGGAAAAAAGTAGTCCGATTATATAAAATTTTTACAATTCTTTCAGAAATTCAAAAGGTTCTTTGTCATGTATAAAGTGCATCAGCATATAAGAACACATAATTGCCACTTTTTCTTCTTTTAAAATCCGTTTTACTTCTTCTCTGTCTGCCAAAACCACTTCGATTTCCTCTGTGTCTTCCTGAAATTCCTTTGTAATTTCTCCTGCTGAAGTACCGAATACAATAGCGCAAGACTCATCTGTCATTCCCACTGTGGTAAATGCAGGCTTTTCATAAGCTTCATTTACTGTAATAGGCGTAAACTCCAGCCCTGTTTCCTCTTTCATTTCCCGAACGGCAGCTTCCTTATAAGGCTCTTGCTTTTCTACCAGTCCTGCGGGAAATTCATACACAAAGTCATTGATTGCATATCGATACTGACGAATTAGCACTACCTTATCCTGCTGTTCGCCGTATAAACTGTAAATCACAACTCCGTCAGGCTCATTCTTCCCTGTGACAAGCTTTAAATCCTTCTCGCTTTTTGCTCTTGACGCAACATAATATTTTCCTTCTTTTCCTGTTTTTGATTTTCTGTCCAGTTCATAAAGATTTACAAAAGGATTTTCTGTTTTTTTCGTAATTCCTGTAATTGTTGCCATGTTATTCTCCCTTTAATACTACCTTCAGCCTTTTATATAAAAGCAGGGTAATCATTGAAATAATTATTCCTTTAACCAAATTAAAAGGAACCATACATAAAACTACAAAAGTAACCATATTGTCAATCGCCGGATGAATGGCTGTTCCCATAGCAATAAAGCTGTCCATGGGAATTCCCATAACCACGCTGTACAGCGGAAACATAACAAAGGCATTGGAAAGGCAGCCCATAATAACCATCAGCAACGTACCTGCTGCCATTCCTAAAACAGCGCTTTTTCTTGTTTTCCTTTTTCTGTAAAAAATTCCTGCCGGTACTGCAAATGCACAGCCGATAAAGAAATTGGATAATTCTCCGATGCCGCCTGTGGTCGTTCCGTAGGTAACAAGATGAAGAATGTTTTTTAACAATTCAATTACTGCCCCTGCCAATGGTCCCATAGCAAAAGTTCCCACCAAAACCGGTATTTCGGAAAAATCCATCTTAATAAAAGGCGGCGCTAAAAAAGGGATTGGAAATTCAAACATCATGAGCACTGCCGATACGGCTGACAACATGGCTATCTGCACCATAGTTCTTAGTTTCGACCTGTTTCCGGTTACTTGAATTCGCTTGTTTACAACTGCTTCCTGACTCATTTTTATTCTCCTTTTCATGAACGTTTTTCATAAAAGGAAATTCTTCATGCATTTCAAAAAAGGATACCCTATACGGGGTATCCTCATGAAAGTTCAATAGAAATAATTTCTTTCTTCTCTCATCCAGACTATACTGTCGGTATTGGAATTGCACCAATTCAACCGCTTTATACGGCTCGCGGACTATAACCGCCGGCAGTGCTCCTCCGTTTGAGAGGGCGGGCTACCTTTTACCACCGGTAGGGAATTGCACCCTGCCCCGAAGAATTTCTTTTTATTTATACTATGCATTATAACCCTTCAAAGCCTTGATTTCAATATATTTTTATTGTTTTTGTCATTCCAAAGACAATTTTCCAAGAAACTCCTGCATTCTTTGATTTTCTGAAGAAAACACCTCCTCCGGTGTGCCCTGTATTGCAATTGCGCCTTTATCCATAAAAATAATTCTGTCTGCCACATTTCTTGCAAATTTCATCTCATGAGTTACAATAACCATTGTCATGTGCTCAGTTGCCAGATTTTTAATTACTTTTAGGATTTCCCCTGTAAGTTCCGGATCCAAAGCCGAAGTGGGTTCGTCAAAAAATAACATTTTCGGTTTCAATGCCAATGCTCTGGCAATGGATACTCTCTGCTGTTGTCCTCCCGACAGCTGATGAGGATATGCATCTGCTTTATCTGCAAGTCCCATTTTTTTAAGTAAAATTTCAGCTTCTCTATATACGGTTTCCTTCTCTCTTTTTTGCACACGAATTGGGGCATCTGTAATATTTTTTATCACTGAAAAATGCGGAAACAAATTAAAATTTTGAAATACAAGACCAAAACAAGACTCTATTTCCCTGCGCTGTTGTTTCTTCGCCAAAAACAGTTTTCCGTTTTCTGTCCACACTGCTTTCTTGCCCATATATAAAATTTCACCGTTTTCAATAGTTTCCAGCATTGTTGCGCAACGCAGCAACGTAGACTTACCGGAACCAGATGGTCCAATGATTGCCAATATTTCTCCCTGTTCAACGGAAAAGGAAATATCCCTGATAACGGATACCCCACTGAATTCTTTCTTAATATGTTTCATTTCTAAAAGACTCATTCCGGTATCCTCCTATCTATAATAATTCATTTTCTTTTCAAACATTTCCATCACCTTTGCAACAATGTAATTAAAAATATAATAAAATGCGCCTGCAATAAAAAATGGAACTATGGTTGTCTGTGCAGCTGCAATCTGCTTTGCCACTGCAAACATCTCAACGTAAGATAAAGAATACACAAGAGACGTATCTTTTACCAGAGTAATTACTTCATTTGTCACTGCAGGCAATACATTTTTAATCATCTGCGGTAAAATTATCCGAAAAAAAGTCTGTTGTCCGGAATACCCCAAAATAGCTGCCGCTTCATATTGTCCTCTGGGAATTGCTTCTATTCCGGAACGATAAATTTCAGCAAAATATGCCGCATAATTCAATGAACATCCCAGTAAAATTGCTGTCAGCTTATATCCTCCTATATTCATTCCCCATAAATAATATGGTGCATAATACCACACCAAAAGCTGCAGCATCAACGGAGTTCCCCTCATAACTGATATATAAAATTTGACAATGCCGCTGACTAATTTTATTTTGCTTACTCTGCCAAAGTACATGACTAGTCCCAAAGGCAGAGAAAGCACCAGCGTCATAAAGAAAATCAGGCACGTCTGTCCAAATCCTGCAGTCATTTCTCTCATGATTACATTAATACTCATTTCAATGTCACCATATCAGAAATCTCATATTTTTCGGCCAATTTTGCAACTGTTCCGTCTTCCGTAAGTTTTTTCAAATCCGCATTGACAATATCCCGCAATTCCTGATTACCTTTTTTAAATGCAATTGCATATTGTTCTGTATTTAAGGTTTCTTCTAAAATTTTATATCCCTCTCCTCTTGACTTAATCTGATAATTCGCAACTCCAATATCAATAGCAAGCGCATCTAAAGCCCCCGCCTGCAATTCAGTAAAAGCAGTATTGTAATCTGCAAATTCATTAAGTGCTCCGAAAGTATCTGCTAATGCTTTCTGTCCGTCTTTTTCATCACTTTGCAGTAATTCTAAAGCTGCGCTTGCTGCCTGCACTCCTACTGTTTTTCCTGCCAGATCTTCCGGTGTGTTGATACCGGAATTTTCTGCAACTACAATCACCTGACTGTTATCTACATACGGTATCGAAAATGTGTACTCATCTTCTCTTCCATTCATGGTAAATCCATTCCAGATGCAGTCAATAGCCCCTGAATTTAATTCCATATCTTTCGCGTCCCAGTTGATTGGCTTTTTCACAAGTTCCCAGCCTTCCAGCTTACATACTGCCTCAGCCAACTCTAAATCAAATCCCGTATACTCTCCATTTTCATCCATATAACCATAAGGCGGATATTCTGCATCAAAACCAACCGTAAATGTGGTCTTATTCTCTTCATTTGAAGATGTTTCAGCACTATCTTCCGTTTTTTCGTCATTCTTCGGCATATCCTTATCATTTCCACATGCAGATAATGTAAGCCCCATTAACATTGTTCCAATTAAAATCAGTGCAATTTTTTTCTTCATTTCATTTCCTCCTCAAATTTCATATTTACTTTAGCATTTCATCTCTCTACCATACTAAATTGGCACTTATCCTATCACAAAGTCTAAAAACTGTCAAATCTATTTTTTAATTAAAATTATTTAAAAATATATATTTTAACTATATTTCATTCCCTCAATTCCTTTATAAACAAAATAAAAAAAGACTATTTACACAAAAAATTCAATACCTTAGTATTTTTTCT
>UQAX01000018.1 GCA_900539145.1 uncultured Blautia sp.
AGGTCTGGATATAGTCAATCGCCATATATTCTGTCACATCTGCCGGTCTTAACTGCGTTCCGTTCTTTTTATTTAACGCATTGGCTACGACTGTCTGAATGGCATTGGCAAATTCTGGGTTGAATGTATAGTTGATAGACTCTCCGTCTTTAGAATTTTCCGCATTGAACAACTGGAAAATCTCAAATTTCTTTCCTACTAAGGACTGACCTTCATTTCCATTGATGTTGATACTTGCAGAGCCCTTTCCAAAATCCAGCACACCGTTTACTACCTGATTTCCCTGTGCTGCTTCCATTTCCTCTGCATAAACCGGTGTTAATGCGCTTCCTGCCATAGAGGTTGTTGCTGTGGCTACTACTAATCCCATCATTAACATTGCTTTAAAAATCTTATTCTTCATTGTTTTTTCCCCTTTCCGTTATCTTGTTGTTTTTTCTTTCTTTTTTAAGGAGGTAACCATCAATATACTTCCGATTGCCAAAATCCAAATCATGCTGTGTGAGCCTGTATTTGGCAGCTTTCCACTTACTGTGTTCACAACCGTAAGATTGACCTCCCTATCTTTTTTTGTACCGCCAATGGTGATTGAACCATCGGAATTTCCATCATAGGCTTTATCATTCACATAGACGATAAAGCTGTTTTTTATTGGGTCACTTTCCACTTTAATTTTATAAATCACCGGACTGCCATCTGGATTGATTGGAAGCTTGTACCCTGCCGGCGCTTTTGTTTCTTTTAGGTAATATTCCCTGCCGGTCTCTACATCTTTAAATGCCAGATTTCCGTCTTTATCAGACACCTGTCTGTCAACCTCTACGCTGCAATCCTTATCCTCATATAAGGTAAATTCAGCGCCTTCTAATACCTTATCTTTATTATTTACTTTATGAATGTTCAGCTTAAACGGAGCTAACTTATTTTTTACCGTTAAAGTACCGTCTCCATTTTTTTCTTCCGCAAAGGCAATTCCCATATCTTCTGTGGGCTTTGTAATTGCCTGAACTTTATTGTCTGCGGTGACTTCAAATTCAAATACGCTGGTATTCGGCAAATATCCCTCTGCCGGAGACATTTCTACCACCTGATGTTTTCCTACGGCAAGCCCTTGTAACTGAATTTCCCCTTTGTCATCTGTGGCATAATCCTTTGTTGTACCATCCGGCATCGTGTGACGGAATACCGTGCCGGGAATACGGACATTGTTTCCATCCTGTATCTTAATAATTTTTACGCTTACACTGTCTTCCTCAATTTCCGGAGTGACATAGGACTGAGCACTTTCTGATGTTCCCGGTGGTGTAATCTTTCTAATAAAAGTCTCACCATTCATGTGATATCCGGCTGGTGCTTTTGTCTCTGTGATGACAAGCGTCCCAACTGGTAATGCCGGATGATTAGAGCTATCATAGTAAAAATCGTCTCCATTTACTAAATAATTTTCATTAAATTTCACAAGCCCTTTTTCATCTGTTGCAAATACCCATGTCTTATCTGCTGTTTTCCCTAGCGTTTCCGGATCTGTGTCTTCTGGATATTCCCCTTTATAAAATTTAAAGGTAAACTCCGCACCCTTTAAGCTTCCCTGTCCGGCTGGAATTGGATTTCCTGTTTCTTTATCTATTTTCATAACCAACATTACAACAGGGTCCATCAATGGTGTTTCCTTGGAAGTAATCTGATACTCCAAGTTTCCTGATCCTGCCGTTAAATCTACGGTATAAACTGTTTTATCCAGCGCATATCCCGGTGAAGCTTTTGTTTCCTTCACATAATATGTTCCAAGCTTTAATCCGTCTTTTTCTGCATATCCGTTCTCGTCTGTTATCAGCTTGTCTATATAGTCTGTGCAATCCTGATTACTGTAAATGGAATACTCTGCCCCTTTTAAAGAATAAGCATTGTTCCCATCCGTGCACTCTGGGTTTGCAGACTGCTTTTGCAGCGTAATTTTTCCAAAAGCCGGAGGTTCTTGTGAATATAAATCCACGCCTATTTCATCGTAAGAGCCAGCCTCTCTTAAATCAGCCTCATATACCGTTGTATCTAGTCCAAATCCCTCCGGTGCTTCTATTTCCTGTATGTAGTAATACCATAAAGGCAAGTTATCTACCTTACCATAGCCACTTTCATCTGTCGTGATTACAAAATCAGGTTTTCCATTTCCAACGGAGCCTTCCCAATTCCATACTCCATATTTAGCCCCTGCTAAAGACTTATCCGTAGGTACTTTTGCCGATTTATGAATTCTAATCTCCGCTGTCTTAATCGGTTCTGGATGTTCAAACGTATAATTGGTTGTATTTAAAGTAACCGGATACCATGTGCTGTCAAGCTTGTAGCCTTTAGGCGGTACTGTCTCCTGTATTTGATAATTACCGGACTCCGGTATATAACACCAACCATAACCATACTTATCCGTTGTTATGGCATCATAATAATATTCTCCTGTTTTCTCATTCCATACCGTATATTTCGCACCTTCCAGTGAATAAGCTGGATTACCATCAATCGCCCATTTTGCATAAGCTTCAGCGTCATACCACACACCATTTACATATCCACCGTTAGAGGATGGTTTTTTCTGAATTGCAAGCCAAGGTGAATGATACTCATAGTCCCACGTACTCAAAGGCTGTCTGCTATCCTGATTGGCTTTGTTGTACCAATAATAACAGTCCCTTGGTGTCATATTCTGGTAATTATCATGCGCCCATTTCCAGCCATTGTTCATTAAGTCAGAAACATGATTTGAAATATAGCAGCTGCTATCTCCCGGACAATGAACACCATTTCCAAACTCAAAGTACACATCCCGTCCATACCAACCTTCTACCGTATTGAGAACTACCCAAACAGCACACTGGCGCATTGCATAAATCTGATTTTCATTCAAGTGTGAATGATAAATTGCTTGATTATCTATATATTGCAGCATAGCGCAAACCAACTGTATCGTTTCATAATTGTATATCTCGTCCATAGGTTGGCATACAAATGTTCCACCTTTAAATTTCTTCCCCGGGGCTGCACAAAAAGCTCTTTCCCATTGAGAAGTATCGTTAGGATTGTTTTTATTTTTGAACCCTAAAACACCCTCTCTCCAAGATTTATGGATTACAGTTGGATTATACGTTACAATATCAATCTGTATTCCCGCTTCGGAATTAGGAATTAGCCCTCCTGCATAACGTTCATCCCATTTATTCCATCTGGGATTAACTGTATACATCTGAGTATCCTGCGGTTCAGCAAATCCTACACCTATTTCTTGAGCTTCTTGATAAATCTTGACAGGATCATAGAAAGGCTCTCTATATTCTATATCTTCCGATACTTCTTCTGACTCTACAAATTCTTCTTTCTCATTTTCAGTTTGTACCGCTTCTTCTTTTTTTTGAAAAGGCTCTGTCAGATTTTTGGGTTCTGCCTGTACATCATTTTGGAAAAAAACACTAACAAATGTCAGTACAGCTAATGCACATGCAATGAATTTCTTCCCTGTTTTCTTTCTACCTTTCATGCAGTTCCCCCCTTTCTTCTTTTTCTTTCATTTCTATTAACTGTTTCATATATTTTTCCTGTTCTGCCAAATCATCCTCTCGGCTACTAATCCGCATTAAGGAATATATGAATAAGAGAATAAAAACAATCAATACCACTATTATAACCGTCATTTTATTTTCCCTTCCTTTACCGTATTCTTAACTAAAAGGTAATTCCTCATCTATTCCTTCCGGAATATTCATAAATCCATCCGCATCTGCTGGCGTAATAGGCGCATTGCTTTGTTCTTTTCCACCGTTTTCTGTATGGGATTTGCTTTCGGCAAATTCCTGTTCCTCGACTACTACATCTGTTGTATAAACCTTATTGCCGTCTTTATTTGTGTAGCTTCCTGTCTGTATTCTGCCGCTTACTACAATACGGATACCCTGACGGAAATATCTCTCTGCAAATTCTGCTGCTCTGCCGAAAGCAACACAACTGATAAAATCAGCAGTTGCCTCTCCGTCTCTTTTGAAACGTCGGTCCACAGCCAGTGTATATCTGGCTATCGCTATCGCATTTTCTCCAGCGGAATACCTTACTTCGGGGTCTCTTGTTAAACGTCCCATTAAAACTACTTTATTCATTCGCTTTTCCTCTTTTCCTTATGTCTTCCAGTGCAAAGCATTACTGTAAAAGTCTAAAACAAGAACCTTTCTCAACCGCAGCAATCAGGAAAACATTGTAAAATGGTTTTCTGTTTGCAAGGTTTTTACAGGGGCTTGGGGAGGTAGTCCCCATACTTCCTAAAAAAGAAAATCAGCCCCAAAAATTTCCTCTATTTACTGCCATAGTAATATTACTTCGCCATTCCGGGTGACAGGATGTTGTTCCGGGATTTGGATGTCTTGGATACCATGTGCTCTTATCAACAACAAATTCAATAATGCACGTACCGTTTAAATGTCCCCATTTATTACATCCGGGATCATGCTGATTTTTGATATCCCCGATAATGCACTTTAAAACTTGTCCGTTTTCTTTGTAAAAATCTACATAATCTCCAATCCCTCCAAAAGTTGTAGTACAGGCAATTACATATCTGTCTCCAATCCTTCCAAAACCTTCTGCGTCAAAGTTCATCCCAGCTTCCTGCCTTAATTTATATTGCAAAGAAGTAGGAGATGTAATCATCTGCCATCCCATGTAAGTATGTACAGAGCCTAAGCCGGATGGGACAACTATTCTTTCTCCTTCTCCCATAGGACCTACCCCAGTGTTTCCGGCAGGATATTCCGGAGAACAAAATCCAGTAATTCTTGGATTGGATTTCGCATAATTTCGCTGATTAACTTCACTTCCAAGATGAAAAGGTGTTGTGGAAGACTGCCCGGTATTACCTTCAATCGTGGTGACAATATCTGTTTCTGCATCATATCCAACCACTAACCCAGTATGTGTACTTGTCCCATAAATAATGATGTCTCCGGGTTTTGGGTTATATGCTTCTTCCTTATAATGAAATCTTCCTATATTTTTGTAATGGGAATAAAATCCATATACTGAAGCGGTTTTCGGGATAATTCCCTGTTCTATGTATCCACACTGGTCTGCACACCAAGAGACAAACATTGCACACCAGTCAGCATTCATGCCGTACCAGTTTTTATACTTATAGCCACCTCTGTTTTCTTCCCGGTTCGCATATTCTTGCTGCGCCACCGCAACAATATCCATGCCTCCTGTTCCAGCAGCACCTGAACCTCCCGTTTGACTTTGCATATATGCGATTTTCTGCATTTCATCTTGTGCCATAACGACTGTAATTATTGTAAATAACAGAATAAAACCTGAACATGAAACCAAAACGATTGACAAGATAAGTTTTTTCAAAAACCGTTTTGGCTGCATCTTTATACACCTCCACGGAACAGTTTCAATTCTTCCTCACTTGCAAATATTTTCACATGATACGTGTTCATGCCTGAAATGGAGAAAAAACATTCTCCACGTTCCAAAATAGAAATTTTTTCTTTTTGTATTTCCGTCAGGTTTCTTCCGTATACAGCGTCAATGGTTTCTTTTACACTCTCGTCTTGTTGGAAGGTAAACTTATATTGTGCCAGCTCAAAGACAGAAGACATTGCCTGTATCTTATTCCTATCCTGTACGGAAGACGGATAATAGCTTCGGATGGACTGTGCTGCCAGTATAATCCCAATAAAATATTTTCTACCTTCCTGAAGAAAGCGTGTCAGCATATCCAAGCACTGTAAATATTGTGTGCTGATAATACGTGGTGCTTCGTCAATAATAATTAAGAAACGTATAATATCTTCAAACTCAATTTTTCCTGTCTCATAGAGCTGCTTCATCGCATATCCATTTATTGTGCTGTCGTTATAGCATAGGTTTAACATGTTAAAAACAATAGCTTGAAAAACATTTGCAGCAAATTCTTTCAGGTCGCTAATGTCAAAGGTTACTACCTGTTCATCCAAAATAGAAACTGTCGTATAACCATTGAATACATTTCCATACGTTCCCATATAAGATGATATTGTGTCCTTTATTTTCTGAAGCAATAGAATGTTATATACGGCAATTTCTTTTTCTACATCATTGTAGGTATTATTGGTTTGCTTATTGATTTCCTCCTCTAATAACGCAATGAAATCTGAAAAAATAGGATATTGCCTTGCCGGAAGACCAGTAATCTTAATCTCTTTATTCTGAATACTGGGACTTAATCCAAAAGCCCGATACAATTCATCTAGCATTTCCTGATACTTATTCAATTCTTCGGTACTTACATCTGGCTTCAAAAACTTATAAAAAGTAATCAGCTTTGTAATATGGATAGAATAATTATTTTTCTCATTTTCGCTGGTTTTTAATATTTCCAATGGATTAACAATTCCCTCACTCCCATCCAGCTTTAATACTTTTCCTCCAAATTCGTATGTAAGTTCCCGAAATTCACCAGAAATATCAAATGCCCTGACAAAATTTCCCCGCATAGCATTATCTTTAAACAGCTTTTTCAAAAGTGTGGATTTTCCAGAACCCATGAGACCGGCAACAGAGGCATTGTAATTCTTCCTCTGTTCGTCTGCATGAAAAATATCAAAAAGAAAATTTCCACCACTTAATGTAAAGCCCAATACAGAACCATGAGGATCTTCTAAATCTGAGAAATGAAAAGGATTTCCACCTGCAAGTGTTTTCGAAGAAACCGGTTGTCCTTCCATTGCATATAAGGCTTCCTGTTGCTCACCATAAGGTAAAAACATTGCCTGCCAATCCCGCTCTGTTTCATTCAACATAATTGCTGCCTTGAAACCAGAGGTATTGAGCTCTGATAAAATCTCTTTTACATTTTTTTCTAAATCGTGTAGTGTAAGTCCAGAGACATAGATCCGCACATGAAGCAGCTTAATGATTTCTTTCATTCGATTGATTTCTTCAAAAATCTGCTTCATTTCTAAATATTTCTGTTTTGCATCGTATTTATCCGCCGGATGCTCCGACATCTGATACCTTAAATCCTGTTCCTCCATAGAACGGTTTAAATTTCTCTTTACTTCCTGTGTATCTTCTGTTTTAACATCCACCACTGCAATGGTACTAGGTATATTCATTAACGTAGATAACCAGTTGCTATGTACCCTATCCGGATATTCATAGACATGTATGCAGCTCTGATATCCTGTGCCAGTAAGAATATGTGCTTCGTCCCGAAAAGATATCCCTCCTACGGGCTGTATTTTTTCCAGAAGATATTCATCTATTTCTTCCTGCTGTTTTTTTCTTCGCATTTCTGTTATCTCCTTTGTTTAGACATCAAAAAGCTGAATATTCTGATTTGACATTTTGGATAACACCTGACATTTCTTATGAAAACTCATTTCTTCTAATGATTTTTCTTTTCCATTTCCCATAATTTTTAGGTTACGCATAATAAACTCCTTGTGTTCCTCCTTACTTTCTGAAAAAAAGAAAAGATAATATTCCCTTTTTGTCCTGTTTTTTTCCAGCCAAATCAATTCGTCCAGAGATTTTTGAAGCCATTTTTTCTTGTGCATATCCTTACATTTTTCTATCTGCCGACGAAAATACACTTGCTGTTGTTTCGTGTTGCATGGGAAATTCAAAGAAACCCATTTGACTTCTGCCCCATTCATCTTGTTAAATTTCCATAGTTTTAGAAACTCTATCTCTTTTTCTATTTCTGACATATTTTCTAAATCCTTAGAAACCACCTGCATAATGTCTACAATCTTGCCTTTCTTATCTAAAAAGTAGCCTTCCTGTGCAACTTTCCGAAGCGGCATTATGGTACTTACCCTTTCCGAAGCTTTTTCTTTAATACTTATCAATTTCTTCCCTTTCTATTGTAAGCTTTAATGTTTTCAGTCGTTTTATTGCACTTACATTCCTCACCGGTCTATAAATCGACTTATCCCTAAAAAAGAAAATCAAAATGCTTTGATACATTTTCCGTTTTCGATTAAAGTAACTAGGCATCGTAAAAAAGATGCCCGTACCGATTGCAAAAATTGCATACGGAAGCATCAGCTGGGTATGTACAAAAACTCTCAAAGAATAGAACAATATCCAATAAAAACATAAGAAGTAAAATGTTGATACCAGAAGTTTCCCTGCTACTTTTGTCTCTGATTTAATTTCAGAAGCAATATTATATTCGTCTTCCATTTTTCCTCCTGCTATTCGTCCATTAGTGTATCTTTTAATTCTTCATCAATTTTTTTTGCCTTTTTTAGCTGTCGCTGCATTTCTGCAATCGATGCTCCTGCTCCTGTGTTTGCCGGATTTAAGTTGTTTACAGTGCTGCCTGAGAAGTCATTCGAGTTGCTACCATCCATACTATAACTTCCATCTAAGCTGCTTCCTTGTTCTATTGTACGAGCACCTTCCAGTGTTTCCTTTCCTGTATTGCTCGGATTAGAAGATATACCCTCAGATGTCTCCGACATTGTTGTTTCCAATTCATTTGATGTCCCGTTTAGATTTTCTCCAGTAGAGGTCTGGTTTCCTTGCATCTCTTTCACAGTATCATCCAAGCCGGCTGTTGCTTCATTTAAGCTGCTCTTTTCTCCGGATACTTCTTGATTTCCCGGCATCTCTTTCATACTATTTTCCAGTCCAGAAGATGCTTCATTTAGGCTGCTTTTTTCTCCGGATGCTTCTTGATTTCCCGGTATCTCTTTCATGCTATTTTCCAAGCCTGAAGACGCTTCATTTAGGCTGCTCTTTTCTCCGGATGCTACCTGATTTCCTTGCATTTCTTTCATGGTGTTATCTAAGCCGGCTGTTGCTTCATTTAAGCTATTCTTTTCTCCGGATGCTACCTGATTTCCTTGCATTTCTTTCATGGTATTATCCAAGCCTGAAGACGCTTCATTTAGGCTGCTTTTTTCTCCAGATACTTCCTTATTTCCCGGCATCTCTTTCATAATGTTATCCAAATCAGATGCTGCCATATTTAAGTTATTCTTTTCTCCCAGCTCTTGTGTACCCTGAGACATTTTTTGCATTGCTCCATCTAATTGCTCTGGTTTTTCATCTAAATTGTCGGTATTCTCCTTATTTAGATTTTCCTGCATCTTCTTTGCAATGGAGTCATCCTGTAACTCTGACGGTGCCTCATTCATGCTCTCAATCATGCTGTCATATTTCCCTTGTGCTGATGTAGCATTACTCATTTTTTTCATTTCTGCTTCTAATCCATTTTCTTTCTGTAATCCTTCCGGATTGTTTGCAGACTGATTTTCACCGGCATTTCTTACGGATGCACTACTACCGCCTCCTCCACCAGATGGATTATTGGGGGAATTTGGAAGCCCCGGCATATCCTTTCCATTATCCGGTAAGCCTGTTCCAGATGAAAAAGAGGAAGGTGTACCCGGCATAGGTTTCACTGCTTTATCTGCCGCCCAGCCAAAACCATTTGCTAAGGTCTTCCCTGCTGAAGCAAGATGTCCCGGAATACTTGTGGCTCCATGTATTGCCTGTTTAGCTGCATACATCATTCCCAGACCACCAGACAATCCAACATTTTGTCCTGTTACTTTCTCAATGATTGATGGACCAGAAATAATCGCAAATGCTAAAAGTACAAGGATAATTGCGTTTACGATACCATGATCTACAAATAAATCATTCAACCATGCTTGAAATAATGTATAAATACGAACAGATAATGCCGTTAAAAACAATGCAATGTATCCATCTTTCATGGTATTTAAAATCATCCATGTTTTTTTTGAACCGGTAAGATCGGCAGAATATAAAATACTAAGTATTTGTCCTATTACAAGATTTATAATAATCTTTACAACAACAAAAGCCATTGCAAGATAAACCGCAACAAATGCAAACAATGTTAAGATACAAATGGAATAATTCACATGATAACGATAGTAAAATTCATTTCCAATATCACTATCGCCTTCAGAGTTCCATCCCCATCCATTACTAACATCACCAGTTGTAAATTCCGCACCAGCAGTCACTTTAAGCCGTTTTTTCAACAGCTCTTTTCCTGCTTCCGACAGTTGTTCATCTTTATAGTTCAATACCTCTGTCACCCGAATGCTATTAAACATTTCATCTGTCAGCTCCGGATAATGATAATTTTCAATATTATCTTTACTAAAACTGAGTAAACCATTTTCTTCCTTTTGGTCTACATACAAAAGGTCTATGATATTAGCGTTTACCACATCATTTGCCACTGTATGATTTTCTCCGATTGCCCATGTCACTAATCCGGTATCTGTTTCTGTATCATAAAGAGCTTTATTTAACTGCGATATGATATAGAATGAACAGGTAACGATTGCAACTGTCAGTAAAATACTTCTTAAGAAATTCGGAAATTTGCTGTTAAACAGCATCAGCATTAACCCTACCGCAGTAATACTTAAAAGCAGAATAGCGTGATACATTGGCTGCATACTAGAGATTAAATTCTGGATATTATCACTGGTGGAGAAAGAAAGCAGTTTAAAGCAATACAAATAAAGTTCTTCCGCCGCTACACAGATTGTCCGCAAAAACGAAACAAGCCACCATCCAATACTTCGAAAGACACTTCCAAATAAATCGTTCTGTTGAAAATATTCCGCATTACGGCTTAACACATCAATAATTTCATTTTCAACTGGACTTGGTGTAGCTAAAACAGCTTGTGAAAAAAGAAAAATCGTGAAGCAAATTGCTACAATTCCACATATCCTTTTTTTCTTACTTCTCATTGATACGACCTTCTAATATTGATAACATGGTCTTTTTTGACTCTTTTTTCATAAATTCCAACCCTTCTATCTTTTGATAAAGTTCTTCTAAAGGAAGCTTATGCGACCAATTTAAAATTTCTTTATAATCCTCCCCAATTCCATCCATAGCATAACTTTCTAACAGCGCATAATGCCTTTGTGATAAGGAAGCCAGCGTTTTTACTTTCGGCAGCTCTTTTTTTCTTTTTTTAGGAGCTGGTACATTTTCTTCTAAACGCTTCATCACCTTATCAAAATCCATAATATATTCTTCTATATTGGAAATTTCTTTTGTTTTTGGCGCAATTTCTGACAACCGGATTGAACGGGGATCTTCTAAAATCCCTTGCAAATAATCATAACTGAATTTCAGCTTTGTTCCGTCTTCCGCACAGTTATAAATTGGACGTGGTCTTATATCGTTCCCTTCCAAATCTGTACGTTTCATTGCCCTTCTTACGACACTATGTCCCTTTTTCAGTTCCCTTAAATCACTTGCAGACATCAGCGGTTTTTTTTCTGTTCTTTCCGTAAATGTTTTATCTAAGCTTAACTTGCTGCCACTTCTCTGTATGTCTATATAAGTTATCTCACCTAACATCTTACTGAAATATTCCGCTGTTTCTGTGTCATTTCCCATTAAGTAAATCTGATTTCCACAGTTTGCTATGATTGTTGCCGCATCTTTGTCTCCATAAATCTTCTGAATACGTTTTATGGACTGTATATAAAGGTCAAAGGTAATATTCCTTCCCAGACCAACAGTCAGCATATTTGTCATACCCTCAATCAGTGGCATATTACCAAATTCGTTCAAAATATACTTTACCGGTCTTTTACAGGTCATGTACTCATCACACATTCGAGAAAGCATAATATACGATTGTCTGATTAAAATAGACGCAAGTGTATGTAACGAACTGTCATAATCCGGAAAAACAATAAAAAGAGCAATCGGCTGTTCCCCAAATCCAAGTTCTTCCATGTCCAGCTCATTTTCCAGTGATATTTTTATAATTGCATCATTGGAAAAGTTAGTTAGTTTAATTGCCATAGAAGAATAAATATCACCACTGGCACGATCTGAAGCTAAATCTATGGATAAATATTTCAATTTTGCTCTATCGGTAGCTGGTCGCATATTAAAATATCGGTCTAATTCACTTATCCCGTTTTCATCACGTTTCCTTGATAACTCTGAAAACATCACGATAATGCTGTATATATTTACGCATTTTTCATATTTCTCAATTTTCTCAAATGTCACGTCATCCGGAATATAATGAACCGTATCATCCAGTACATAGTCTTCCCCTTGATATTTTTTTAAATTCTCCCTTGCCTGTTCCTGTTCTTCTTCTGGTAAATCTAAAAACTTTTCTTGTTTTTCTTGGAACTTTAGTTTCCGAATATGGTTATACTTTTCATCTTCTTCTAAGCAATCTGTAATATGAGCAATAATCAGAGCAGAAAATAAAGCTGCCGCATTTTCGGTAAAAAAGTCATTCTCTGCTTTTGTTTTTTCTCCTGCACAAAAAATCGAATAGGAATAGGAGTATGCCATTAGTTCTGCTGTTGCATAATCCCCTTGCTTATACAGCTTTAGCATGTTTGCTAAATAGTTAATGCTAATACTGTATTTCGGATTTGACAGGTTATAAAGCAGGGTTTTGTATCCTCTTTTTTCCAATCTTTTCTTAGCAGCCCTGTATTCTTCACCTTTTAAAGCTGTAATCACCATAGATGGCTTTATTTTTGCCCGTGAATAATTATTTGTATTCGGTTCTACATAGATTTTATCTTTACCAGCTCTTGTAATACCGATTGTGATTGTATTTGTATTTCCATCATCAATGAAATGTTTTCCTTCATAAGTGGAAATCAAAAATCCCGGAAGACCATCATATTCCCCTTCCCGTTCATCAATCTGCCGATATTGCTGTTTCAATTCTTCGACTGTTGTAAAACGGGAAGAGCCTTTTTGATTAACATTAAAATTTTCTTCTGAAAAAGATACTTTTATTTTATAAGCCCATGTGATATCGCATATAAGAAGAAAAAGCAGAAAGATCAGATATAACCACCAAAAAATTATTATTCCCTTCGGCAATGGAAAAATCTTTAAAATTCCCCATATATTTTCTTCTGTAAATAGTTCTACAAGCGTATTTATTAGGAAATTAAAGCACACCATCAGCAAAATATTTGCCATTAAAAGAAGTTTTTTTATATTCTCCTTGTCTGCTAAAATACGGTTAAGCTGCATCACCCTTTTTTCTTTTTCTGTTTTTTTCAAGATAGAAGCAATCTCATCTTTTAATTTTTTAAAATCAATTTTTTGCATATATTTCTTTCTTTTATTTTCAAGGTGCTATAAATAGCACCCCGCATATATAAGCTCTAAAATTTAACTCTTTCAGAAATAAATGCTGCATATTCAGCAGCTCCAGCTAGTATAATTGCGCCGCCAATTAAACCTAATATCCATTTATTTGCTTTTCTTTTCCATTCTTTCTCAAAAAAAGGGCACATCCATACAGCTGCGGACGCCATTATTACAATTATAGCTATACCCTGAATTTGATTTTTCAATGGTGCTATCAATTCAATGATAATATCAACAAACTTTGAAATAGGATCACTTCTATCCCCCGGCAGACTGGTTGTTAAAAAGACCAATCCTTTCACATATAAACTATCCATTTTTTCTCCTGTTTCTTTTTTTCTTAGCAATGACATAAAGAATTGCAACAACTATGGCAACAAAAATTAAAATTCCTGCTCCTGCCATAATGTATTTCACAATTTTATTGTCATCTTTTTCGTATTTTGCGGTTGCAGCTCTTTCGTAGATAAAGGATGTCTGGCTTTCAACTGTCTGTTCTGCCCGATAAGCGGCAACATAGCGGACTTCATTTTTATCCAGTCTCTTTTCATAGTTTGCCCTATAATAATTAACATACTGTTCAATGTCAGCCCTTGCATTCCGACAGGTCTCACCATTCTCATCCGTGTATACATCAGAAGTCCAATACGTCCGGATTACCCTACTGGTATTCCTATCCGCTCCTACTGATGCTAAAAGCTCCTGTTCATAACCCTGAAGCGGTTGTTCCGGATTGCCTTCTATCTGTATACCATTCCATTCAAAATAGTCTGCATCCATGTTATAAAACTTAATATCAATGTAATTGGGTTTCCATCCACCTCCCTGTTGTACTAAATTTTTCAATTCAGCCGTCACCTGTATGGTCTCACCGGTGGCGGGATCTGTTGTAGAAATGGCTTTTGTCTTGGGAACATCGGATTGCTGTATAGGGTATTGGTAGTCAACAAAACCCGTAACTAATTGTCCTTCGCCGGGAGTAGAGATGGGTTCTTGCACAACATGTGACAAGGAATAAAGAATGTCATTATCTTGCAATTCATCCGGCGGAGCATATTCTTCCTGTGCTCCCACTACTGTTTCTACTTCTTTTGTTAAATACTGGACTTCTTTTTGAGGTGTTTTCTTCAAAGTGCGTACACTAACACCGGACAGAGTGTATTTCTGTCCGTCTTTGACGATCTCTTTATCGAAGTCAGGAATATTTTCCTGTTCATTTTCCGCCTTAAAATTGATTGTTTTACTAAAACTATCCTTTGAAGCAGCCAGAACAGGGGTGCTCGCATAAAGCAGAGCGGCAGCAACTAAGAAAAAAGAAACAAACTTCTTGTTTTTCACGCTGCTTTCCTCCTTGAATTTTTTACAAAATGTATACTTTTTGTACACCATAAAAAAAGGAGGGAAGTTGAACCTTTTACTGGAAATTTTTCAAGAATTGTTTATGATTTTAATAATTGACCTACGTTAAAATCAGATAATAATAGAGAAAAATTGACATAAAAAAAAGGTATACTTTTTGTCGCATACCTCTGTATCTAAATAATAGCATTGAAACCCGAAAATGACAATGAATTTTGTAAAAAAATATCAAATGTCATTTTAAAACATCTAATTTTTCCTGACTATTTTTTCTTTCGGCAACAAAAAAAAACCTGAAAACACGGCTTCAGGACTTTTTTATAAAAATTATTTCTATTCGATTGCATTTTTTCTTTCTCTGGCGTATAATATGTTTAAAGGAACAACCGCCCACAAGGGGTTGACCGATTTTGGAAATAGCATAGAAATGCCACCCTTAAAACCGCTCAAAGTTTTCAGAGGGTGGTTTTTCTATGCCTTAAATCACTACCGACAGAATGAAAAAATGAAGGTCAGTAGTGATAGAATGAACATTCCGAATTGCATTAAATCTTTGAAGTCAAAATGTTTCATCAGCACCACCCCCATTCTATGTATTATAAAATGAAGGTCAGCCACCCTGTAACACGATTATTCCTAACTTATATTTTACCATTTTTTTCTTCTTCTTACAATTATTTTTTGCTCAAAAAAACCTGAAATCACGGCTTCAGGATTTTTTTATAAAATTTTTTCTATTCCATTGCATTTTTTCTTTTTCTAGCTTATAATATGTTTAAAGGAACAACCGCCCACAAGGGGTTGACCGGATTTATAAGAGATAGAAATACCACCCTAAACCTGCCAAAGTTTCAAGGGTAGTTTTTCTATGTAATAATAGGATTACTTACAAAACGTAAAAATGAAGGTCAGTAGTGATAGAATGAACATTCCGAAAGCCATCAAATCTTTAAAATCAAAAATGTTTTAATTCATTATTGACAAAATGCAAAATGAACATCAGAAAAGTGCCTGAAGTATCACCTTCAGGCACTTTTTTGACATCTATTCTTCTACTGCTTCTTCAGCTTCTTTTGACTCTCCACAATGGCTGCACACATACCCAATCAGTTTATGCTCCGTCCATGCTTCCTTGTCTACTACCCACTTATCTTCATACACAGCTTCTTGGTCTACAATCCAGCGGTCTTCATATTCTGCCGGATGCCAAATGCTTTGATATACTGCATCTGCTATCTTCACATGTTCATAATGCCCTTCTTCTGGATGCTCGATAATATCATATCCTTCTTCTACAAGCACCTCTGCTTCGTGCCAGCCTCCACA
The DNA here is from genome assembly GCA_900539145.1 of uncultured Blautia sp. Lineage (GTDB taxonomy): Bacteria > Bacillota > Clostridia > Lachnospirales > Lachnospiraceae > Blautia. The sequence continues at coordinate 15,865 of UQAX01000018.1, forward strand.
AGCAAAATTTCCTTGTAACATTTGTTCTTCAACATGTGCATCCACAGCGTCATAACCTTCATCACCCATCCCGAAATCTTTTTTACATCCATTGCAGAGGTAATGAATTTCGTATTTATCTTTTGCCGGATTATGCACCTTTTCCGTCCATGCTTCCTTGTCTACCACCCAGCGGTCTTCATATTCCGCTTCTTTTATCAGCTTATATTCGGTCCACTGGTCTTTCACCAGCACCTTTTCATAATGTCCTTCTTCCGGTGAAATCAGAACGTTTTCATAGTGTCCTTCTTCCGGATGTTCAATGTCCTCATATTTTTTTTCCCAGTCATGGTTGCATTTTTCCGGTATCCATGCGCCGGAGGCGTCTACATAGTAATGATCAATCCATGTATCAGATGCCATTCTTCCGTCAGCGTACATGTAATAACAGGTGTCTCCAATCCAGTGCCAGCCCTCACCTAACATCCAGCCTGCGCCATCGAAATAATACCATGCCCCATCTATGTATTTCCATGTATTTGTCGGATAGCTGCCGTCTGCATACCGATACCACCACTGGTTTCCTGATGCAACCCATTTATCAGTTACCCATTCTCCGGAAGCATTTACATAATCCCCGCCTATCCATGTGCTCTCTGCCATAGCTCCGCCGGAGTACATATAGTAACATTTTCCGTCTATCCAGTGCCAGCCTTTATCCAGCATCCAGCCGTCTGCGTCAAAGTAGTACCATCCGCCGTTAATTGCAGCCCATTCATTTGTAGGATAGCTGCCATCCGGGAAGGTGTACCACCAGCTACCGGCATAGCTTCTCCATTGTGCAGGCTCTGCATCAGGAACCCATGCACCGGAGGCATCCACATAGCTTCCGTCAATCCATGTATTTTCTGCCATATCGCCGCCGGAATACATATAATAGCATTTTCCATCAATCCAATGCCAGCCTTCCCCTAACATATAGCCGTAAGAGTCAAAATAAAACCATTTCCCATAAATGCTTTTCCATGTGCTTGTCGGATAAGAACTATCATCTTCCTGCCACCACCAGCCGGTGTTGTTTTGCTGCCAACTGGCAGCGCTTACACTTACCGGTGCTGCCGCTGTTAATAATGCGGCTAATCCCAAAGCTGCGCTTTGTTTCAACACTTTTTGTAATTTCATCCATATACCTTCTTTCTATCAATTTCGTATCAGTTATTTTACTTATATTATACCACAAAAAGGAAACATTGTAAATACTTTTGTTTCTTTTAATTGTGAAAGATACGTTTCTAAACTACCTAAATGTTTCCTTTCGTAAATTTAGATAACAAAATGCCCCAGAGTCGAAGCTCCGGGGCATTTTGTATTTGTCATTATTTCATTCCTTTCATCTATCGTAGCAAGTATAATAGCCTATTATATTTGCAAATAATTAGATAGACAGTAAAACAAAAGAAAAAAAGACAATTAGCCTAGAAGACACCCCAGAGCTGGCACTCTGCGGGTGTTTGTGTTTGCCATGCAAATCATCTCGTTTGCCTATTGGCATTATAGCATACGCTTTTTTTATAATCAATATACCTTTTATTTAAAACAAATCTTCCAAAAATGAAAAAGTAAATTCTACTATGGGTGGAAAAGGTGGAATTTACTCTTCTTCACTAAGAATTTCATTTTTACAACTTGTTTGTTATTACTATAACATTCACTTCCCCATAAAAAAATGTTGCATTTTATCAACGTATGATAAGCTTATATGTTTTTTTCTTTTTTAGGAGTGTTATTACTTCTGTGGAGAAAATGTTATTTATAAATAGAATTTCTGGAGGTTTGTCGCTTGCTTAGTTCCGGAGGAACAGACTGTTTTTTTCTGATTGCCAGTCTAAGATATAGTTTATTAAAAAAGAATTTAAAAAAAGATATGATTTGTTAGTCGTTCATATTTGCCTTAAACCCTTGATTTTACTGGGTTTTTAAGAAATTTCTATCACATGAAATCTGAATATATTCTTAGAAAATTTCCATGGAACTTGAATATTTTTTCTTACTTCTGACATAAAACTTGAATATATAATTTTTAAATAAACATAGAACTTGAATACTTTTTCTCTCTTTTCCATCCTAAAAAAGAAAAAAAGCTACAATACACTTTCTCTGCTCTCAAAAAAGTATATTTTAGCTTTTCATTGCTCTTTTTCTGTAACGGAAAATAGACTTAGACAATTCTAAGCCTCAAAATCTTCCTATGCTCTTACAAAAAGTTCTTCCTGTATAATTTTATGTATGAGTTTTGGATTTAATTCCCTTCTCCATTTCTTTTTTTGCTTGCTGCCATTTAGAATTTCTAAGCTCTGCTCTACAATGCTGCTAAGGTTAAAGTCCAATTTCTTAACAATTTTCACATGGTACTGCCTCAAAACTGTTAAAATGTCCTGTTTCTGCTCTGCTTCTATCCCTTTTACCTTATTCCGGCGGCAGGCTGTATCAAAATCATGCAGTCTCTTTTCTTCATTTTCACTTTCACCGGCATTGTAGACTTCGTTTTTCTTAAATGTAAGGAAATACTTCCTTCCATCTTCTAAATATACGCTTAAAAATGGCTTTAATTCCCCTAAATAAGCTCTTGCCATACGATTTGTAAATCCTAATTCCTTAAATTTATTTAAGAAATTTTCCTTCAGGATAGCATAAGAGTCACGTTTCGCTTTCTTACGGTTAATATTCCATTCACGGAGAAGGTAGAGAGCCATCATTTTTGCATTTGCACGCAGCTTCCGGAAGGCTGCGGATTTCACCATTTTAGAGCTCACACTCACATAACCACGTCCATAGTTTTCTTTTCCGGAAAAAGAGTTATTTAAGATTGTAATATCCCAGTCATAGTAATTGCATTTTTGGGCATCAATTAAGCCCTTATTCTGTAAGCTTCTTTTACAGTCATAAAACCCTTGGTAGGATATACCGATGCTTTCACAAACGTCTTTATAGTAAATTCCACTTGCTCTGCCGGCTTCATCCTGAAAACGGGCAACATACAAAAGCAGATCCAGCTCTGCGCTGGTAAGTTTTTCCTTTATTGCTTTTTCCAGTACCTCTATGCTTATCTTCTGCAAACGACTCCCTCCTTTCTTATTTTTTCTTGGTGCTACAAATAGCACCTGCTAAAGAAACCGCTTATTTCCTGCTTTCTTGCACAAAAAAACAGATGACAAATACACCTGTATCTATCACCTGTTTTCCTTCACGCACACCCTAATGTTTCGATCTTAGCAATAAAAATTAAGATATTCTTTTCCCGTAAAAAAATGACATTTCACGAAAAAAAGCACAACATCTTATTGACAATTTCATTTTTTGTTGCTATAATCCGAAGCATAAGATACAGTTGTAGGTGTATCTTTTCGGTGTGTATTATCAGGTTGGTGATAGATACACAAGCTGTTTCAGGTGTGACCAGCACCTTAACAGCAACTTTGTATATATAATAATCAAATTTATCTTAACTGTCAAGAAAATTTTGGATATTATATATACTAACTCAAAAATAAACTTGTTAAAGGAGATAAGATACGTCTTATCTCCTTTTGCTTTTCTCCAAAAAACACAGATAAAATCACTTTTTATACTTCTATCATCATCTTCTACCAATATTATTCCATTCTTTTTTTATTTTCTTATTTCGCATAACATTATGAAAAATCAAGCTTTTTTATAGGCAAATACTCCAAAATATGCTATACTTCTTTTCGTTGCTGCTCTCCAATCTGGCAACAGAAAGGAGGTGCTAGATTATAGATGGTTGAAACAATTTTAACTTCTGTTGTGGTAAATATAATGAGTTATTATATTTGCAAATGGTTAGACAGAAAAAATTAGCGGCAATTAGCCTATGAAACGCTCTTCTTGAAAGAGCAGAAAACCCAGAGGGCGCATCCTCTGGGTTTTCATTTTGTGCTAGTTTTATAGATGGTTTTTTCTTTTGCACGTTCATTATAGCATATCCTTTTTTTTAATGCAATATTCTGTCATTTGTTTCCTTTTCTCATTCCAGAATAATCCACAAAAATCACTCTATAACCCCTAGACATGTAGAGAAAGGGAATGTGACATCATGAATGTACTTTCATCATTTTATATCTCTATTGCGGCAAGTATAATCGCCTATTATATTTGCAAATGGCTGGATGGAGATAAATAGCTGGTAGTCAGCCTTAGGAATAAGCCACCTACCCAAAACGGAATAGAAAAACCCCAGAGGTCGCAACTCTGGGGTTTTTCGCTGTGCCATCTTGGACACTCGTATCTTTTTGCCTACTGGCATTATAACATATTCTAATAGGCATTTCAAGTATTCCCGTTCCTTCGTAAATTAGTACAGCTTATTTCCAAAACTGTCCTCACTTCTTAATCCAACGAATAGTTCTAAGTTTCAGAATTTTACTATTCCACTAGGGAGTACTAATCTTCATAGTGATATTTACATGAGTATATAATCAAATTTTGGTTGCTATCCATGTTATAAACCAATCTATGCTCATCTGTAATACGTCTGCTACATGCTTTACGGTGCTTTAATGGTTCGGGCTTGCCAATACCATTTAAAAGCCCGTTGCGGTCAATGTTTTTTACAAGCTCATTGATACGCTTTACCATCTTTTTATCTTCCCTCTGCCATTCGGTGTATTGCTCCCATGCAGTAGGTGTAAACACTATGTTCATTTACTCGCAAGCCTCCAGTTCTGCAATGGTCTTTGTGATAAATCCGCCTGCTTCGGCTTCTGCCATAGATTTGTCTATCATAGCAAGATAATCAGCATTTTTCTTGGCTTTCATCATTTCATTGTATTCATACTCGGACAGCATGACAACATTTTCATTTTTAGGTCTTGAAATAATCAATGTTTCTCCACCAAAAACTTTATCGCATAAACTTTTGAAATTATCCCTAACATCCATACTCTTTACAGCTAACATATAAAACACTCCTTTTTTCGTACTAAAAATCGTATGTTTTTTCGTACTTTTATTATATGTTATTATTATTCCCGTGTCAACACGTTTCATTCATCCCAATTTTTTATAAAAAGTCCCAGCAACCGAACCGACTTCGAAAGAATTACCACATTAAAGCAAGAAAGATGTATGTTATTCCGCAGATTAACAAGCAAAACGGTCAGAAGATAAGGAGGACAATCAGCATAAACCTTTCCACTACTCCAACTATTGATATAGAACCAAAAGAAATATCTTTTATACCAAATACGCATTTTCTTTTATCTGTGTTTTACATTTATAAAACGTATTTCTGGCAATACCCAAACTACACTATTTTTTAATATGCAAATCAATAAATTCATGTTATAATAAGACTTAGGGCTACCAGTTCACGGTAGGCGATTGGTCTTTCCTTACAAAGAAATAAGGAGGACCTCAATCCTCCGGAAAGGAGGAGGATGCTTATGAGCACTTATGAGATTATCATGATTATTTTAAGCATACTTACTTTGGTATTTACCATTGTTGGTATTATTGTAAAACTAATCATTGAGCTTATAAACTCAAGAAAAAAGTAATCGCCGGTCCTGGAAAACTTGCGATTACTTTTTTTACATAATTATTCTGAGACCAACCGTACTACCGGTAACCCTCTTTGTGATTATAGAATATCACAGTCTAAAAAAAATAGCAAGATATGTTCACGAAAAATTATAGAGCCTATTTTCAAGATATTTTTGTTTCAAAACACAGATCAGCTTTTATCTGTGTTTTATATTTGTAAAACGTATTTCTGGCAATACCCAATATAGCGATTACCTCCTTATCCTTCAAATTCCCCTCAAAGCTTTTAGACATTTTTATTATTTTATCCTTCATTTCTATGGATTTTTTCGTTTCTACTGTGCAACCTTTCGCCCTGCCGATTTGTACGCCATCCATCTGTGCCCGAACAATCCCCTCTTTAATTCTTGTATGCAAATACTCTACTTCCTGTTCTGCATTTTGAAACGCAATTTCTATCTGTCTCTTTGCCACTATCATCAGGTATCTGTCTACTGCTTCCAAAATGATATCTACATCTGTACCAGTTAATTGTATATTGCTGCGTAATGCTTTTTTAAACACATCTGTATTTAAGTGTTCTTCCTTTAAAAAGACAAGGTTTATATCCTTATAAAATAAATCAATATAACTCTCATACCCTTCCTCTGCTGTCCTGCTCATTCTGCTTACTTCATCAAATACTATCGTGTCTGTTGGTTTCAGTCCTTTAATCAATTTATTCCAAACTGGTCGATCCATAGTCGTGCCGGTATATTTCTCTGAAAAAATTATAGCAGTAGGATACCGCTTTTTAATATTCGCAATCTGCCTTTCTACTTTCTGCTTTGTGGTACTGACTCTTACATATCCATATATATGCTCCATAAAATATCTCCATTTAAGCTCTAGTTTATTTTGATACTTTTTTTATATCACGAAGAAGCTCAAAAATCAATATTTTTAATACTTTTTAATATAGGTTTATTTTAATACTTTTTCTTTCGTAAAAAGTAAGGTGCTACAAATAGCACCTTACTTCAATCCCGTATTATCCGATATATTCTTTTTCATATCTTCTGAATGTTGCTGTACTAATTCCAGCTTGTTCGCATGCTTCTTTCCTCTTTATTTTTCCTAATTCTACTTGCCTATATAAACTCAAGAAATATTCCTTTGAAATTGCTTTTGGTCTTCCGAATTTTATTCCTTTTTCTTGCGCTAACCTTATACCATCTGCTTGGCTTTGACGTATATCTTCTCTTTGCGCCTGAGCTACATAACTTAAAATCTGCAATACAATATCTGTAATAAACTCCCCCAATAAGTCTTTACTTCTCCTTGTGTCTAATAATGGCATATCTAAAACAACAATCTCAACCTTCTTCTTTTTCGTCAGATAATACCACTGTTGAATAACTTCATCATAGTTTCTTCCAAAGCGATCTATGGATTTTACAAAAACTGTATCTCCAGCCCTTAGCTTTCTTAACATCTTTTTATACTGCGGTCTATCAAAATTCTTTCCTGACTGCTTATCTAAATAGATGTTTGTAATTAAAATTCTTTGTTTTAATAAGTCCTCAATTTGTCTGTCTTCATTCTGAGATTTTGAAGATACTCTCGCATATCCGTAATTCACATTCTGTTCCCTGCCTTTGTATGTTAATATATTTTTGATAATCAAATACAACTCCAGAAACAGAACTTTCTGGAAATTATAAAGGTCATAGCGCAAACTACACTATGACCTTTTATAAAACATTAAATATTATCAGGATACATATACACATTGCATTTTCCACATATCAAAGAACCCTTTTTTTTTGCCCTAGCTTTCATTCCACAAACAGGACATTTCATCTTAACAGGAAATGGTGGAATTGGCTTATTTTTTTCTTCTGTTCTCCTTAGTGCTCTATCTTTCTTTACTGCTTCTTTCACACGTTCCTCTTGCTGCAACTCTTTTTGAAAAAGTATTTTTATCTCCTTTCCTATACCTTCCGTTATATATCCCTTCGTAGGTTCAAAGGAAAAAAGGAGTCCTCGTTTCATTCCCTCCTGATAAAAAATCTTATTATGATATCTCATATTGCGTGAAGTATCTTTCAATCCATGTTCAAAACAAAAAATATGTATCATTTGGTGTAACATGTTCATGACGATAGTTTCAAAATCATCTTCCAATTTTTCCTCATGTACGGTAATCATATACTGCCCCTTATTTCCAAACGGATTGCACGACCAATTTTTACACCTTGTATTAACACTTATATAAATTTGTGGTGTTAAAAATTGATTATAGAAAACATTCTCATTTAGAGTCCGGAAAAGAAATTGAAGCTCTCTCTTGGTGTTGTTATACATTCTCTCTTTCCTCCTTTTGGATGCAGTAAATTCTAACATTCAGTTTTTTAAGACAGCCCTAATAACTCCGCCTGAAGAACTGTATATTCCAACATTGCTTCCAAAAATACCGTTCCTATACTTGTCTTATAATTCTTAGCAATCTTTTCTAATGCTTCTCTATCCTCTAGTGATAGATAAACCGGCTCTACTACCGGCTTACGAACGTATTCCGGATTGCTTTTTTGTCGTATCAATAACCTCTCGTTAATACTTGGGCTTTCTTGATCTAAATACTTCTGAATTGCTTTCCTATGATACGCTGCTCTTGAAAGCCCCGTTTCATCTAAAATTTTATTCTCCATTTCTGCTAATTTTGCAGTAATGGAAAACGTTGTTCGTGTATTCATCTCCATCCCTCACCTACCATAAAATTTCTTTTTCCATTTGATGCGTTAAATATAATGTCATATCCCAAACACATAAGGTCGGCGCTTCTACCTTCTTGTCACGTTTTCGTGAACTACCCATTGTCTAAAGCCAACGGGCTTCCTGCTTCATAGACCTCGTAACCTACTATCTCCACAGGCGTTAATTCGGGCAGTCCCTGCCCTATACATTATTTCTTATTATGCTATTTGTCTTAATCCCTCTGCCAATATATTTTTTGCAGCATTTATATCCCTGTCATGTCTTTCTCCACATACAGGACATATCCATTCTCTTACTGACAAATCCTTTGTATCTGTATTTTGATACCCACAACCAGAACATAACTGACTGCTGGCATAGAATGTATCTATCTTGATATATTTCCGTCCATTCCACTTTGCTTTATACTCTAGCTGTCTCGTTAACTCATACCATGACGCATCTGTTATTGCTTTTGCCAGATGATGATTTTTCACCATGTTTTTTATCTCTAGGTTTTCTGAAACTATCACTTGGTTTTCGCTGATAATCTCATGGGAAATCTTATGCAGATAATCCTTTCTCGTATTTGTGATTTTCTCATGGCATAATGCTATTTGTTTTTTCTTTTCGTAATAATTACGGCTTCCTTTCTTTTTATGCGATAATTGTCTCTGTAACCTTGCTAACTTTCGCTCATATTTTTTAATCGTCTTCGGACTTTCGTATTTTCTTTCATCTGACGTGATGCACAAATCCTTTATCCCTAAATCTAATCCAATATTCTGTTTTGTGTGTGGCAATTCTTCACGCTCTGTTTCTGCTAAAATAGATACATAATATTTTCCACTTGGCACTTGCGATACAGTGGCAGACTTTATCTGTCCGCTGAAATCCCTATGTACTTTTGCCTTCACTTCTTTTAATTTCGGCAGTTTTACCTTTCTATTCTCAAAATCTACTGCTATGTTTCCGTTCGTAAAATTTGTTGTATAGGATTTATGGTTATTATGTTTACTTTTGAACTTTGGATATCCGGCATGTTCTTTAAAAAATTTCTGATATGCAGCATCCATGTTATATATCGCATTTGTCAGGGCAAATTTATCTACTTCTTTTAACCATTCATTTTCTTTCTTTAATTCTCTGTTACAATAATTATTACAGTCTATTTTACTGACAAATTTCTTTTCCTGCTCATATATGTCTTTTTTATATGCAAGTGTCTGATTATATACAAAACGGCAACATCCAAATGTTTTTACAATCTGAATTTCCTGTTCTTTATTCGGATATATTCTGTATTTATATGCTTTTAACATTTGTTATCATCACCTTTTTAACCTTGATTTTCTATGTACTTCTTTAGCATTTTTTGAAACATTCCCTACGCTACAAGCAAATTTGTATCTGTTTTTTGATTTTCATGTTCCCATGACGTAAGTATATAACATTTTTTTACTTTTGCCTACCTTAACCCACCGTCTAAAGTCAGTGGGATTGCGGCAGCCTTATTTCAAATTTTTCTGTCCCACATAAAAATTCTTAATCATCTTCATCATTCCCTTCTTTATAAAGACCATTCACCTTATACAGAAATTTCTACTGTAATATCTTTTTCAGTTTTTCAATACTTCTCAGATAAATTTCATAATTTTCTTCTTGAAGATATATATCCTTCTCTTTTAGTTTTTTCATAATAACGTTAATGTCCTTACGAAATTTTTTCCCAGATATTAAAATACCTTCTGGTTTTTCTTCTTTCTCTGTATTTTCTGAGTTTTCTTGTACCATCTGCTTTCCGGCTGAAGCTTTACTATCTTTTTCATTTTGGAATTTTAAAATATCAACTCTTTCAATTTTCTCACCCGGTTCTTTTTTTGTAGAAACCTCAGTAATGAATTTTTCCTGTTCTTTTTCCGGCATATCAGCAATTTTCTGAGCTGTCGATACTGTAACTTGATCGTCTAAAAGTGCTTGCACTAAAGCTTCTGAACCTCGATTTTCAACTTTTTGAAGCTGTGCTACTTTTGATGGTGAAATCTTCATATCCGCTGCTAAAAGCATTCTTGTTTTTATGCCGGTAAGTTCTCCTTTTTCACGTAAAGATGTGTAAATGGCTTGATACCCACGCATTTGTAACAGTAAGTCTCCATCTGTCTTATTTCTTTGTCCTGAATTTTCCGCAAGACGTACATAGTCTTCTTTTTCTTCATCTGTAAGTGGCAGCGTAATCAAATCCGGATTAAATATATGTACTTTTATTTTTCTATCTGAAGACCAAATACCTTCTTGAATTAAGTATCCCATAGCACGATATCTTCTCTCACCGGCAACAATTTCATAATCCTTATCTCCTACTTTTTTCAAAATCGGAGGATTTAATATACCTACATCTCTAATAAGCTCTGCGAGCTCTTTTATTTCTTCTTCCTTCATACTCCAATCGTTCTTATCTGTCGTATGTATTTGATCGTGAGTAACCTGAATTTCTTCCATTTCAGCAGATTTCATATTCATAGCTTCCATAAGCCCACTGCCAACCTTAATTGTTGAATTATCGTTTCCTTTATTTCCATAAATCGACTGTTGATTATTAAACTGTCTTCCCATTCCTTTTCTTAAAGCGTCTACATTTAATTTAGCCATTTATATCTTCCTCTCTTATCTTTCAGCTATTTTTGCTGGAATTGGTCTATATTTATCCCAAATGCCATCAGAAATCAGTTTTTCCTGCACTTTACATCTTTTCTTTCCATCTACAAGTAAATATTCCTTCCCTTGTTTTACCACTGTTATCGGTTCACAAATACCATTCTTCTTTATATCTTCCTGTAATTCTTGTTCTGCCTCTGACTCTATTTGCTCACTTCCTATAATCTGTTCTAAGGTAAGGTAAACATTTCTTTCTTCATCATATTGCTTCAAGTATTCTTCTTTATTATCTGCCATAATAAACTCCGTCAAATGCAAATAATTTGTTGTCAACTTGCTAACTGTCTTCTTTTTATCCGCAATAAGAAGTGGCAGATTTAGGTAGCTTCCCTCTCCAATGAGCTTTGATTTATACATTTTAAATGGCAGCAATACCCCCGGAACCATCTCCTCCAACAGTTCATAAGCCATTTTGGGTACTCCTTGATTTTCCCAGCGTGTAAAAAAACATCCGGAAATCTCTAATTTATCATTATAATCTTTAACTGTACGAATTAAATCCAGTGCATAAGCTACACCCTCTAAACTATCTCCATCTGTGGTTGTCGGTATGTAAGCTTCATCACATACTGCTAATCCATTTACATTCGCAATCGAAACAGAAGGAGCACAGTCTATAATACAATAGTCATATTCGCTTTCTATTTTTTTGATATGTCCTTTTAAACGGAACTGTGGTGGTACGGTTACATCTGCCTTAATCCGGTCCTGCACATCTCCTAATTGCAGATCAGACGGGATAATATCCAAGTTTTGATATACTGTTTTCCGGATACAATTATGAACGTCCATATTCCTATTTAACAATAAATCTGAAATTGAATTGTCTATGCTTCTAATATCGCCATGTAATTTGCGTTCCAGCCTTTCATATACATTGATGTTACTGAAACGTGCCGTTGTATTCGCTTGCGGATCAAGGTCTATCATTAAAACTCTTTTATTATACTGTGTTGCTAAAATATGTGCCACGGAAGTAACACTAGCTGTTTTAGCAACTCCTCCCTTAATATTCACAAATGCCACTGTCTTCATAATGTTCTCCTCTCTCATAAATAAACTTGTTTTTTAATTTATTACATTTATCATAAATCAATATTATAACACTTTTATTGTTTTGTCAATCAATTTTTTATTATTAAAAAATAAGGTGCTATTTATAGCACCCTATTTCTCAATCTATCCTTACCCCTATTTTTTAACAGAAAAAAAGTCTAGGTGCTACAAATAGCACCTAGACTGAATTTTCTCTTTGGGAACTTCTTTCTCGTCTTTGTTCTTCCAAAACCCTCTCATATTCTCTTTGATTTTTATAACTTTCATAACTATTATCTAATGCCCTTTTCAACCCATTTATAGCCTTTTGTGTATTATAACTTTTTTTTCGATGTATACTATTCTGTTTCCATTTATCATTCAACCTAACTGTTTCATATTTCTCTTTAGTATCTGTTGGTTCTTTTAAAGGTTCTGTTCTTTTTTCAAAATTCTGTTCTTCCGTTTTTTGCTTATGACTTGTCCCTCCTTTTTTGCTCTCTTTTTTCCCTGCTTCTTTTTCTTTATATTCAGAACTCACATCTTCTATCTTTTCTTCATGGTTTACAAAATCATTTTCTGAAGATATCAAATTTACATTTTCACCCTTTGAAAGATTTTCCATTTCAATTTTATTTTTATCGTATTCCCTAATCTCTTTCAAAATTGTGTTTCCCAATCTAGTATATAAATCTTCTATTTTCCCATCAAAATATGAAGACTTCGACTCCCCATAAGCTTCCCTATATAACGCATCTTGCTTCATCAACTTTTCTTTTAATTCTTCATAATCTTTTTTGTGGTATTTTTTAAGATACGCATTGCTTAGTGCATCAATTTCCCCTTTTAAATGAGACATTTTACTACTATTATAATTCCACAAGCTACGCTTACAATCCGGCATTTTCTCATATAAAGAAAAAAATGCTTTCGCCAATTCTTTATCTTGATGAAGTGCCGTTTCTCTTTTTCTCTGAACAATCGACTCTCGAATAACCCTGTTAATTTCAAGGTTTTGTTCCCTCGTATTTACAATTTCATTTACAACCACACTCTTACAAGCTTCTATACTGGAAAGTTTAAATCTTCCTTTATATTCCATTTCACTTCCAACTTGCACCTGTTCAACTTTCCCATTTTTTGTATATGTTTTATATACCGGATAAGCTTTCTTTTCCCTCATTGGAATTGGTTCTACGATTGCTATATGAACGTGCAGATTATCCGTATTTAAGTGAAATGCTGCACTCCAAATAGCATTTTGGAGGTTTTCTTTTTCTAACATCTCATTGACTGATTTACGAATAATTCCTTGAAGCTTTTGTTCATTCTGTGTACTTAAATATCCATTCCATAACCCTTGTTTACGCAGCCATTCGCTATCAAAACTAATAACTGTCTGCCACATCAATGACTGATTACCTTGCGCCATAGAAAATTGCTCTTTTAGCTCTTGTTTTTCTTTTTCAGATAATTTTGATTTATCCTGCGTAAATAACCCCGTTGTCTTGTAAGGATTACCCATATAGTCCTGATAGATATTATATTCATCAATATGTACATTACGAACCGCTTCTTCTCTATCCATATAATTTATATATCCCTGAAATATCTGATTATCTGGCTTACAAAATTCAGTAACAACTACTACACCCGCTTTAATTTTTCCCATATCTTCCCCTTTTTTCTAATTAGGTGCTACAAATAGCACCTAATTTTTTATCATGCTATTTTTTCGTTTTTTCCTGTCTATTTCCTGTTTCTTTTTTCCTATTTTCTTTTTCAAATGTTCTTGTGAGTCAGATATTACCGGCGATGGAAATGTGTCTGTAAAAACGCATGCCGCATAGTCTTTTTCAATAAGCATTGTGTTTAAAGCATCTAACATTACAGATACATTCTTATCGGTTGCTCTTACAGAAGAATATAATCGTTTCCAATAATCTTTATAAACCTCCGAAAAAACATTTAGTATCTGCTCTGCAACTCTCCTACTCTGAACTTCTTCATTTTGCATTTCTTTATAACTTCGAATTACATGACGCACCGCCTGCACCTGCGTCTTATATCCATGCTCCTGCATTACTTCCTGAAGAATGTCGATATCTTCCTGTTCCAGATTATAAACCTTCTGGATTTTCTTACTCGCCATTTTCTCGCTCAAAAATATTATCCTCCAATCTCTCCATTGTATGAACACACTGTTCCATTACCATATTATTTTCTTCTAATCTTTCTAGCAGAACGTTCACCAAATTTCCAAATTTATCTTCTGCAAAAAGCACTTCTGTTTCGATTGCTAATTTTTGAAAATATTTTCTCAAAAACTCCTCTCTGCTCATCTTTTTCTTTTCAGCCTGCTCTTTTAGCTTAAGAGCTATTCCATCTGGTACATTTCTAATTAGTATATCTGCCATTTTCTCACCTCATAATTGGGTGCTATTTGTAGCACCTATTTTCCACCAGTATATCATACTGACAAATCTCTATCAATAAATATATATAAATATTATGATTTTCTATATATATGGTGCAAGTTATGATATCAGGAAAATCCTAGGCTTTGCCTAGGTATCATACTTGTATGATATCAATTTTCCCTTATGCTCTTTATATACTCCCGTCTTTATAAAGGCTGCGTTTTTTTAATTAGCGTGATGGGGAAACTTTTTTTATTTTTCACAAATAAAAAAAGAGTCCTTATATGCTGCAATATATAAAGACTCTTCCCCTATTCTCACTGCTATGCAATAGCCAATTTAGTTTTAATCTTTCTTACATCTTCGGAAAGTGTATTTAAACGAATTAAAGCCAATTCTTCTTCTGCCTTAACAGTTAATGCTTCATTGTATTTTCTTGATAAATCAAGATGTCCTTCTGCAATAATCTTGATATTCCTATTCGTTACATTTTCTAATGTAAGCTGTATATTTAAAATATCCTCTTGCATCTTAGTCATCTTTTCTTCCATACCGGATATTTTGCTTTCTATACCAGATATTTTGCTTTCCATACCGGATATTTTCTCATTTGTTTTTTCTGCTGATTTTTCTAACAGCATTGCAATCTGTTCTAAATCTCTACTTTCTAACATTTCATACCTCCTACAAATTGTCAATTTTATTCGTCTGTGTTCTATTCTTATTTTTCTGTTATTCCCATTTCAAATCTGTGCTTTTAGTATATTGCACAGAATTTGAAACGTCAATGGAATATAATATAAATATCATTCTACCAAAAGTAGCTCCTCTCCTTTAGTAGCCACATCTGGTAAAAATGTCCCTAAGCTTTCAACGGGAATAAATAAATTATATCCCTCAAAGCTTTTGAAATGTGCCAGCATTTTATCATTTTCAATCAATACATATTCTCTCTTATCTGCATTGTTAAAATAAATGCTACCCAGTCGGTAATATTTTCTTGCTTCTGCAAGCGTTTCTTTTTCGATTTCCTTGATACTCCTTGTCAGTTCTCCTTTTGCATTTCTGTACCTTTTCATGATTTTTCCTCCTTGTATTTATTTTTAGATATACAAATTTGTCTAGCAAAACTGATTTCCGGTTGACGGAAGTCTGGTGGGACTTACCTCAACCCGCAGGATATTCCTGCTATTTTCTGTTTTGCTGATTTCCGTATATCCGTTATCTGTATGGGACAACGCAAAAGTGGCCAGAAATTAGGGGAATGACAAGGGCAAGCGCAGCGCAGCTATGTACACCCCTTTTCTTACCCCTAATTTTAGGCTATGCTTTAAGTTCCCATACGACGGATATACGGAAGTAAACAGAATGCCACAGGAGCACCTGCGGGTGTACGTCTTAAATAGTTTATCGTTTAAAGAAAACTTACCATTCATTGAGGTTTATAAGTAAATAACTATAATGAGATATTAGACTACTTTTATACTTATAAATACATACTTAAATACTTAGAGGAGCACAAAAATCTCTGAGTGCCTTATAAATACTAATGTTCAAGAATTTTGAACGGAAACATCTGGGTTGTAAAAAGAAACATTTAGGTAGTTAAAAGAAACGTTTAGGTAGTTGAAAAGAAACATTTAGGTAGTCTGATAGTGTAATATACCTGAAAGAAACAAGTGCCTTGACATTGTTACCTTTTATAGTATAATAGTTATATCTTTATTAGAGGTAACAATTATGAAAAATATGTGTTTAAACAAAGAAAATCAGGTTGTTATGGCAAACGATTTAATCAAGAGTAAAAGCTGCCTCTCTTTGAATGAAATAAAATTGCTGCGCCTCACAATTATGCAGATTGTGAAGGAAGACAATGATTTCTATACATACAAAATATCTATTATGGAATTGGCAAAATTACTAGACATCCCCAGTACACATTTATATTCTGACGTATATGATATTTGCAGACATCTTTTACAAGAAGTCGTTGAGATTGGTGATGGAAACCCTAAACATAAATGGAAAATATTCCAATGGTGCAGTAGTTGCAGTTATAACAACGGAATTATTACAATAAAGCTCCACGAAGATTTACAGCCTTATTTAATACAATTAAAAGGTTACTATACACAATATGTATTAGAAGATATTATATTGCTCAAAACGATTTATGCAATTCGTATTTATGAACTAATACGTGAAGCAATGAAAGGGCAAAAGGTATATGCTGATAAAATAGCGATTATAACTTTAAGTGAGGAAACAATCAGAAAAGCAACCGGAACTGAAGACAAATATACAAAAATGAGTATGTTTCGAGCACGAGTTATTGATGCGGCATTAAAAGAAATCAATGCAAAATTAGGCTATAACATAAGTTATGAACCACTAAAATGCAGCCGAAAAATTGTAGGTTTCCGTTTTAAAATAGAGTCTAAAAACAATGGCAAGTAAACAATTTTCAGGTTAAAAATTATAAGGTGCTATAAATAGCACCCTATAATTTCTAATACACTATACACACTTTAGTTGACAAGGTGCTATTTATAGCACCTTGTTTCTTCAAGCTTTATGTAATCTTCCATTTTCCCAAACAAATACATTATCTGATAAATATTCATTTGGCGATAACACTGTGTTATTTACTTCCTGTACCATTTTTTTGCATGATCTTATATCGTCTTTTGATTTATAAGGAACTGCAATAAATTCATGAACAGAACTGGGTAGTATAAGAAATTTAGAAGAAAACTGTTTTTCTAATTTATCCATTACTTTTTCACTAACCATAAGCGCTGCGCCTTCATCATTATCTTTTGTAGTTACAACCAATATTTTGATTTTCTTATCTGCTTCCTCTAACGGAAAATCTTCAATATATTCTTTTATAATATTTTCGATAGGTGCAATATAATAATGCTTTTCTAAATTTTCTTTTGCGTATAAAAAGACTTCTTCTTTTGTCAGGTTGAGAGCTTTTAACAGATCATTTTTCACTCTTATTTTTCCAATACTTTCTCCAAACTCAATACGAATATAAAAAGTAATTGCCATATCCTCTACAGGGATAAATAGAATATCTTCTTGTTTTAGTCCTTCAGCATTTCTATTTAAAGATATCAAAGTCATATAGAGATTTTCCTTTATATAATCCATATTTTTCATCACATTACTAACTTTCTCTGCTTCTGGCTGATCTCCCGCTAAGATACTTTCCATATATTCAATCAATTCTTTATCTGACATCTGAATAATACTTTCATGATTATAAATTATAGGATAAGTATTACTGCCCGATCTCAAAATGGCATATCCTTCCAATTTCTCATTTCTTTTCCAACGTTGCACATATTCCACTGTAAAATCTTTTTCTTCTTCTCTCAAAAGTTCATTTAATTTTTCTACTCTCATCATCATTTTTTCTCTCATAATTAAAATCCTTTCCGCTTTTTAGCTATTAAATTTTTCCATACAATACAGGAACTAGGCTAATCCCAGTTCCTATATTTTTGCGATATAGTTGTAATAATCCCAATTACTGCATTTAAAGCTTCACCCCATGTAGTAGATCCTTGAGTAGCTTTCTGTCTATGTAGCCAAGAATAAAGATATTGATATTCTATTTTTTCATGAGTATCAAAAATAAAACTTATTTCTTTTTCTACATCTTCTCTGTTTCGTTCCAGCATTTGAAGATTTTCTTCTGAAACATCAATCGCTGTAATCGTTACAATACCTTCTTTGATATCAATAGATGTTATTTCAACTGTCACATTTCCACCTCCTTTCCAGGTCTATTTTGTGATACATTTTTTTCAACAACTGAAGAACACGATATGTAGTTGTCAAGGTGCTAAGCAACTTGTTTGTTGCTTATGAGCCATTTTCATCACAGGCGTTATGTTCTGCGTCAATGAGCAAGGTGTTTCTACAGAAACACCGATACGCCGTAGGGCAATCATTGACGCAGAACATAGGCTGTGATATGCCTTCAGAACGAATGAAAACTCACGTTTCCTATGCTGAAAGAAAAGTGTCTAACTTATAAGCAACAAACAAATTGCAGAACCACAGACAGCATCATTCGTTCTTTTGTTCTAAAAAAATATTAAAATACAGATGTAATGCAAAGGTGTGATATTATATAGCAATTATATAGTAATTTGCTTGCTTTTTATCTTTCTTTGCTATAATATATATATAAGAAATAGAAAAGGAGTGAGTAGTATGGCACAAATCAATTTTCGTGTAGATGATGATATAAAGCGAAGCGCCGAAAGAACACTTAATGACATAGGATTGAATATGTCTACTGCAATTACTATTTTTCTCAAGGCAGTTGTTCGTGAAAATCGTATTCCTTTTGAACTATCCGCTGATCCATTCTGCAGCAAAGAAAATATGGACGAATTAGAAAGACGGCTAAATGATATTCATTCTGGAAAAAGTACGTTAAAAGAGCATGACTTGATTGAGGTAGACTAATGAAAAAACTCTGGGAAGATAATGCGTGGAATGAATATTTAGAATGGCAGACTAAAGACAAAAAAACATTAAAAAAAATAAACCGACTTTTATTAGACATTGATCGAAATGGTTATAATTGTATCGGAAAACCAGAAGCATTAAGTGGAAATCTTGCTGGATATTGGAGCGTCCGCATTGATGAGAAGAATAGAATTGTCTTTAGAATTAACGAAAATAGCATTGAAATTTTACAATGTGGTACTCATTATAGAGATAAATAAGCAACATTCTTCTTTTTAACAGTCCTATTTTTTCTTTTTAGGAAAGGAAACAAAAAGGTAGGTGCTATAAATAGCACCTACCTTTTTTAACTTAAATACCACAAACCATTTTCAAAGAAAAAAATCTTCCGATAGGCATATAAAGTTTGACGAACCTTCTCCTTTACATGATTATTTTTTTCTGCTTTTTTATATCCCGAAACTTGCTGATAAATATTATGCAACTCTATTTTCCCACCGGCTTTTTCTATAATATCTGCTATCACATCTTTCCACGTTACACTCTCCAGGTTGCGAATATCTGCTATCCTGTTGACTGCAAATTGTACTGGATAAATCAAATCCTCTGCTTTTTTTAACAGTAATACATATTCATGTTGAATGCGAATAAAATTTTCATTTGCATACTGGTTTTTATTACTCATACAATTATGCTGTACTTTTATGACAATATTTTCAATGATACCCGGTTTCGCAATTTCTAATAGCATACTATACAGTTTCCCCTGTTTCTTCAAGTCTCCCATTAAAACTGCCATGTGTCCTCCTGTCTCTAAAGAAGCAAATTGTTTTATCATACAAGCATTTAGTTTTTTAATAAAATCTTCCCAACTTCTACACTGTGATAAATCTACTTCATTTGCACAAATACCGTATTTTTTCTCTATCTCTGATGCTGCATACATATTGTCCGCATACCGTATCATATTATGATAAGGCGGATGCCAGAAAATAAATTCGTTTCTTTCCGGAACATCCATGTTTAAAAGATCAAATCCTTGATTTAAGTCATATACATTCGCTTTTATATTTTTTCTGTCCGCCACGTCTTTTGTTGTTCCGGAACCGCACATATAATCACTGATATTTTTTACTTTGTAAAAATCAATTAAATCTTCAATCAATCTTGGTGAACAGTTTCCTCTATAGAGGTTATTTCCACCAATTCCTCTTTCTTTGTAAGATACTATACTTTGCATGTACTTCCTCCTTTAAATCATTTGTTTTTTAGTTCCATAATACTGATACGACAATCTTCTATATTGGTTTTCTCCGTGCCCCCTCTCCTAAAAAAGATAATTTAATATACTGTTTTCGCAACATTTTAAAATTGGGTGCTATAAATAGCACCCACCCATACTTTCCTTATAAATAACCTTTTTTGTATTATAAAAGCTCATTTTCCTTCCGGAAGGAATAATATTCACCACTACCTATGATGATAAAATCATCTAGTGGAATTTCTAACAATTTTGCTGCATCCATAATCTTTTTGCAAATATCCCTATCCTGTTCACTTGGTAATATATTTCCTGATGGATGGTTATGTACTATGATAATATTCGCAGCGCCAATGAGTAATGCTCTCATAAAAATTTCTCTATTCGATAAAAATGCAGCATTTATCGTTCCATGTGAAATTTCAAAAATACCAATAAGCATTTTTTTCGTATCGTATGCAAACATAAACACATATTCTTCTGCTTTTTTGTCTAAATGTAATTCTTTTGTAGAAAATTCAAAAACTTTTTTGCAATCTGTCATTACATCATTACAAGTTATTTTTTTGCTACGGACTAAAACAGTTCTTTTATTTCTTAATTCAGCTTCATAAAAATATGGCATTTACATTCCTCCTAATAATGATTTTCCGGTTTCATAGAAAGTTAAAGAAGCAATATTTCTAAAATCACCGGTATTAGATTTTCGTATATTTTGCTGTATGGGATAACGATAGACAATCCAGATAAGTAGAAGAAACACAAGGGCGAAGCTCTGTATACCCTTGTGTTTCTTCTACTTATCTGGCATAGTCGTTTCGCCATGCAGCCATATATGAAAAGAAAAGTGGTGATTTAGAAATATTAAAGAAGATATACTCTTTACTTTGCGCTCCTCTCCTAAAAAAGAAAATCATCCGTTTTTAAGTCTTTACATTTTTTCTATTTTCCTATATAATTTGAAATCATAATATTTTTTTCAGTCCACTTCTGGTTGCCGCCGGTGGACTTTTTTTTCATTAAAATTTCCCATTTTTTAACTTTTTCGATACAAGAAAATATCATATACGAAATTAGTCCTACGGAAAACATCTGTCCTGTAAAACTCATATCTTTAGGCATCTCAAATACGGTATTAAATAACAGTGCTGTACCTAATAAAGCCTGTGTAACACTTTCCTTGTGCATACTTCAATCCTCCATTCTGGTGATTTATTTTCTTTATTACAATTATATTTTATCACTAATTTTAGTGAATGTCAATGCGTTTTTCACTATTATTTGTGAATATATATGTTGACTTTTTCACGGATAATGCTACTATATTGTATATAATCATAGTGGAGGTAACAGAAATGTTAGAATATAAAATCGACATAATAGAAGAACTGGAGAAAATTGGTGTGAACACAACAAAAGCCCGGGAAACTGGAATTTTCGGGCAATCAACTATGAAAAAATTTAAAAATAAAGACACTTCCATTTCTTTAGATAATCTTAATCGACTTTGTGCAATCTTGGAAATGCAGCCACGAGATATCATAAAATACATTGAAACAGATAACGATAGAGAAAATTACATCTCGAAAATTAGTGAAAAATCCATTGACATTCACTAATATTCGTGATATTATATATTTGTAAGGAAGATATCTTACAAATCCCCCTTATGGGAGAAAGGAGAAGAAAATGCAAGATATGGGAATGACAGACAAACAGTTTAACGGTTTCATAAGATTTTTAATCGATGGCTTACAAGAAGCTAAGGATGAAAAAGACACCCAAAAGAAAGATGACCGTATTCAAAAAATACTTGATAATCTTCAAAGTACATTGGAGGATTAAAGAGTAGGTGCTATTTATAGCACCTACTCTTTAATAGTAAACGCAGTTAGAAAAAATACTATATTTTAAACGAGCCCTGACAAAAGCAAATGATAGCGAAGCTTCGTTTAATAAAAACAGGCAGAAAACTAAAAAGATACCCAAAAAATTTCACAAAAAAAGTCAAATAGATTTTGTCTGAAATAGGAAAAGGAAGAACTCAAACCGAAATTGTAGATGAGTTACAGGTAAACAAGCAAGAAGTAAATCAAATAACATGTGAATAAACTACAAATCCGTAGTCATCGACACTGTGGTAATGTGTGTAACCATTTGCCTATGCCAGCGTGGGAAAGTATGTTTATAATCTGTGGAAAATCAATTTTCCATGGATTATAAATAAACTTTTCCATGCAGAATAAATGGTTATGCACATTTCCACGGTGCTAAATTTCTAATCCTTTTCCAGCCCTCATATTTTTTTCTATTCCTATAATCTTGTGTTCGGCAGAAATATTTTGTACGTTTCTTTGCTGTACGATATCCGGATTTTTAATATATTCTTCTATTTGGTTTAAATGTTTTCCCATAACTCTATGTATGTGTTCAAAGGAGTCATTCATTCCCCTCTCTATTTCCCTTTTCTGAGCTTCTAACGGCAGCTCTTGATACTTTTCCCACATTTCCTTTTCAAATTGATTGTAGGCGTGTTTAAAGTGCCTTCTGCGGGCATCTGTGATTTCTATGCCTAAATAATCCTGAAGCATAATGGAAATACAATCTGCCTCATATTCCCGTTGCCCTTCTCCCTTTTCCTTTCCCTCTACACCGTGTTTTTCTATGGCATGTCCCATTTCATGGGATAATGTAGAAAGTTTTTCTACCCCCTCCAGTTTCTCATTTAATACAATTCCATTCTTATAATAATAACCTTTTAATGATATGGAAGATAAATCCTCTGTTCTTACACTACACTGCAATTCATTTTCCGCATAGCTTTCCAAAGCTGCAATCATTTTATCTACATCTTCTGAAGCTTGCCCCATATCAAAGTATTTCGGGTACTGCTCTTTTGGAAAATTTGTCTGTGCAATATCAAAAACATAACCGATTTGAAACCCTTGTTTTACTACCCCCTCCAGCTCCCCTTTTTTATACAAATCCTTTTCTTCTTTTGTGGCATTCCGCAAAGACACCACAGAGCCGTCTTCTCGTTTTAATAAAGTGGATTGTACAGCGTACCAGATTGCAATACCCTTTTCTCCACGATTTACAGATACCCCTTCTTTTTTCCATCCAGCAAACGATTTTACAAAGGTTGCATGAGGATTTTGCTGATAAATAAGAGCAGTATTCCCTTGTGAATACTGATAGAAATTTTTTGAAAATCTTAGGTATTCTACTATCGTCTCCGGATTTTCCTGATAGGACTTTGCAAATTCTTCCATCTTTTTTCTTGCAAACTCCCTATTTTCCTCTGCTTTTTTAGCCCAATTTTTTTCCAATGTCATTCCTCCTGAAAGCGTTTTAAAATTTCTTGCTTCATAGCTGCATCCAGCTTGTCTAAGGTTTCTAGCTCTGCATCCGTAACACTTCCAACCGGAATTAAATCTCTTTCACAGTCAAAAAAATATAAATCCCCGTATTCTGTTTCTACGATTGCTTTATCCCCATAATATCCAACAATTACATTATCTTTTAAAATTTTTTCCATTCTTTCTTTCCTTTCTATAACATCATTTGAATTTGCTTATAAATTTCCTCTAACACAGCAACAAGCTCCACCCTGATTTCCGGATACAAAAGGGTTAATAGACCGATTGCGGCCAACAATAGAATTATTATTGTTGCCGCAATCCTGATCACTCCACCTATTACCCGTATAAAAAATTTTATCATGTTATTTTTTTCGACAATCATTACTTCCTTGTCGTCTACCTGATATTTTTTCCTTAAATCTTCTTGTTTTTGTTGCTCCTCTTTTTCTTTCAGGATATTATCCATAATTCCATTTTTAAGCTTTGCCATTCTTCTTTTTCCTCTTAAACATATCTCGTATACTCTTTCTCTGTGGGATATCCTTACTTTTATTATCCAAAGGTATAATATCCTCATAAATGAGAAGATTATCGATTGCAAACTCATACGCTTCCGGAGAATAACAAGGGAAATATATCCTTTCTTCCTTATCTTTCATGGACTCTTTTAAGCCTTTTCGGTCTGCTTCTGGTACATGGATAAACAAATAATAAATATCCGTATAAAATTCATTTTCTATCAACGTTGTTGTATAGACTACCTCTGAAACTTTTTCTCCGACACAAGCCAGCCGTATATCTTTTTCCAGATAAGACGTGCGATTGAAATTTTGACTGCCACAAACTCCATAGTCGTAAACATAAAAATCATATCCCAGTTTTAAAATTTCAGAAATTTTATCCTGCCTATAAAAATGATGAACGTTCATAAAAACTACTTCGCCCATGTCCTCATCTACATTTTCACAATCATAAAAGGCAGCAACATTTTCTACATATCCTGTATCATTCATCTCAATATAACAGGCTTTATATCCTTTATAGAGCAAGTATTTTACAACCTGTAACGCTTGTGTTGTAGTCCCTATTCGGCTCATCGCACCGGCAACACCAATCAATTTATAGCTTGCTTCTCGTCTCCGTTCTTCTTCCTGCTCCTGTAACGTAATAATTTCCAATTCTTCAAATCCATTTGCTTCATAATATCCTGCTAAAGCCAGCTCTAATTGCTGTTTCATTTCTGTTAGCGTTACGCCAATAATAAAATTCTTGATGCCAACCTTGCACAGCTCTACCAGAACTTTATTTTTTAGCATATATCCTGATGCGTAAATAATTACTGTTGCATTATTACAGTTACGAATTGTAATAATTTGTTTTGCAATTTCTTCAGCTGAGTCCAAATATTGCTGAATATCAAAAATCATATACTCTACACCCTGATGCTCCAAAATCTCGGTCTTCTGTAATTCTATCCGGCTGTTTGATTTTACATAGGCAAATTCTTTTCCTTTTTTTTCTGCGATTTCTTCCGCAAAATAACCTTTTTCTGCTGAACCAATAAATATAATCATATTTCCCTCTAGCTAAAATCTTAAATTTTGAATTGTTCCATACATCTGCGCCTCCTGATAGGCTTCGTTCCAATCTGTTTCTTCCTTTGCCGGGAGACGTTCTATAATTTCCGCTTCAATTTTTCGGCACTGCAAGGCTTCTCTTATCTTTTCTACACTTAAATGCCCTGCATAGTCATTATCTACGGCTATATAGACTTTCTTCTTCGGTTTCCTTAATAAATGGTTTATGAGTGCTTCGTATTTGCATGAACCACACAAAAAGAGATAATCGTATGCTTTAAAATCCCTTCCCTGCTTTTTTAAAAGACTCATGATGCTCATACCATCAATCACGCTTTCTGCAATAATAAGGTTTTCTGCATCAAAGTTTAAATAAAATCCATATTCATAATTACTTCCCATGCAGTCTCCAATGTATTTTCTTTCTGTATTTGTCCCTCTTAAAAAACCATATACCGGAGCTTTGCTGTCGTCATATCCTACAAAGACACAATTTCCATAAACATCCTGATAAAGCATCTGTTCATCGACAAAAAATTGAACTACTTCTTTATCAAGCATACGAATTTTTGTAAGATAAGCAAATACACGTCTCATATTATCTACTCTTTTTGGAAGCTGCAGCTTAACATTCTCAGTCTCCTGCTTCTTCCATGTCTGTTTTTCTCTTGCCGGTCCTTGCTTTATGCTTCTTTGTACTCTATTTGTAAAATAAGTGAGAGCCTCGTGCATATCCATATTGGCAAACATCACCGCAAAATCAATCACATCCCCACCGGTGCCGATTGCACTACCAGCACCCGGATGGGAATTTCGCCAGAAACGTTTCTTTTGTGGATCAATTCGAACACTGTCATATTCTTCCAGCGTAAAATATCTGCCTATTCTTCTTACGTGATATCCCAGTTCCTGTGCAAAGTCCTGAATATCGATTTCCTCTATAATCCGATCACGAATATCGTTATCTCTTTTTTTATAAAATTCATATTTATGCTGGTTGATAAAAGCGACAACCGCTCTGCGGTCTGTCATATTCGGTAATTCAATATTCAGATATCTTGCCATATCCTCTACAAAATCAATCTGTTTCTGGCTTGGTAGCATAATTCCTACTCCTGTTCTCCCTGCTTATATTCTTCTATTTTCTTATTATGTTCTTCTATTTTTGCCTCATATTCTGTAATCTCACTATCGAAATCTGCAATCGCTTCCTGATATGCAACAATATCCGCTTCTAGCTGCTGTATCAAGATATCCGTATTTAACTGTTCTTCTTCGGTTTGATACTTCTTAGCACCCAGCAAAGAGTTGATACGTTCGTTCGCATTGTTTATTTTTGTTTCCTGTTCTGCAATCGCATTTCTGTTTTCTTCTATTTTTGCTTCACATTCTGCAATATCCATTTCTTCCCTGTTAATTAGATATTGCTGCTCCGAATGATCTTTAATTTCTTCCACATGATTTACAGCTTTTTTGTTTGTAAAATATTTTAACATTTCTTCTGCATCCTGTGTAAGTTTAATTCGAAAAGAGATTTCTTTAAATTTATCCGGAACATTGTTGATCCGGATAATCGTAAGATTATCTGCTTCATAGATTTTTTCTACTTCCAGCTTCCCTTCCTTTCGATCTACGGCTTCATAATACAAATTTTCAATCCCATCCGTACTGTGATTTAAAATTTGAAACTCCAATTCCATCATCTTTTGCTTCGGCGCATAATCCCAGCGTTTCAAGGTAAAATCACGGTCTGCAAAAGTTGTTGTTGTTCCTATTGGTGTAGCCTGTATCAATTTTCCGTCTTTCGGAAACCATTCCTTTGACGTAAAAAATGCAATCAGAAGAACTATATATACTACAACAAATCCTTCTAAAAACACACTTTTTTTCAAATGTATCCTTTTCAGTTGTTTTCTCATTATTTTCTTCCTTAGTCTTATAAATAATCCTGAAAAATTTCCCGCATGAAAAGAGGGTGTAAATCTTTATTCACATAATAAATAGGCTTTCCTGAAAGAATAAGCTTTTTTCTTTCTTCTCTACTTACCGAGCCAATACATAAGATATCTGTTGCATCCTGCATTGCAGAGGATGTGTAAATAAAATACTTCCTTAATTTTTCAATATAATCTTCTTTCTTATTTTCACCACAGTATATATAATATTTTTTCTGCATTTCTCTTTGCAGGACGCTTCTGTTCCCGCTTTCCTTTCTTTGTATCTTTACTGCAATACAAATTTTTCTTTCTTTAAAGCAAAATTTAACACTAGTCTGTGTGTCCCACCAGCTCTGCCATGACACGTTGCCAGCGTAAAAATTTGTGCCGGTTCTTTTTCTTCATCTGAAGTTTCCAAATCAACGAAACTTCTTTTTTCTAAATTGCTTATAATTTCTTCTGCCTTGCTGCGTTCCCATGTTTTTTCTTCCAGCTCAAAGATTTCATCTGTATTTTCACATTGAAAAACCGAAATCAACTCTAATTCCTTCGTTCTCTCTTTTGTATAAAAATAAGCTGTTCGGTGAGATGCAGCATACTCCGTATCTCTATACTTTTTCAGACCACCAAACATTTGTCCGGAAATCATGTTATGCCCGTATAAGCAAACATGGAAATCCTGATTTAATTCCACATTCTGAAAGGCAAAGATAGAGCCTAAAGCACTTGCTTTTCCTCGAAAATCCTTTTTTAAATATTCCTGATCCGTATCTCCTATCAGCACAGGATAATCTACCTTTGTTTCCGGTATATAAAGCCAGCCGCTAATCTCACTATTAACCTTTTCTAATGCTTCAAAGTCAATGTATCGATTAAATGGATCATCTGCATCCACTTCTTCCTGATTACCGGCTGGGACTTTTACAACCTGTTCCTTTAAGGTTTCACTATTTTCTTCTGCATTTAAAAACAGCAATAGCTCTTTTAGCCCTAATGCCACAAACAGGAAAAGGCAGCATGTCAATATTACATTTATCAGCTTTTTCATTCTTTTTTCTTTGTTTTTTTCGTTCCTACATTAAGGGCTACCAAAAGCAATACAATAATCAATGCTCCGGCAAAATATTTCAAAATAGGACTGTCTAATCCGGTTTGCGGAGCTCCCGGTCTTCCGGGAGAGTCCGTTGTAATCCTTCCCGGTTCTGGTTCATGTTTCGGAATTACCTTAATGTCATAGTTCATTTCTCCCTCTGCTTCATCAAAGGTTGGAATGGAAATCAGAAATGGGGTTACTTTTTCATATTTTGCCGTATTCGTAGCCTCTAAAAAATATACACCCACCGGTAAATCTTGAAAGCAGAGCTTTCCATCTTTATCTGTCAACAACACTTTTTCTGCTGAAAAATCTAAAGCAGCCAGCTTCTCCGCAGCTTCTTCCATGTCTTTTGCTGACTCGATTGCATTTAAGTCAATACCTGAAGCAGAGAACTCATCTTTCATTACATATTCTCCCTTCACGATTTCTCCTACTTTGGTACAGGAAAATTCTACCTTTTCCCTTGATGTACCTTTTCTTCCTTCTGTCAGCTCTACGCTAATGCTGCCTTTTCCTTCTACATTTACCTTTTCCAGTTCTTTTTCATCCATGAGGGAGTTTTCGCCTTCTGTTCCTTCGTGGTTTACCAAAGCATTACTGTCATTTGCGTATACTTGTATACTAAATGCAAATAAAAGGATTGCAGTTAGACATAGCAGAATTTTACTTCTCATTCTTTTTCTCATATCTCGTCCTCCTAAAAAAAGAAATTGATCCGGCTACAATAAAAATAAACGGCAACAGCAAAAAGAAAATTTCCCGAAAAGATGGTAATTTTTTCTCAATACTGTCATATTCCACTTTTTCATAGGGAACTCGTTCCCCTGTTACAATCAATCTCTGTGTGTTAATCCCATAAGGGGTACAGGTTATTAAGGTACATAAATCCTTTTCCGGTAAAATTTCCAGCAGCTCTGCTTCCTCCGGTTCTACTACTTCTATTTCGGTAATGCGGTATGCTAAAGTTTCCCCACATGTACTGATAAAAAAAAGATCGTCTTTTTCCAACTCATCCAGCCTTGTAAACAGTTTAGAATTTGGCAATCCCCTGTGTCCGGTAAGAATACATCTCGTATTATTCCCGCCCACGGGAAGGCTGCTGTCCTGAAAATGTCCCACACCACTTGCTAATACTTCCTCTGACGTTCCGTGATAAATTGGAATATCTACGTTAATTTTCGGAATTTCAATGCTTCCCATTACCCCTGTTCCTGAAAGATTTAATAGATTTTCATAATTTTCTTCACTTAAAATCCCATTCTGCAAGTCTCCAATGCTTGCCCCCTGTGTCT